>DASQMR010000236.1:0-18447 GCA_035645375.1 Rubrobacteraceae bacterium
CGATGGGACTGTGGAGATCTGGGGCCACACGGAACTTGTCGAGGTGCGTAAGTACACGTCTCTTCCTAACCCTTGACTGATTCGTTATTTGCGGTCACCGTCTAAGAAGTTAGTTGACCTGCTTGGAAAAGCGTGAGAAAGGAGGCGAGGGGGTTCCTTTTAAACTAACTGACTGACGCAGTTTGGCATAGTAGGGCCATCACCTACCTCTGACGATGCAAAAGGAGGAAGCAGAGCGGAGCCAAGGGAACTTGTGGATAGATTAGAACAAGGTGCTGAGCTTCCGAGTGGCAACGAAGAGCGTTTCGCCGGGTACGGGGTTATGGGGGTGCCGTTCACCTCCGGAGATCTCTTGGCCATGCGCCGATTCCTCGCTTCTTCACTCGGGCAGGGCTACACGTCGGTGTGGCATCGCGACCCTCAAGGAAGATGGAATTTCAATTCAGATGTACCGCCGCAGCTGGCTTGTCCCCGCTATTTCGGGAGTGCCGTTGACGAAGCGGTGGTTAGGGAGATAGAGATCACCTGGTCAAGCCCTCGAGATTTCACCGTATCGATTGGGGAAAATAGGGCACATGGACTTCAGAAAATCTAAACTAAGCTTCGAAGAAGTAGACTATAGGTACGCACAACTCAAAGACCAAGTAGATGCCGGGCAGATCACCCAAGAAAAGTTCGACGAGCAGCTAAAGCGTTCGATGGTCCAAGACGACAGTGGTCGCTGGTGGGCCAAATCTCGCAAGGGTGGCGAGTGGCACTACCACGATGGCAGAACCTGGGTGAGAGGCACACCACCGGGCTACGCGCCACCGGGCTATGCGCCACCAACCCTCGAACAACCGTCCACTGAGCAGAGGCGTGACACGCTGATCGAGCGCCCCAGTACTTACGAGGACCGCCGCCCTACAGAGCATAATCAAAACGAAGGAGAGAAACATAGAAGAGAGCCTTCATCTAGCTTGGGAAGGATCGTGGTGTTGTCACTGATAGCAGTAGTGTTCGTTTTGGGAATAGGTGGGGCTCTCTTCTTAAACAGTACAGAGAGCACTAGCTCTAAGGATAATAGTTTTAGTAGTGCCATCCCTACTCCTAAGACCACAACAATAGTTCCGGATTTGGGAGGCAAGACCCTCAGCGATGCTGCACAGACGGTGGGCACAGATTATGTGCTTGAAGTTAAAGGTGTAAGGGCCACAGATGACAACGACAATCAACCCAAAGGGACTATTGTCACTCAAGAACCCGATCCCTCCGAAGGCGAACCTGCTCCCATCGGGACCGTTATAGACCTTTACCTCAGCGGTGGGCAGGAGGAGGTCATGGCCCCGGATGTTAGTAGCTTATCTGTGCTAGAGGCTTCTAAGATCCTTTTGGAGGCAGGACTTTTCCCCGCTACTGACCCCAACGGTAGCTTGGGTGCTCGTGATATTCAGGTAGTGAAGCTTGACCAACGCGCCACCCCCGTAGCGGTGATTGACAGAGGAAGTGGTGACGGCGAAGAAAAAGACGTCTCTCATCTGACGGTCACTAGCGCAACCCTCTCTGACTCGACACCTGCAGCGGGGTCGAAGGCAAATCCGGGCGACCTTATTTTCCTAGCTTACTAGTAAGTAGACTTCAGAGACCTACAGCGTATCTCACAGTAGTTGTCCCATCGGGTGGTAGCTACAGGAAGTGGCAACCCTAGTATCCGGTAAGAAGTTTTAGTGGCAACTCGGTTAATAGACCCGATCTTGTCCCTTCCGCTTAGCGTATCAGCCGGACATGTTCGTCTTGTAGCTGACCAAGCTGGGTAGGGCTCATGTGCCATTGTGCCTCACAGGTTGCTCCTAAGCTCCTTTATAAGCTCGCGCGCAAGCCTCGAATTTACAGAAGCTAGAATTTTTGTGTCAGCTCTTCAGGGGCCTGTATTAGCGAGAACCATTCGGAGTCGGGGCTGACAAGACGCGCCGCCGAGCCGTGGGTTTGGCGAGCGGGGGCGTTGGGGAAAGTGGTAGCAGGGACAACGTAAACGAAAGAGGAGGAACCAACGTGGCAGAAGCAGGTAGGGAGTCGATTACGCTGGAGGAGGCGCAGAACATTATACGGGCTGCTCAGGAGAAGGCCCGCGAGATGGGCCAACCTATGAACATCGCGGTCGTGGACAACGGGAGGCAGCTAAAGGCGTTCGCGAGGATGGAGGACGCTTGGCTCGGGAGCATCGACATCGCTATAGACAAGGCCTTCACGTCGGTCTCTTTCTTGCTGTCCACACAGGATCTTGGCGAGATGGCGCAGGCCGGCCAGCCTCTCTTCGGCATCAACACTACAAACGGTGGACGCATCGTTATCTTCGGCGGAGGCATCCTGCTCATGCGTGGCGATGACATAGCCGGCGCCATAGGCGTAAGCGGCGGCACCCCGGACCAGGATCATGAGGTCGCTGAGGCCGGTGTGGCGGCGTTCTAACCCAAGGATCGATCGGTACGGCAAGGGGCGGTGATTGATCCCCGCCCCTTCCGCTTGCTGTATCAGCCTGGTCGTCGCGGCGAGCTGTGGTTGGACCAGGCTCTCTCGTCGTCGCTGTCGGTAGCCCGGGCCTCCAGTGGCCGGTTGCGTCGAAAGCAGCGGTGGAATTAACGCTGCGTCCTAAGCTCTCGTTCTCGTCGACGGGTACGCGGTTCGCCGGAGCAGTGCCGTAGCGAGCAGGCGTACGCTGGTCAGAGAGAGGTAGGAGAGGCGTCGCCGTCGAGGTCGGCCGGAAAGCTCGCTAGCGGGGATCCCGTGCCCTAGCCGGAGGCTCAGGCGAAGTTGGTCGCGCCGAAAGCCTGGGCGTCCGTCAAACCTCGCCGCGAAGGGCGCGCCCCTAGCAAGACCAACGGTAACGGGAATACGCGCCTCGACTGCCACCGGTGGCGGTCTCGTCGTAGATAGCACGAGCGCGTACTATGGCTAGACAAAAGTGTCGAGTCTAACGGTCGCCGAAGGATTCGACCGCTGGCCTACGAGGAAGGCGGTTTCGCCGGTGCTACGCTCCCCATTCAGCCGGCCGTGCTGGTAGGGCTCGCTGCCACCACGCCGTCAAGCCTACCGCTGGGGTCACCAGGGTGGAGAGGCCGAGGTTCGGGACGGAGCCCACTAGGCCGCTCACCCGCTAGCAGTTCTCGCCGACCAGCCCGACCGTGGGAGAGTGCGTTAAGCGGGGTTGGCTGTTAGGGGGGTGACATTGCCTTACGGAGAGGGGCTAGGCATGACCGAACTAAGATGTCAGCGGGTCGAATACAGGGGTCATATATTTTGACTCACCTTCTACTCATCCCAGGTCTTGCGCAGGACACGGACCCAATTCTCGTGAGCGAGCTTTCGGAGCGCCTGGTCGTCGTAGCCTCGGTCCCTGAGCGCCGACATCAGCCTCGGCAGGCCCGACACGTCACCTAACTCCTGCGAAATCAAAACTCCGTCGAAGTCGGAGCCGAAGCCGACCCTGTCGATCCCGACTCGCTCTACCAGGTAGTCGATCTGCCGGACCATCACTTCCAGAGGCGTGTTTGCATCCCGGGCCGCGTCCTCCCGCAAGAAGTTAACCGCGAAGTTGAGGCCTACCATTCCGTCGGAGTCGGCTATGGCGTCGAGCTGCGGGTCTGTGAGGTTTCGGGAGGAGGGGCAGAGCGCGTAAGCGTTAGAGTGGCTCGCAACGAGTGGGGCATCTGTGAGAGCTGCCACATCCCAGAAGCCCCGCTCATTCAAGTGGGACACATCGATCATGATGCGGAGGTTGTTGCAGGCACGAACCAACTCCCTACCGGCTTCGGTTAGCCCCGGCCCTGTATCCGGTGAGCGCTGAAAGTGCACTGCGACGCCCTCAGCAAAGGCGTTCGGCCGGCCCCAGACAAGGCCTAGTGAGCGCAGCCCTGCCCGGTAGAGCACGCGCAGCGTGTCGAGGTCGGTATCGATCGCGTCGGCGCCCTCCATGTGGAGCACCGCCGCCATTACTTCCTCGTCCAAGCACCGCTGCAGTTCAGCGGTGGTGCGGACGACCCGGAACTTCCCATCCGAGCGATCCTCAATCTTGAACAGCATGGCGGTATCGGCTATCGAGCGGCGCAACGCGTACGCGGCATCGAGTGCGGGTGGAAGCCCTCTCGGAGTGCGTTCGGGCGTCTGGGGTGAGGGAATCCAGACGGCAAAGAAGCCGCCTCCGAAGCCCCCCTCTCGTGCCCGGGGCAGATCCAGGTGGCCCCCTTCACCGCGCTCGAAGAATGCGCTGGGTCCGCCCCCGTCCGGCCCACCAAGCCTTAACAGTACGTCGTTGTGGCCATCGAATACGACCGGAAATGCGTTCCGACCCATACGAGCATCTCCCTTCTTGACGCCGCACCATTGCGCGGTTGCAAAGCTGGTAGCTTAGTATCGTAACCCAACTCGCCCCCTATCCAGACGGTCATTATCCCCCCGATCTGAAGGTCGCATAAAATCTTCTTTCCGGATTGAGAGGGCGAAATGGGGAAAATACCATCGTCCCCGTTTCCTGCTTGTGCGAAGAGTTCTTGGAGGCTATTGCCCAGCGGGACGACCCTCAAGTCAGGCTCTCCATCGCCGAGGTGATAACTGTGCCTTTGGTGAGTGTCGTCGCCTTCTTCTCCGGCAGCATCCAAAAGACTTGCCTGTTCCTCCACGAGTACGGCTACATGAAGAAGGTGAACAGCAATAGTCGCCTCAACCACCGCCCACGATTGATGTATTGTCTCTAGGGAAACCTCGCCAACAACCACGCAACGTCTAGGCGGAGCCAGGGTTGGCCGGAAGCACGGCTGCTAGATCTTGGTTCAACATAAGCAGGGTGCTGCGAGGTGGTTGACGTAAGAAAAGAATCGGCATTCCCGGAAACCTAGTCTCCGAGTTCAGCGATTCTTCGGGCTAGCTGTTCGTTGGAAGGCGAGGCGTTGTTAGCAGAAGATTCTAACTGGACCATCTGAACTACACGCCAGGGGTAGAAGACGGTGGAAGTTGAAACCCCAACCGGGACGGATATCGTTACCCCTCGGTCGCTTACCCCAAGGAGTTCTCCGATAATGAGCTGTGGCTTTACTCCCGATATTTCGATAGAGACTTGCTTATTGATCCAGTCTTCGGGTGCCGCCATGCTACCTCCCTAGTTGCATTCCTTCCGCGTGCATACTACCTAGCCCCCGGTCGTAACGGAAGGGACGGTGGAAAGTTTCCGCATACCCATCAGCCAAACTTCGGATAGCGCTGCCCATTTCCAGTTTACAGTTGGATCGCTACCACGACGCAGTGACAACCCCGAAGCCATCTTCCATTTTGAGCACGAGTTGAGTCTACTCAAGGCAGCGCTTCTCTAGCCGATCGTGTGAAGCTATGTAGTGTCGGCGCTTCTTGCATGTCTACTCTCTTCGATCTGAGAAACATGAATTTGAAAGGCAAAAGCAACATCGTCCGGCAAGCCATGGCGCATATACCTGGTGCAACGCCTGAAAACCTGGAGCGAACGTCCAGGATCCTCGACGCAGAGAGTAGCTCACGACATTGATTTTCGCGCCGAGGAGTAACTGGACAACAAGCAAGTCTATTTCTACTACCGCGTGGCCGCGAGTTCCAACGTCGGGCAGAATCCGTGTCTTTCTTACCTCTAACACAGATCCTAGATGCGGCAATGAGCAGAGGCGGGGTCGGTTGTAGCTTTCGTAGGGGGTTCTCAAGCTTGGAGATCTCAGTATCTACAGGCTCCAGATCTGTCTACAGGCTCCAGATCTGTCGTCTAGCGGCGAGCACCGCCAGCGTGACGGCCACGCAGCCGCCCCCCATGAACACGCCGGCCCACAGGGCGCCTGCCCATTCGGCGACGGCGCCGATCAGGATCGCTCCCAGCGGCATTAATCCTCTATCCATAAGTGCAATGCTCAAAATTCGGCCACGGAGTCGATCCGGCACTCGTGTTTGAAGGGTGACGCGGCTCATCGTACGGTATGTTGCGCTGGCGAGCCCCACCAGGAACATTATGATTGCTGCCGCGACGAGGGTTTCTGCGATCATAAACAGGAGGATGAACAAGCCGAAGCCCAAGGTCGAACACACCAACCATTTTCCTGCCCTTTTCGGTTCGCCTCCCAGAGACAGCCACGCTGATCCTACGAGAGCGCCCGCCGCGGCGACCGAGAGCAGGATGCCAAGCCCTTCCGGTCCGAGTTGCAGGAGATCCTCCGCGAACAGCGGCATCATAGCGGTGTAAGGAAACGCGAACACCATAGGCACCACGGCCAGGATCAAGAGAGACTGGACGGACGGGCTGTTCTTTACATAAGCAGCCGCCTCTCGGATATCCGCTTTTATGCCGTGGGAATCGGCATCTCTGCTGGATTCCGGGCGAACAATGACCAGGGAGAGCAACACGGCCACGATGCTACACCCGCTGATCCAGAATACATCCGCGACCTCCATCACGGCCAGCAAGGTTCCGGCGATTGCCGGTCCCAGGATGCGAGAAAGGTTTCGTACGGCGCTGTCGACCGCAACCGCGCTAGCTACCTGGCTCTTCAGTACCAGATTCGGGATCAGGGAATTGCGAACCGGGATAACCACGGCCATCAAGATCGAGCGTAGCGTCACTACGACAGCCAACAGCCAGAACGGACTAGCCACCGCCAACAAGTATCCGACGCAGAACGTTAAAGGCATGATCCCAGTCTGCAGCAGGATCAACAGCTTTCGACGGTCGCTTCGATCCGCCAGTACGCCGGCTGGGACGCTAAGCAAGAAAGCGGGAACCATCCGACAGGCGTTGATCAAGCCCAGGTACAATGCGGAGCCGGTGAACTCGAGAACCGCCCAGTTCAAAGCGACCAGGGTCATCCACTCACCTGCCTGGCTTACCAGGTTCCCGACTGCGAACATCCCGAAGGACCGGGAACGTAGGGCAAAACGCGTCGGAGAGAACCGCATCTCTACTCGTGCCCTAGAATCTGAATTTATCTAGAGGATCGGAAACCCTCGACCAATGCAGCAAAACTGCGCTGCTCACCATTGTACCTCTCTCCTTGCTTGTGCCATCGGGTTTGGGACCTCCGCGAACGTGTAATCCGAAGTACTCCCGAGCAGGCGCGTGGTGGTCATCGCTTTTAAGTCCATTGTAATACTGTTGATTCATTATCATTTAATGAAAGAATGCGAAAAGTTAACGGCCTTCGCTTCTAGTTGCATACGTTTTGCATATATTAAGCCTTAGCATGTATGTTCCCCGTGGTTGCGGGAGGCTGTATTCGGGACTCGATCTTTAAACTAGGGATTGACCGCCACTATGTATACATGGTACCTTGGGAACCGTTAGGGAAAGTAGGGGAAATCAAGGATAGGAGGTCAAGCCGATGGCAGCCACCGAAGAGCTTTCTGCTGCGGTGAAAGAGCTTGGGCTAGACAAACCAAACAGGGCGTCGATAGGCCGATTGATCACTCACGGAGGGGGCCTCGGGCGCGCCGAGGAGGGACCCGACGGCCGCATGCACGCCCAACTTCGGATTCCGTCCGATGAAATGATCTTCTCGCCCTCGATCATCGTCATGCCCCATGCGGGCGACCTCGATCTCGAAATCTTTAACGATGACGAGAATACTCACTGCGCGCTCTTGCCGAGCAACGGCGACAAGCAATGGATATGGTTGCCGGTCTATTCAAGAGGAATGGTCACCCTTAACCTCGACGGCCCGGGCTACTACTGGTTTAGTTCCAACTTAGGCAACGATGAAGGCCAGGGCCTATTCGGGGCGATCGTCGTAATGGGGGACGTTCCGGAAGAAGCTAAACTCGACCGCCCGCCGCAGCCACGGCCATAGAGAGGGGAATCCGTTGACTCAAGAATACATTGATGCACCGTCGCCCGTCCGCTTCGGAGAACTGAGCACCCAAACCCGTAATGTGCCGCCGGTGGCCCAGGACGTCACGTACGAGCGCATCCTCGACGCCCGTTCGGAACCGCAGAACTGGCTAACCTACTACGGCACCTACGAAGGGCAGCGGTACAGCACGCTGGACGAGATCAACACGGAGAACGTCCAACAGCTCGCTCCCGCGTGGGTGTTCCAGTGGGGCTCGTTCGGCCTTCACGCGGGCGCGTCGACGTACGCGTTCGAGGCCACCCCGATCGTCGTGGACGGGGTCATGTACGTCTCGGGCTGGGATGGCTGGGTCTGGTGCATCGACGCCCGGACCGGGCAGGAACTATGGCGATACAAGCATGAGATCCCGTTCGATGTCTCGCTCTGCTGCGGCAACGTGAACCGTGGGGTCGCCGTGGCGAAGGGGAAGGTCTTTGTCGCCACCCTAAACGCCCACGTGATCGCACTCGACGCCCAAACCGGCGAGAAGATCTGGGACACTGTGCATGGCGATGTGCGGGCCTCGGAGAGCGCTACGGTCGCTCCCCTGGTCGTGAAGAACATGGTCATCGTAGGGAGCTCCGGCGGGGAATTCGGGGTGCGCGGCCACCTAGACGCCTACGACATCGACACCGGAGAGCGCGTCTGGCGCTGCTACACGATCCCGAAGCCTGGCGAGCCGGGGTCGGAGACCTGGCCCGAGGACGGTGAGGCATGGCAGCGGGGTGGTGGAAACTGCTGGGTCACGGGCACCTACGACCCTGAGCTAAACCTCCTGTACTGGGGGACCGGCAACCCGGCGCCCGACTTCGACGGCGAAGTCCGCGAGGGCGACAACCTCTACACCGACAGCTGTATCGCCGTGGACGCCGATACCGGCGAGATACGCTGGCACTACCAGTTCACCCCGCACGACCTGTGGGACTACGACAGCAATATGGAGCACATCCTCTTCGACAAGGATGGGCGCAAACTGCTGGCGCACTTCGACAAAAACGGGTACTACTTCGTCCTGGATCGTACGAACGGTGAGCTGGTCCGGATAACACCCTTCGCCGAGCGTATAACCTGGGGCGAGATCGACGCCAGTGGCGAGGTAACGGTCAAGGTGGCCCCGTATAACGAGGGGGAGCCGGTACACTTTTTCCCGGGGCCGGCCGGGGCCAAGGAATGGACGCACGCGGCCTACAGTCCGAAGACGGATTACTTCTACGTCCCGATACAGGATACCGGAGCGGAGGTCACGCGGCGGCCCAAGGAGTTCAAGGAAGGCATCCCTTACTGGGGAGCGAGCGTCACCGTGGACGCCGATAACATGAAGGGCTACATAAAGGCCTACGATGCGTCCACGAACGAGGAGGTGTGGGCCTGGGAAAACGAGACGCCGATGTGCGCGTCGGTGCTGGCCACGGCCGGCGACCTCGTGTTCGCCGGCGCACCCTCGGGGGAATTCCGCGCGTTCAATGCGCAAACTGGCGAGGTAGTGTGGGAGTTCCAGTGCGGTAGCGGTCACCACAGCAGCCCAATTACCTACAGTATCGACGGAAGGCAGTACATAGCCGTGCCGGTCGGTTGGGGCAGTTGGGTCGAAGGGTTCCTGCCCGGGCTTTTGGGGGCGCCCCGCGGAAACGCTCTCTTTGCCTTCGCTCTGCCGGAGTCAGCACGCCAGGTCGCCGATTCGGAGTCAGCAGGCGAGGTCTCCTGACGCCGCTCAGCGTAGGGGAAGGACCGTCTCCGCCGGTTCGGTGCGGGTTGGTCTGTGAATAATGATTGTTTGATTTGCTGGGGAAGATAGAGGTAACCGTGCAGGCTCGTCAGGACACGATGAGCCTGCACGATAAAGTCCATTTGAAAGGAGGTGATAGCCATGGATGTAATAACCATGGAGTGGGAGACCCCCGAGTTCGAGGAGATCGGGACTAGCGCTGAGGTGACGGCGTACGTTTTTCTCGGGGAATAGGCGAACAGGGCGCCGGGCCGGCTGGTCCGGCGCTCGCACGAGCCCTATCTTGTCGTAGGGCGGCTGCGGCAAGGGAGAATGATCGAGGTAAACGGATGGAGGATGGGTGTGTGGGTACGTGTGCTCGGAGCGGCGGCGGGAGGAGGGTTTCCGCAGTGGAATTGTGGCTGCCCTCGGTGCCGGGCCGTTCGCGACGGCTCGCGGCCCTGCCGTTCGCGCACCCAGTCGTCGGTCGCGGTGAGCGCCGACTACCGACGATGGTTTCTGCTCAACGCTTCACCCGACATTCGTGCTCAGATCGAGTCCTTCCCAGCCCTGCATCCGCAGGGGGTCAGGGATTCTCCGGTGCAGGCCGTGCTGCTCACCGACGCCGAGCTGGATCACACCCTCGGTCTGCTACTGCTGCGGGAGGCCGGTGACCTCGAGGTACATGCCACCGAGGCAGTCCACGAGATTCTAAGCAGAGGCACGTCACTCCTCCACACCCTCGGCGCCTATACCAACGTCGAGTGGCGAATGGTTTCTACAGGGGCAGAGGTATCGCTCGCGGATGGTTTGTCCTACCGGGCCTTCCACGTGCCCACGAACAAGCGGGCGCGTTTCGGGACCGGGGAGAGGGAAGAGAGCGTGGTGGGGTACCGGATCACGGACGGACACACCGGCCGGGTCTTGGTGTATCTACCGGGCGCACAGGAGTTAACGGCGTCGGTGCTTACTCATCTGGAAGGGTGTACGTGCCTGCTTTTCGACGGAACCTGCTGGCAGGACGACGAGCTGGTCCGGCTCGGCATCGCCGCCAAGACGTCGCGCGATATGGGACACCTGCCTATCAGCGGCGCCGACGGTAGCCTGAAGCAGTTGGCCCCTCTCCCCATCGAGCACAAAGTCTATATCCACATCAACAATACCAACCCCATACTATTCGAGGACGCGCCCGAGCGGCGCATCGTCGAGGAGCATGGCTTGGAAGTGGCCGCGGATGGCCTAGAACTGGAGATCTGAACTTGGTGGTATCCGACACCGAGGGCTTCATCGGAGCCCTGCGCGCCCAGTCGCGGCGCTATCACAGCGGGCATTCGTTCCACGCGATGATGAACGAGGGGCGCCTCAGCCGCCGGCAGATCCAGGGCTGGGTGGCGAATCGCTTCTACTACCAGGAGAACATCCCGCGCAAGGATGCCGCGATCCTCGCCAACTGCCCCGACCGTGAGGTACGCCGGCGTTGGATTCGGCGCATCCACGACCACGATGGAACGGCGGAAGGGGAGGGGGGTATCGAATCCTGGCTGCGTCTGGGCGAGGCTACGGGATTGACGCGGGAGGAGATGTGGGACGAGCGGCACGTCGTGCCCGGGACACGGTTCGCCGTCGATGCCTACGTCACCTTCGCCCGCACCCGTCCGTGGGTCGAGGCGGTGGCCTCCTCGCTGACCGAGCTTTTCGCGCCGGACCTGATGGCGGAGCGCCTGGACGCGTTCGAGCGCTACTACACCTGGATCGACCCCGCCGGGCTGGCGTATTTTCGTGCCCGCCTTACGCAGGCCCCGCGCGACTCGGAGCACGCTCTGGAGGTGGTGATGGAGCACTGCCGTACACCGGATGACCAGGCGCGGGCTGTGGCAGCTTTATCCTTCAAGAATGACGTGCTGTGGAGCATGATGGATGCTATCGACAGAGCCTATCCGGGCAGCATCGAACAGAAGGATGCCTAAGTGCATCCCCTAGCCCGGCTTTTACCAGGCATTAGATTTGCCACTCAGCTTCAGATCTTATTGAGCCGGTTGTCGAACGAACGCTACACCCTGGGGAACGTGGGACGCACAATGGTACAGGAGATGACATGAGCACTACGGTACTATCTACGAATCGACCTCGTCTGGCGCGACGGGTCCGACTGGAGTGGGACCCTGTGAGGGAACGGCACGTGCTGCTGGAACCAGAGGGTGTGCTGGTCCTGAATCAAACGGGCGCGACCATCCTGGGGCTGTGCGATGGGGAGCGGACGGTCGTCGAGATTGTGGAGAAGCTGCGCGGACAGTATAAGAGCGTGGCTGGCGACGAGGTGCGGGATTTCCTAACGCGGCTCGCTACTAAGCGATTGGTGGAGCTTGACGATGAGTAGGCCGTTCGGCATGCTGGCCGAGCTCACCTACGGCTGC
This sequence comes from Rubrobacteraceae bacterium, assembly GCA_035645375.1. Classification (GTDB taxonomy): domain Bacteria; phylum Actinomycetota; class Rubrobacteria; order Rubrobacterales; family Rubrobacteraceae; genus Rubrobacter_F. The sequence goes on from DASQMR010000236.1 coordinate 11,988, forward strand.
CCGCTCCACTGCCCGTACTGCTCCAACCCGCTCAACCTCGCGGACTACCGCGAGGAGTTGACCACGGCGGAGTGGCAGCGGGTGCTGACCGAGGCGCGGGCTCTTGGCGTCCTGCAGCTTCACCTCTCGGGCGGTGAGCCTCTCCAGCGCCGTGACCTCGAAGAGATCGTGGCCAGCGCGCGCGAGCTGGGCTTGTATACCAACCTCATCACGAGCTCTTTAGGCCTCACGCCACGGCGGGCGGAGGGGCTGAAGGCTGCCGGTCTCGATCACGTACAGATCAGCATCCAGGCGGACGAGCCTGCCCTCTCCGACCGTATAGCCGGCACTACTTCCTATGATCGCAAAATCGCGGCGGCTCGTATGGTTAAGGAGTTGGACTGGCCGCTCACTTTTAACGTGGTCCTCCACCGCCACAACATCGACAGGATCGGCCGCATCCTCGTTCTGGCCGAGGAGTTGGGGGCCGATCGGATCGAGCTGGCCAATACCCAGTACTACGGCTGGGCCTGGCGTAACCGCGCAGCCCTGCTGCCCAGCAGGGCTCAGCTTGAAGAGGCCGAGGCGGTGGTACGCGCCGCGCGCCGGCACCTAGAGGGGAAGATGGAGATCATCTACGTCATCCCTGATTATTACAGCAAGTACCCCAAACCCTGCATGGGCGGCTGGGGCCAACGGCAGCTAACTGTGACACCCAATGGGAACGTTCTACCCTGCCCCGCGGCGCACACGCTAGATCTTCCCCAGGCCCCCGTGCGCGAGCACTCGCTGGCCTGGATCTGGAAGGAGTCGCCCCTCTTCAATCGCTTCCGGGGCACGGATTGGATGCCGGATCCTTGCCGGAGTTGCGATCGCCGCGAGGTCGATTTCGGCGGTTGCCGCTGCCAGGCGTTCCAGCTCACCGGTGATGCCGCGCGCACCGACCCGGTCTGCCACCTCTCACCCGACCATCGGCTCGTGGTTGAGGCGGTACAGGCTGCTAACGAGAGCTCAGAGTCAAGCGAGGCAGACCTCATCCCCCGTGCCCTTACCAAGAACGGCGACTATCACTCACCGACCGGCGGATTGGGATCCGAAAGGAGTGTGCCATGACCTTGATATCTCTTCTCATCCTCGGTTTTGTCCTCAGCCTCGATAATGCCCGGCTGGCGGTTGCGCTCGGGGCTTTCGAGTTCAACTGGCTCCGCGCGCTCCGGATCGCGGTGGTGTTCGGGTTGTGGGATGGGTTCTCACCCCTGGTAGGTCTGCTGATCGGGGGCTACTTCGGGGAGGGGATCGGTGAAGCGGCAGACTTCGTGGGACCGATCGTGCTGCTCGTGTTTGGCCTGTACCTCGTCGTTCGGAGCCTGCAGACCGAAGCACCAGAGGAATTGGATGAGCGTTGGGTGCTCTTCGGTATTCCTCTATCTCTAAGCCTGGATAACCTGCTCGCGGGCACCGGCTTGGGGATGCTCGGCTTTCCCCCGGTGTTCACGGCAGCTGTCTTTGGCGCTATGACGGCCCTGACGACGTTCGTCGGCCTGCAGCTCGGGAGGTTTGTCGCTCGCTTCATACCCATTCGCCCCGATCTCCTCAGTGGTGCGGGGCTCTCGATTATGGCGGTCGTGTTGGTACTGGGCTACTAACTATCTCTTATGGGACCGAGAGCGCTTGGTAGACCGTAGCTGCGGGGTGTCTATCTCAACGATGAGGTAGACGCCAGATACCCTTGGCCTTTCTAAGAGCCTGGAGCACGGTTCGACGTTGCGTGTTTGGAACGTCTCTCGACCTGCGAAACCTCGCTCGGACGCCTCTCAACCTCCACTTCTAGCCAGCCTACGGTTCAGGAATCTGCGGAAGTTCCTGCCTTACCACCAGAACCGAACAAGGCGCCCGACGCGCGATCCTCTCCGCTTCGTCACCCCAAAATAATCGCTTTATGAAGCCGAGCCTCCGGCTGCCTACGACCACCAGATCCGCTCCCACCTCCTCACCAAACTTGGCGGCGACCCTCTCTGGCACTCCAGACCTAAGATGGGTCTGCGCAACGATTCCTCCCGCAGCCTCTACTGTGCTTACCTGCGCATCGAGAGCCTGCCGAGCGTACTCCTCTTGCGTTCTGTAGTAATTTGAGTCTATGAACTCTGGGGCGTCCCGCGGCAGTAGAGACCAGACGTAAGCGACGTGCAGTTCCGCGTCCATCTTCGTTGACAACCTGGCCGCTGTTCGGAGGGTTGGGATTGGATCTTCCTGGCCCCAGGTGACCACTAGAACCCTCAATGCACTAAAGTCTTTGCTCGCTTACAGCCCCAACGGTAATCGGGACCGGTGGCAGCCGTTGAAGAGGCTACCGAGGCTTTGGTAGACGCGCGTTCTCTCTCGGTCACAGTCTCCGCTTCCTCCGCTCCATAAATCCTTAAGATACTCAATTGTGCCAGGAACTGGTGCACTCGACGACCCGTCGCGTCTCGACTTTGAGTGGGCAGGCTTGCTTCTCTTGGAGATTGCGCCGGGCTAGTCACAGCTTTCCGGAAGCTCGCTGGTGATGTCGGAGGCGCAAAGGCGATCGAGGTGGACACTCGCTTGCTCCGGCAGCCCACCGATGGTGTCAAGAGTGTCGCCTAGGAGCGGCAAATCGTGATGGTTTGCAGGGGCCGTGGCGATCCCTAGAGGGATGCCGCCTTGGCGTCTATGGCCGTCGAGCGCTTAATGCCTCGTTTTCCACGATCCACCGGGCTCTTGCCTCTCTTCTCATCGCCGAGAGGAGCTCTGGTCATGCAGCAGTTCACGGTCACCTCAGGGAGTTCAAGGCTGAAAATCGATCGTAACGTTCGAGTGCAACCGGCGCAATTTGTCCATCAGACTGGCCTCGATTCACTCGTCGCGTGTGGGGCGCGGTCGCGAGACGAACCGAACGCCGAGGGGCTATGAGGTGTTGGAAGGACGGTCTGGGGCGTGAAGGAGCTCGTATTCGCCGTTACGGTACCCTTTGAGGTGCTCCTTTTGCCTTGTTCGTCCTGACCCTGGTGGTCCCTAACTCCCGGGCTTGGCCGTCGCCTGGCAGAGACTTCTCCCGGCAGTACCGCTACGCTTGGACGCTCACGGCCGCGTCCTTCGCCGGGATCGTCGCCCTCGGGCTCTCGATCGGGGCAGCTGTACTCCCATAGACGATCCCGGCTAGAATGCCACCCATCCACCGGTCGATCGCGAGCGGTGCGCCTGGCGAAGCCCTAGTCACGTCTTCTCGACAAATGCCAACAGCCGTGTGCCGTAGACGCCCGCTCGACCGAGAAACCTACCGCAACCGTACCGCAATTGAGCTAGCACGCTCTAATACCTAGGGGACAAGTCGCCACCTCTGTATCTGCAAAACACTTGAAAATGAAGTAAACCACCGTACGTGCTGGTACAAGCTAGAACGCAACAGTTGGGACTTCTAATCCGCAGGTCGCAGGTTCGCTTCCTGCCAGACGCGTCGTCAAAAATCTTGTTTTGTAGAAAGAGCGTGGCGATGGACGAGAGAGAATTAGGCAGTGATTTGCGACTTTTGACGACAGCCACGTCAGCGAGCAGCCCAACTCGCGCAGCAGCCTTCTGCGTTCTCAGACGTTCAGCGCTGCCGCGTGGTGGCGAAGATGGTCATTTACGAAGGTCGAGATGAAATAGTAGCCGTGATTGTAGCCCTCGTGACGCCGCAGCGTCAGGGGCTGACCGGCCCTGGCGCAGGCCTCCTGCAGGACGCCAGGATAGAGTTGCTCGTCGAGAAACTGGTCCCCCATACCCTGATCCACGAGGATCGTGCGGCCGTCGGGGAAGGGGTTGTTCAGAACGAGTTCAGAGGCGTCGTGCTTGCGCCAAGACTCCTCGTGGGGGCCGAGATAGTTCGAGAAAGCCTTCTTCCCCCAAGGGGCACGGGTCGGAGCCGAGATCGGGGCGAAGGCCGAGACACTGCGGTAACGGTCGGGTTGTTTGAGGGCGATGGTCAGGGCTCCGTGGCCGCCCATTGAGTGACCGAAGATGCCCCGGGAGTCTGGGCGAGCGGGGAAGTTGGACTCGATAAGCGCGGGCAACTCCTCGGTGACGTAGGAGTACATCTTGTAGTGTTCCGACCAAGGCTCGGCCGTGGCGTCGATGTAGAAGCCGGCGCCGGACCCGAGGTCGTAGTCGTCGTGCTCCCCAGGTAGGTCGAGGCCGCGCGGGCTCGTGTCGGGAGCGACGAGCATCAGGCCGAGCTCGGAGGCGAGCCGTTGTGCGCCGGCCTTCTCCATGAAGTTCGCCTCTGTAGAGGTGAGGCCGGCTAGGTAGTAGAGGACGGGGATCCGGCCGCTCGCGGCCCCCGGCGGGGCGTAGACCGCGAAGCGCATGGTGGCGTCGCAGGCCTCTGAGTGGTGCTCGTGGAAGCTTACGGTCCCCCCGAAGCAGCGGTGCGCGCCCGAAGTTTTGAGGTTGCTCATTGTTGGCCCCTAGAAGTTTACGACGCTGCGGATGGACTCACCCTTGTGCATCAGGTCGAAGGCGTCGTTTATATCCTCGAGCGCCAGCGTGTGGGTGATGAGAGGATCGATGTCGATCTTGCCTTGCATGTACCAGTCCACGATCCTCGGCACGTCCGTCCTGCCCCTGGCCCCGCCGAAGGCCGAGCCTTTCCACACCCTGCCTGTAACGAGCTGGAACGGGCGTGTGGAGATTTCCTGCCCGGCCCCCGCGACCCCGATAATGACAGAGACGCCCCAACCCCGGTGGCAGCATTCGAGCGCCTGGCGCATCACGTTCACGTTGCCGATGCATTCAAAGGAGTAGTCCGCGCCTCCGTCCGTGAGGTCTACGAGATAGGGGACAAGATCGCCCTCCACCTCGTTTGGGTTTACGAAGTGAGTCATGCCGAACTGCTCGGCCATCTCCTTGCGGTCTGGGTTGATATCTACGCCGACGATCTTATCGGCTCCAACCATCCTTGCGCCCTGCAGGACGTTCAGGCCGATACCCCCAAGGCCGAAGACGACGACGTTGGAGCCCGGCTCCACGTTCGCGGTGTTGATCACGGCCCCGATGCCCGTAGTGACGCCGCAGCCGATGTAGCAAACCTTCTCGAACGGGGCGTCCTCGCGGATCTTCGCCACGGCGATCTCCGGCAGGACGGCGTGGTTCGCGAAAGTTGAAGTGCCCATGTAGTGATAAAGCGGTTCGCCGTTCAGCGACAGACGGCTCGTGCCGTCGGGCATGAGACCCTGCCCCTGAGTCGAGCGGATTGCGGTGCAAAGGTTGGTCTTGCGGCTCAGACAGGACTTGCACTGGCGGCACTCGGGGGTGTACAGCGGGATGATATGGTCGCCTACGGAAACGCTCCTCACCCCTGACCCGACTTCGACCACGACCCCCGCGCCCTCGTGTCCCAAGACCGACGGGAAGAGCCCCTCGGGGTCCGACCCGCTCCTCGTATACTCGTCCGTGTGACATACGCCGGTCGACTTCATCTCCACGAGCACCTCGCCGGCCCTCGGCCCCTCGAGTTGCACCGTCTCCACCTTCAGGGGCTCGCCGGCCTCGAACGCCACCGCCGCCTTAATATCCAACCCGTTTCCCCTAACCGTCGCTTTTACGAGCAATTCAGCTTAACGTATGTTTGCATCGTTGAGGCATCCAAGCAAGGGTCGTCGCGGCTACGTCAGACATCTTTATGAGAATCGAGGAAAGAATCTAATCATGGAGAAATGGATAATTGAGGAGCCGAGCCATGTGTGGTCGGGTGGCGACCCTAAGGGGTCCTACACTGACCCCCAAGGGCCAGATGCCTCCGAGGAGATGATCCGTTTCTTTAAAGGAGTCGGAGGGCGTAGTGGACAAGCCGGGGAACAACCGCGAACGTGGGGCGGGAAATCTCTGCCGAGCTCTCTCTACCGCTAGGATGAGCTGGTGATTACGACAGTTTTAACGATAACTCAGGCGAACACCGGTGACCATAGGCGAAAGGCCATAGCTTGAATTCGGTTTATTTAATGGCATCTGTAACTCCTGGTGAACAGTGGCGAACGTACCAATACGGACTTCTAATCCGCGGGTCGCGGGCTCGAATCCTCACGAGAATGCTCGTGAAAGTAGTTGTTTTGCAGGAGAAACGCGGGTGCATCTAGTGTCAAGATCAAGGCACGGCCCTTTTATACACCAGCCCTTACACCAGGACGTCTGAGAGCAACGATAAGGCGGGGATATGTATCTCAAAGCGCCAGCGGTTTTGCCGTCAAAAGCCGTTGCTCTGCGGATAGACGGACACCTTTAATCCCGCGCCCGTTCGATGCGCCTCCCAGGCCTCTCCAAACTCGCCGAGGGGAAAACGATGTGTAACGATGCCTCGCCATTCGATGCGTCCGGAGGCGAGCAGGGCGAGCGCGCGCTCCATTACGTATGGGTTTGTATAAGAGCCGCGAATGGTCAATTCTTTGCGGAAAATATCGTAGGGCTTCACGTTAACCTCGGCCTCCGG
>DASQMR010000237.1:0-3831 GCA_035645375.1 Rubrobacteraceae bacterium
CCTGGTGATCCCTCCTGGCAAGGGAGAGTTCATAGAGAAACGACCGGGCGAGGCCCACATCGCCCGCTTCGACCTCGCGGTCCTGGTCGAAACCACGAGCCCGGAGGCCGCGGATGCTCTCAGGGCGTCACCCCTTTACGCTGAGATGGAGCGCGCAATCCGAGGTGCGGCGGCCTTCATCCAAGTCGTCACGGCCACCAACGCCAAAAAGATCGGCCCGGTGGATCACAGCAAAGGCGGCGTGTTCCTATTCAACTACTTCTTCGCCGACGATACGGCTCAGAACCTCGCGGTCTGGGAGTATACGGCGGGCTGGTTTCAGCGGGAGACGGGCCTGGACAACTCGACCGTGCTGCTCCCCCGCGATGGCGAGCGGTCGGAGTACAACATCATGAACCACTGCAGGTGGGACCGCCTGTGAGACGTCATGCCGTCCCTGATCTTCAAGAGGTCGTTCCGCACCTACGTGCTCGCCAACTTCGCGGCGAACCGGGTCGCGGCGATGCCCATCCTGTACCGGATGGCATGAGGCCGGCACCGTTTGAGAAGGGCGGAGCGAAGGACGGGATCGAAGCGGCGATCGACCCGTTTACGGAAGCAACGATCGGCCGTCGATGCTACGGAAAGGACCGAAAAGATGAACGGTAGCGAACGCATCAGGCGCACAGAGGTTACTCCCCCCCCGCGCGGAGCTCTACGAGGACGAGGTAGAAGTCGCCGTGGTCGGGGCGGTGCCCACCAAAGGACGGCTCGACACCGCGCGCTTCGCCCTGGGGGCGATTCTCGTCTACCAGCTCGCGCTGCTCCACCGGTACTACGAGCAGGGTTCGAACACCAACCGCGGGCTCAAGGCCTTCCTCAGGGCCGCTTGAGAAATTACGACCGGACCTCAGCTAGCTAGTCCTCGGTAATATCGCACTCTATTGGAGGGGAAAGTTCTAAGTCGGCACCGCTTATTGGGGGCAGGATATTTGATCGCTCCAGAGGGAATTGACGACAATTGTGACGACAACCGCCGACGATCAGCGACATCCCCAATCCGATAAAAGGGACGAATTCAGCTTATTTAAGCGGTTTTGCGATCACCGGCGGCACTGAGCGGCACCCTCGCGCCTCCCTTACAAGGAGGGGGTCCCTGGTTCGATAGGGCATCGCCCACTAAGAAAAAGCGGATAGGTAAGGCAAATACTCGGAATAGAGAAGACCCCCGGACGGTCCCCGGGGGTCTTTACATACCAACCACCACACCAACGGGGGCGAGAATCCACCCTCGACTACCCCAGGGCGTCCCCCAACACGGCCGCCATAGCGTCCAATGAGACAGAAGGTCCTACCGAAGCATATCTCCTCGTGCGACAGACCTACTCCTCTACACACGTTGGGTTCTTTACTCGCAGATCCTCTTCGGAGTCTTTAGCTTGCGAGCTAAAACAGAAGAGCGACGGGCGATATGAGATATACACGACCTACGAAAGTAAAACGCCGGTCTTATCACGAGGAAAAAGTCCTATACACCACGGAGGCATGATCCTAAATGTTGCAGGGGACTCTGCCAGCGCGTTGGAAGGCTGGTATTAGACTGAACGAGAGACCCAGACTCGTGGGGAACTCAAGTTCGACCAACACTCGGAGGATGTTTACGATAGGTTCAAGGACGCCAGCAGGGGACACTACGGCGTAGACGAGCGGTAGGGGCACAACATCGGTTGCGCAATAAGCGCCCCACTCGGAGGGTTATTGCGGGTAGCACGCCCCGTCATGTATATTGGGAAACTCTCGTGGGCAGGTTCCATCCGGCATCATCGGCATTGGTCCAGAGGTAGGCCCGCCAGCATTCATTAGTGTGCCCGAATCCTTTGGAGCAGGTGCAGGAGTCTTGGGAGCAGGAGGATTACCCTTCCGGCGGGGGTCTCCTTTCGGGGACCGCCGCTTTTCTTCTCCAGTCCTCTGTTGTACGCGCACCTCGCCGGCGGTAAATTACACTTACGTCCCGGAGAGCTTTTTTAGCGGATCGGGGGTATAGGACCCCAGCGAGGCGGCGGGCCTTACGCGCCCCCTACTGAAGGGAGAGAAGATGAACGGAAAACAGCTACGGAGGCGAAGATTGAGGAAGGGTTTAGGTCGTCAGGAGCTTGCCCGACTTTCGGGGATCTCTGCGGGTGAGATCGCCAAAGCGGAGACCGGTGCCCTCAAGCTTCGGAGCTCACAGTCCGCGAGACTCTCGGCGGCCTTGAATAAATAGTTCGTAGGAGCCAACGGGCCGGGGCTATCATCGGTCCGGCCCATTACTTCGAAGGAGCAGCAGTGCAGGAACTGAAATTCTATATGTGCCTAAAGGACGACGCGCCTCTAGCCCACGGCGAAGCACCGATTGTCTTTGAGGACGCGGAGGAAGCGTTCGAGGCCCTGGCGGGCGACGAGGAAGCCGTGGTAGCCGAGCTTACCACCGAGACGATCATTAGTAAGCTTGAGGGCGGGGGCATCGAAGAGCTGATATATAAGCCCGCCTATGATCCTCCGCGCCTCGTGCCGCTAAAAGACTTTGCGAGGATGATTGCGGAGATAGTAGAGGCTGTTAATAAACCCGAAGTGCGAGAGCGCATTCTCAAAGAGGCCGTATTGGCGGAGCTTCGCGAGGTGCTCACCGAAATGGACGCGGAGGGCGTCGTCGAGTTCGACCCCGACACAGATACCTACCGGAGTATAGGAGACTAACAGCATCAACCGGGTCGAGGTCCTTCGGGGCTCGCATTATTCTAGAACCACACCCTGCAGGGTTCCGGCAACGTTTTTTGGTGAAGCCCGTTTACTCGTTAGCGCGGCGGGTATGCGTGTCATTGACGTGAAAGTAGGGGGGCGGGCAGTAGCGACTGCCCGGAACACTACTGAGGAGGTGCGCGCTTTGGCTGGGCAGCGCAGCGACAGGTTCGTAGAACTAGAGCAGCACTATGCGGGCTACGAGGTCTACGACCGCAACGGCGAAAAGATAGGAAATGTCGACGTCATTTTCGTAGACGAGAGCGACGACCCCGAGTACATCGGCGTGAAGACGGAATTTCTGAGCACCAAGTCTACCCTGATCCCGATGGATGCTATCCGGATAGATGAGCGGCGGCGCATTGTCGAGGTCTCGCGACCGAAGAGCAAGGTTAAAGAAGGCCCCGCCTTCGATCACGATAAGGAGGTAACGCCCGAGCACGAGGAGCGAGTTCGTAGCTTCTACGGGTTGGGCAGTTTAGAAGGTTCCGCGGACAAGGGTACCTACGGTGACTCTACCGACCGGAAGCGTTCCTACCCCGGGCGTGGAGAAGGCTCCGAGAGGCAGACCGGCGCGACTGCGAACGACGCAGGCGGGCAGCACAGTAGCGGCCTCGCCGACGAGGACGAGCTGAGAATGCAGAGGATCGAGGAGGAGCTCAGGGTCGGCACCCGCGAGCGTAAGGCAGGTAGGGTGAACGTCCGCAAGCGTGTACGCACGGACCGCGAGCGGATACGAGTGCCCAGGAGACGCGAGGAGGTCGAAGTAAAGAAGATGCCGGTTGAGGGCCGGAAGGCTCCGAAGGTCGAGATCGGCGAAGTGGAGTCTTCCGTGCCCGTCACCGAGGAGGAGGTCGTCGTCGAGAAGCGCCCGGTGCTCAAGGAGGAGATGCGCCTCCGAAAGGACGTAGTCGAGGACGAGGAGGTCGTCGAGAGGGACGTTCGCAAAGAGGAGATTGACATCGACGATCAGACCGAGCGTCGTGGATCCCTCAGGCGTGTCAGGATAAAAGACGAGAAGGTGCGCCGCCCACCACAAGGGGCCGAGAACAATACGAGTCCCGAGGAGGGACG
>DASQMR010000238.1:0-5523 GCA_035645375.1 Rubrobacteraceae bacterium
GTCGGATAGACGAACGCAATCATCGGCAGGCTCGCCGCCTCGGCTATCGTTGCGTAGTGCCCGTACGCCATCTCGGGTCGCATCTGCGACCCGTAGTCGAAGGTCGCCGAAGGGAATATTAGGAGACAGTCGGCGCCCTCCCGCTCCGCCATCTTCGCAATTGCAGCCGCCTTATTGGTCCCATCTTCGTATACCCCACAGATAACCGGGACCTTGCCCGCGACCTCGTCCAGCATTATGTTCAGGCTGCGCTGCTGCTCTCCGAGGGTGAGCGTTGCCACTTCGGAGGCATGGGCGTTGGTGGTGATACCGCATACGCCTTCTGTGTCCACAAGATAGCGTATGTGCTTGCGGTAGTTGCCCTCGTCGATCTGGAGATCGGCGTCGAACGGTAGCAGATTGGCGGGAATGACACCACCAAGGACAAGTTTGGATCTCATCCGTCCACTCTCCTTCCCTTCCAGATTGCAAGAACCCTATCTGTTCATCGCACGCCTTTCAAGACATTCCATGTGAGTATGAATTACGTGTCGACGCAGCATCGTGCTATGTCGCAGGCTAGAACCTACCGAAGCGGCCCGCGTCTCCTTCTAGGCTCTCAGCGATTCTGTCGAGGCGTCACCTTCGACTGTGCGGCCTCGGGAGGCGAGCCCAAGCGGCTGGGCGTTTCTGGAGTCACGTATGCGTTGTCACACCGCCAATGCAATGGAGAGCACCCGCCCGTCAAACGGGTTGCAGTAAACCGGTCCCGAGGTGAAGCTGGAGCCATTGCGTTGCTATGCGTTTTACCTGCAAATCGAAACAAAAATAGAGAGCCGACGAGCGGACTCGAACCGCTGACCTGCTCATTACGAGTGAGCCAATAGGCGTTGCAGGGGCTTGCTCAGGGTTGCAAATCCTTCATTTCTAGAGAGGTTCCCTTTCTCTGCTTTGCCTCGTGTTGCACCGTATTGCGCTCCCAGTGGTGTCAGAGTGGTGTCAATAGAGGCGCACAGCTGCTTCACGATCCTGCTCGAGCGTGGCACACACCCGAAGGACGTCCAGCACCTCGCAGGGCACGCCAGCATCCAGCTCACCCTCGACCGCTACTCCACTGGATGCCCTCTATGTCGCACCTTCTCCTGTCCTTGGACCCAGTGGTCGGTTAGGCAGAAAACGGCAATACGCCGCCAGCTAACCCTGGCTTATCTACGCCAGGCATTCCAGTATCGTCAGCGTTGAGATATAGTTGGATTCCAACAGCCTGCTAGGGAGATAAGAACACCGACAGGGTGCCAGAGGCCCTCACACGGAGTAGGTAGCAGCGGAGGCTGAGTTCATGGATGCACACCACCCTTCCCAACCCCCATCCGCTGCAACCATTGAGGCTGGCCAGGAAGCCCTAGCACGGGGAGCATGGGAGGAGGCGCGCTCAGCGTTTGAGTGCGCGCTGCAAACCGGCGACCGAGATGTTGCAAACCATTCCTTGCGAGTGGTACTCGACCCGGAGGAGAGCGCCGAGATCTTGTCTGGCCTGGCAGAGGCGCTGTGGTGGCTAGGTGAAATCCGGAAATCGCTCGATTATTGGGAGCAGGCATACTCAGGATTCCGCCAGCGGCCCGACCCAGCCCAGGCCGCCTTCGTCGCCATTCAGCTTGGCATCCTCTACGATGCCAACCTCGGCAATCGCGCCGCCGCCGCCGGGTGGGTGGCGCGGGCCGCGCGGCTGGTTGAAGAGCATGAACTCGAGCCGTTGCGGGGCTGGGTGCTGATCGCCGAGGCGTCCGCTGCTGCCGATCCTGACCAGCACGAAGCCCTGGCCCGCCAGGCACACCAGCTTGGACGGATTTCTGGGGACCGCGACCTGGAACTCTGCGCGCTCACCGAAATCGGCGTCGCCCTGATCGATCAGGGCAGGATCACAGAAGGCATGGCCTTCCACGACGAGGCAATGGCCGGCGCGCTCGCCGGTGAGGGACAGTTAGACACCGTGGTCTTCGCGGCCTGTCAGATGATGACCTCCTACAGCCGCTGCGCCCAGTACGAGCGAATGACGCAGTGGATACGGGCGGCGGACCGGTTCGTCGAGCGCTATGGCTGTCCGTACCTCAGCGCAACCTGCCGCACCCACTACGGCGAGGTGCTCTTCGCCACTGGGGACTGGACGCGCGCCGAGGAAGAGCTGCATGCGGCGCTCTGTCTGTCGGAGTACTCCCTACCCGCTGTCCGGGCCAAGGCGCTGGCGAGGCTGGCCGAGTTGCGGCTGGCCCAGGGGAGCGTCGAAGAGGCCGAGCGGCTCATGATGGGCTTCGAGGATCAGGAGGCATCTGCTCCCGTGTTCACACGTATCCACCTTGTGCGCGGAAAGTTCGCCCTGGCTGCCTCGACGGCCCGGCGCTGGCTCGGCGTCACCGGGGAGGATCGGTTGGAGAGCACGCTGCTGCTGGAGCTGCTTGGTGAGGCCGAGATCAGCCAATCCCAGGTCGAAGCGGCCGCCGAAAGAGGCCGCACGCTCGCCGAGCTAGGCAGATCTCTCGATTGCCAGGTCATGCTGGCGCGCGGCGAGCGCCTGCAAGGGCAAGCTCTTGTGGCTGCCTCGGACTCGGTGGCAAAGCAGCACCTCGAAGTAGCGCTGCGCGAGTTCACCCAGCTCGAGATGTCGTTCGAGGCAGCCCGCACACGCTTGCTGCTCGCACAAGCCCTGCGTGAGCTCGACCCTGAAGTCGCCGAAGCGGAAGCCCGCGCAGCGCTTGCCATCTTCAGGAGGCTCGGCGCGGTCACGGATGCCAAGGCCACGACCAGCGTGCTGCGTGAGATAGAGACCAGGACGCGCAAGCGAATCGGTAAGACACCTGATCTAGCTGGCCTAACCCAGCGGGAAGTTGAAGTCCTCCGCCTGGTGGCGCAGGGCTTGAGCGACAAGGAGATCGCCACCAAACTTGTCCTGAGCCGACACACCATCCACCGCCACATCCACAGCATCCTCACCAAGCTGGACCTTCCGTCGCGCGCAGCCGCTGCAGCGTACGCCGCCCGGCACGACCTTCTCTAAAAAACTCCCTCCACATAGCCAATGTTGGCTATAAACCAACGCCCGGCAAAATAGCCGACATTGGCGAAGCCGCGGTCGCAGGCGGTGTGTAGGCTCATGGAATAGGGCTAGCTAGGAAAGGAGAAGACCCCTATGTCGGAAGAGAACAAGACCCTAGCGCAGCGTTCTTGGGAGCTTGTGGGCCACCACAACCCGGACGCCCTAGAAGGAGTATACGCTGCTGATCTGGTCTGGCACGAACCCGATCAAGACGTCCAGGGCTTAGAGGAAGCCAAGCAGTTCTACTCCATGTACCTGACTGCCTTCCCTGACCTAAACGCAACCGTTGAGGACGTCATAGCCGAAGGGGACAAGGTAGTCACCCGCTACACCATACGCGGTACCCACCAAGGAGAGATAGAGGAGTTTGGCCCTCCCACTGGTAAGCAGGTAGAGATCAAAGGCATCACCATCCACCGCATCGAGGACGGCAAGATAGTCGAGGAGTGGGAGCGTTACGACAATCTGAGCGTGCTGCGGCAGCTTGGGCTCGTCCCGGAACAGCAGTAAGTCAGGAGGTTAGCTACTTACCGGGCCGGGCTTCGCCTCGGCCCTTCTTTTGCCCTTACTCAGCGAAGCTCGTAGAAGAGGTGTTGGAAGGAGAGGTCAATCATGACAGACGTACGAGTCATCACGCTCACAGGAGCGGAGGCTGCTCTCAGCGAATCGGATATCGAAAAATTCGCCTCGAGACTGCGGGGCGAGTTGCTTCGCCCCGGCGATCCAGGCTATGAGGAAGCCCGTTCTGTTTGGAATGACTTGATAGACAGGCGTCCAGCGCTCATAGCCCGCTGCGCGGGCGTAGGCGACGTCATCGACTCGGTTAACTTCGCCCGCGAAAACGATTTCCTAGTGGCGGTGCGCGGTGGCGGCCACAACGTCGCAGGCAACGCTGTCTGCAACGGTGGCCTGGTGATTGACCTCTCGCCCATGAAGGGGATCCGCGTCGACCCAAAGCAACGCACGGTCCGCGCCGAAGCAGGCGCCACGTGGGCCGACCTCGACCGCGAGACGCAGGTCTTCGGGCTGGCAACCCCCGGCGGAGAGGTTTCGGAGACCGGGATTGCCGGGCTCACCTTGGACGGGGGGATAGGGCTGCTGCGACGCAAGTACGGCCTCTCCTGCGACAACCTTCTCTCTGCGGAGGTGGTGACAGCTGATGGTCGCTTGCTTACCGCTAGCGAAACGGAGAATGCAGACCTCTTCTGGGGAATAAGAGGCGGTGGCGGTAACTTCGGCGTGGTGACCTCGTTCGAGTACCGACTGCACCCGGTCGGTCCCGAAGTGATGGCCGTCGCCGTGATGTATCCGTTCGAGCAAGCGAGGGAGCTGCTCCATGCTTGGCGCGACTACACGGGGCAGGCACCCGACGAGGTGACCTCTGAGGTCTTCTTATGGAGCATCCCCGACATACCAGATTTCCCGGAGGAGCTGCGCGGCGAGTCAACGGTCGTGGTCGCCGGTATGTACTCTGGTGCGGCTGAGGTCGGCGAGCGCGAGGTCCAGCCACTGCGCGAGTTCGGAACCCCACTAGCGGACCTGAGCGGTATACAATCCTACACCGCGGCGCAGAGCGACTTCGACGCCTTTTTCCCTGAGGGGTTGCTCTATTACTGGAAGTCGCTCTACCTCGACCATCTCGGCGACAAGGTGATCAACGCCATGGTCGTCAACGCTGAGAATCGTCCATCGCCTCAAACACCCCTTATAGTACGCCACCTGGGCGGCGCTATTAGCCGGGTGCCTGAGAAGGCGACCGCCTACGGCAACCGCACCGCAACGTTCAATCTCAGCATCGATTCGACCTGGGAAGATCCCACAGAGTCTGAACGGAACATTGCCTGGTCCCGCAAGGTATGGACGGAGATGCGCCAGTACTCAGACGGCGGTATATACCTAAACTTCGCCGGTTTTCTCGAAGAAGGAGAGAAGTTGCTGCATGAAGCTCACGGCCAGAACTACGAGCGGCTGGTGGACTTGAAGAACAAGTATGACCCAACCAACCTCTTCCGCCTAAACCACAACATAAAGCCCGCCGTGTAAGAGAGATACGTCAGGAGGAGGGATCGGCAAGAGAAGAACGCCTGCCAGGAGCTTTCACAGGTCTTACCGGATGTAGGAGTTGAACTGCGCAGGACAAACCTGCACATGGGTTAAGTAGTACGCTGCCTTGGCGGTCCCGTCTCAGTGATTTACGGGTGATGTAGAGAGGCCTCCTGCGGGTGACCGAGGACTTCTTCTATCGTATTGATTTGGCTTATCTAAGCGAGTTTGCCACTTGATGCTTATTCCAGTCCGAATATTCGGCTTAGATAAGCAGCATTAAGAGAGCCGACGAGCGGACTCGAACCGCTGACCTCATCTCATTACGAGTGAGCCAATACGCGTTGCAGGGGCTTGCCTAGGGTTGCAAATCCCCCATATCTAAGCCACTTTCCTTTCTCTGCCTTGCC
>DASQMR010000239.1:0-40928 GCA_035645375.1 Rubrobacteraceae bacterium
GCGCTGAAGACTTCGCGTAGCCGATGGGAGATGCGGTCGAGTTCCGCCTTGACCTCAGCGTCGGTGAGAGTTTGTGCCGCCCGGAAAGTGAAGTTAAGGGCAACGCTCTTCTTTCCCGCAGGCACCTGAGCGCCGCTGTAGACGTCGAATACCTGGGCGTCGGCGAGGATCGGGCTGCCGAGAGACGATACCTCTGCCAACATTTCACCGACCTTTACATCTTCATCCACGACGACAGCGAGGTCCATCGAGACTGGCGGCACGTTGTAGAAAGGCTGAAAACGCGTAAGAGGATCAGGATCGGTCGATCCGAGGTCCAATTCGAAAGCGGCGACCGGCCAGCCTTCGAGCCCGAACTTTAATGCTGTCTCCGGGTGAACCTCGCCTACCCAGCCAACCTCCCTGCCGTCGAGCAGTACGGCAGCGGCCTGACCGGGGTGAAGGAAGCCGCGGGATCGGGGCTCGAAGACTGCACCGGTAACCAGACGTTCGACGAGCCCCTTAGCCTCAAAGAACCCTGCGTTGAAGGCCGTACTGTTCCACCCGGGAGGACGGACGGTACCGGCGAGCACTACCGCTAGCTTCTCCTTCTCTAAGACGCCCGTGAGAAGCTCCGCCGGCATCTCCGCGTCCAGACCCACCTCGCCGGTCAAACGGTAGCGGAGAGCATACTCGCGCATCCCTTCAGGTTGTTCCCGGAGCTCGAAGACGTGCCCGACCTCGAAGAGGGCGCCGCCCCGGGCGCCGAAGGAGCGGTTGCGCGCCGCCCCGTCGAGGAGGCCAGGCAGGAGCGCAGACCGAAGGCGACCGGCCTCTGCGCTCAGCGGGTTGCGCAGCTTCAAAGCCCCGCGCTCGCCACCGTCGAGGCCGAGGTCCTCGATCCAGCGGTCAGGACCGAAGGGATAGGTTACAGCCTCAGCCAGACCGAGATTCGCTAAGAGATGACGCAAACTCCGCAGCTTCTTCTGAGCCGGAGAGAGACCGCCGGGAAGCGGAACGCTAGGCAGCCTCTCCGGCACGTTCTCGAGGCCGACGAGACGGCCTATCTCCTCGATCAGGTCGGCCTCGCGCCCGAGATCTCGGCGAAAGGTCGGTACCTCCGCCAGCAGACGTCCGTCCTCGCGCTCGACTCCACACCCCAACAGCTCAAGCCTCTCAGCGGCTTCGCCTCCCTCCACCGGCATGCCGAGCAACAGCTCCGCACGCGCGAGTCGGAGCGGCACCCGCCAGGATGCGACGGGCTTGGGGTAGTGGCTAAGGGCATCAGGGGCGGGACATCCGTCTGTGTTCTGAGCAAGGAGACCGAGTACACGGTCCATCGCGTAGGAGACCATCTCCGGGTCGAGGCCCCGCTCGAAGCGCCCGGAAGCATCCGTACGCAGGCCGAGACGCTGGCTGGTCTCCATGATGCTGCGTCCGTTGAAGGTCGCAACCTCTACAAGCACGTCGGTGGTCTCGTCGTCCACTTCGGCGGTCTCCGCGCCCATGATGCCGGCGACGACAAGGCCACGCTCCTCGTCGGCGATAACCATCATCTCTTCATCGAGCTGTCTGATCTGACCGTCGAGCATGGTCATCCTCTCGCCGGAGTAGGCGCGGCGAACGACGATGCCGTTCCGCACCTTACGAGCGTCGAAGGCGTGGATCGGCTGTCCCGTTTCGATCATGACGTAGTTAGTCGCATCGACTATGGTGCTGACGGGCCGCATCCCTGCGGCGTGGATGCGGCGACGCACCTCCAGCGGCGCCCTTACTCCGGGCCGGAGGGCCGACACGCGGCGCAGGTCATAGCGCGGACAAAGATCCTCTGCTTCCACGCGCAAGGTATACTCAGAGGTAAGATCTCCGTTAGCCCCAAAGCTCGGGTTGGGGATGCGGAAGGTTGTCTTCAGTATGGCGGCAAGCTCGCGGGCGACCCCGACCATGCCCCACAGGTCCGGCCGGTTCGGATTGACGTCCAGTTCGAGGACGGTGTCGCCCACGGGGAAGTAGTCCGAAACCAGTGATCCAATCTCGCAGGAGCCTTCGAGAAGTAGTATCCCGGTGTGCTCGTTCGAGATGCCGAGCTCTCGCTCGCTCATCATCATTCCGAACGACTCCATACCTCGCAGCTTCGCCTTCTTGAGTTTGCGACCGTCGGCCAGGATGCTACCCGGAAGGACGACGGGAACGCGGGCGCCGGGATAGGGATTCGGAGCTCCCGCGACGATCTGGACCTGCTGCCCGCCGAGGTCCACCTTCGCGACGTTGAGACGGTCGGCGTTGGGGTGCGGACCGAACTCGACGACCTCTCCCACGACGACCTCTCCTTCGAGCACGCCGAGACGTTCGATACCATCCACCTCCTGGCTGCGCAGGGAGAAAAGGTCGGCTAGAGCTTCGGCCGAGAGGTCAAAATCTACGTACTCGCGGAGCCAACTTAACGGAACGCGCACGGGTATTCCCTTCTAAGTATTAGAACTGGCGGAGAAAGCGTAAGTCGCCCTCGAAGAAGAGCCGCAGATCCGGGATGCCGTACTTGACCATCGCCATGCGGTCCGGCCCCATCCCAAACGCGAAGCCGGTGTATTTCTCGGGGTCGTAGCCGACCTCGGTAAGTACCGCCGGATCTACCATTCCGGCGCCGAGCATCTCGATCCACCCCGCTCCCTTACAGACCTTGCAGTTCGCATCGCTACCGCCGCATACGAAGCAGCTCACGTCGAGCTCGACGCCCGGCTCGACGAACTGAAAGTAGCTCGGCCTCAGCCTAACCTTTACATCCTCGCCGAAGATATGACGTGCCATCTCTGCAAGGGTGCCCTTCAGGTGCCCTAGAGTGAGCCCCCTGTCCACGGCGAGCCCTTCGATCTGGTTGAACATCGGGGTGTGCGTCGGGTCGGAGTCGCGCCGGTAGGTCCGTCCCGGGCAGACTACGTAGACCGGCGGCTCCTGGGAGAGCATAGTCCGGATCTGAACCGGCGAGGTGTGCGTCCGAAGCACCAATCCTTCATCCAGGAAGAACGTATCCTGCATTCCCCGCGCTGGGTGTCCGGGGGGGATGTTCAGCGCGGTGAAATTATAGTAGTCGGTCTCGACCTCCGGTCCCTCAGCGACCCGGTAGCCCAGACCCACAAAGAAGTCTACGACCTCGTCTATTACGCGTAGTGATGGGTGGAGACTACCTTTGGGGTAAGGCGTGCCGGGGAGCGTCACGTCCACGGATTCGGCCCGCAGACGGTCTTCTCGCTCGGCGGCGGCGAGGCTCTCAAGCCGCTCGTGGAGGGCGCCTTCGATCTCTTTTGTCGCCTTGTTCGAGGCTCCGCCGACCGCTTTGCGGTCGTCCGGAGAGAGCTCTCGGATGCCCTTCTTTATAGCGGTGAGATCAGCCGACCGACCCAGGTATTTCACGCGGATCGACTCCAGCTCGGAGGTGGAACCCGCCGAAGCTACGGCGGAGAGGGCCTCCTTACGTAGCTCTTCTATACGCTCGCCCGCCGTCATCGAGGGCTATGGTAGCACACGGCTATGGGCCTCGTAGAGCAGTATCGAGGCGGCGACCGCCGCGTTCAGGGACTCCGCGAGCAACGGTATCGTCACCGTCTTCGCGCAAGCCGATACGACCTCCTCCGGCAGCCCGCCCCCCTCCGCGCCGACCAGGATCACTAGTTTCTCGGCGACTAGCGTAGAGGGATGTTCACCCCCACTCGCCATCGCGGCACAAGACATGAAAGCGCGGGTGTCAGCCTCCTTTAGAAACGGGATGAAGCCTACATCTCGAGCTATCGGAACGTGAAATATCGAGCCCATCGTGGCGCGCACGGTTTTGGGATTGTAAAGGTCGGCGGTGCCGGTCGAGAGCGCGACCCCGGCCCCGAAGGCGTGGGCTGCGCGTATGATGGTGCCGACGTTCCCCGGATCCTGTACGCCGTGCAGGAAGACGACCAGATCTCTCTCCTCCAACACCTTCGTGGTGGAAACGTCGAGGAACGGAAATACGGCTATCGGGCCGGCCGGGGTGGTGAGGGTAGAGAGTTGCTTTACGGCGTTGGGATCGATGAGCAGGTGCTCGGACGGTACTGCAGACTCTTCAACGAGGGTTCGGCCTTCTGCAAGGAAGAGACGGCTCTCTTCCCGGTGCTTCTTCCGTTTGAGCTTGGCGAGGCGTTTTAAGGCGGCGTTTGAGAAGGTCACACCGAGTTGGGATTGAAGTTGTCCAGCTCCTTCTTTGGGCCGCCTAGGACGAGGACCGTCCCTTCTTCGAGAGGAGTATCGGGCTGCGGCAGGGTGCCGCCCTTGTCCTTGCCCTTGATCGCGAGCACCGTGAGGCCTTTCTTGCGGTGAAGGCTTAGGTCTGCGAGGGATTTGTCGACCCACTCCCCAGGCACCTCTATCTCGATGATCGCCTCGTCATTGCCAAGCTCCAGGTAGTCCTGGATGCCAGGCAGGGACATCTGGCGCGCCAGAAACTCTCCAAACTCTTTTTCGGGCTGGATGACATGGTCCGCGCCTATCCTGCCCAGGACCCGGGCGTGAAGGTCGTTGTTCGCGCGCGAGAAGACCATAGGAACGCCCAGGTCTTTAAGGATAAGGGTCACGAGCACGCTATCTTGAATGCTCTCCCCGATCACGACCGCCGCCCCGTCGAACTGCTCGAGGCCCAGGTTACGCAGCACTTCGGCCTCGGCCGCGTTCGCCGTAACGAGATGGACACCGGGTAGCTCGTCGGAGAGGTCCTGTATCCGGTCTTCTTCCCGGTCCACACCCAGAACGTCGTGCCCCAAGGCGTCCAGGGTCCTAACGAGCGAGGCTCCGACCCTGCCTATCCCTATAACCGCGAACTGTTTGCTCAAGCTCTCACCCTACCGCTATATCCTCCTTTGGGTAGTGGTATCCTCTGGCTTGGCGAGCCGAGAGCGCCAGAACCAGGGTTATCGACCCTACACGCCCGAAGAACATCACCCCTGCTATAACCAGTTTAGCGAACGTCGAGAGTTCCTGCGTAACGTTGAGAGAGAGGCCGACCGTACCGAAGGCGCTCGTGACCTCGAATATCGCCGGCATCAGCCTCAAGCCATCGGAGACCATCAGCGCAAGCGTCGCTATGATGACTACGAGCGCGGAGATCGAGAGTATCGCCAGCGCCTTCTGAATGAGAGGCCGCGGGATGCGCCGCTCAAAGGCGCTAACCTCCTCCTGCCCCCGCGCCTGCGCGAGCACTACCAACACCAGAAGCGCGAGCGTCGTGACCCTCACCCCCCCACCGGTCGAGGCCGGGGCCGCCCCGGTGAACATCAGCCCGATCTGTACAAAGAGCGTGGACTCGTTCATCTGCTCGTAGTCTACGGTCGCGAACCCAGCCGTGCGTGGCGTCACCCCTTGAAAGAGCGACATCCACAATCGCGTCCCTAACGGTTCGCCACCGAGAGTCGCAGGGTTTGTCCACTCCAGTAGCGCCACGCTCAGCACCCCAACCGCGATCAGGATCGCCGACGTGACGAGTACGAGCTTGGAATGCAGAGTCAAACGTCGCATTTTCCGATAGAAGTAAATATTCACGAGTACTGGGAACCCAAGCCCTCCGAGGATTATGAGCGCCACGAACACCAAGTTAAAAATCGGGTCGCCCGCATACGGAGAAAGGTCGCCATCCGGCAAGGCCGTGAATCCCGAGTTACAGAACGCGGCAATGGCGTGAAATACCGCCTGAAAGAATGCCTCAGAGTAATTTAAACCATGACGGAAGAAGCTTACAACGAGAAACGCAGCTCCCAGCGCCTCAACGAGTAAGGTGATTGCGGCTATCTGCCCGAGGAGCCTGAAGACGTTACGCGGCGAGTCCACACTCCCGAGCTCTTCCCGCACCGTGAGCAGGCTGCGGAAGCCTACCCTCTGCCCGATCAGAAGAGCGCCAAGCGTGGTAAAGACCATGATCCCCAGGCCACCGACCTGCATCAGCACCATGATGACAGTGCTCCCGAACGTCGTAAAGGTCGCCGAGTAATCTACCGACGAGAGCCCCGTGACGCTGGCGGCGCTTACCGAAACGAAAAAGGCATCCACCCAGGAGATTCCTCCGTAGGTGGACGCCGGCAACTTTAGTAGTAGCGTAGCGAGGCCCATGAACATCAAGAATCCGATGGCTATCAGGCGTGGAGCGGAGAGCTTCCGGAACAACGGTTAGGGCCTCAGAAGTCTAGTCGGCCTTCTCGCTCTGTTCTTCCCTTGCGGCGTTCTCTACGTCCCCGGCGGTTATGCGCCCACTGGTGCCGGTGCCCTCGATCGTCGCGAGGTCGACGTTGAGATCCTCAGCTTTGCGCTCGGCGGCTTCCGTTGCCTCCACTCCGGTATGTGGCGCCGTGTTATCGGGTTCGGCCTCCCGAGCACGTCGCCCCTCCCCCTGTGAGTGCCTCTCTTCAGAGCCCCCGTTAAGGGCATCTTTGGCCTTCCCGACAACAGCGGCGAAGGCCGCAGGCTCGGTGGCGGCAAGGTCGGCCAGGATCTTTCGGTCCAAGTCTATCTCGGCTAGCTTAAGCCCGTGCACGAACTGCGAGTACGAGAGACCATGCTCTCGTGCTCCAGCGTTAATACGCTGTATCCACAGCGCCCGGAAGTCGCGCTTGCGCTGCTTGCGCCCTTCATAGGCGTAGACTCCGCTCTTCCAAACCTGCTCCTTGGCGCGCTTGTAAGAGCTGTTTTTCGTTCCCCTATAACCCTTGGCCTGCTCTAAGACCTTCCTACGCTTCTTGCGCGCGTGAAGACTGCGTGCTGTGCGGGCCATCTATTTCACCCCCAGCAAGCGCTTGATGCGCGCCTCGTCGGACTTGTGGATCACTGTAGGAGTATTCAGACGCCGCTTCCGCTTAGTGGTCTTCTTCTCCAGGATGTGGTTGTGGCCTTGCCTGCGGCGCTTTAGCTTGCCCTTCTTCGTGATTTCGAAGCGGCCGGCGGCGCCCTTATGGGTCTTCATCTTCGGCATTTGTTCTTCCTCCGCGTTTCTCGTGTACCTAACATACGAAGCTCGCGGCACGGGAGTAGCCGGTTCGCTTCTACGACGGACCGAATTGTAACAGATAGCTACTGTTAACTGCGGGCGGCGCTCTGCGTTCGTCTCTCGCCTTGGGCGCCGTCTTTCGGAGCCTCGCCCTTCGGGGGCGCATCCTTCCTGGGAGCCATGACCATAACCATGTTTCGCCCATCTAAGTTCGGCTGGCTCTCGATACGCCCGTAGTCGCCGAGATCCTCCGCGAGCCGGCGGAGGAGCTTCTCGCCCAGTTCTGGGTGCTGCACCTCGCGTCCGCGGAACATGATCGTGACCTTCACCTTGTCGCCACCGCGAAGGAAACGCTCAACGTGTCCGCGCTTAGTGTTGAAGTCGTGGTCGCCGATCTTAGGGCGGAGCTTTATCTCCCGCACGTTGATGTTGACCTGCTTCTTACGGGCGGCCTTGCGAGACTGCTCCTTCTGATACTTATGCTTGCCGTAGTCCATGATGCGGGCTACGGGCGGCTCCGCGTCAGGAGCAACCTCGACGAGGTCGAGATCCCGCTTCTCAGCCTGCTCCATTGCGTCCTTTATATGCCTTATACCCAACTGCTCTCCGGTGTCGGAGATAAGACGTACCGAACGTGCCCTAATCTGGCCGTTGATCCTTGGCTCTTCTTCCGTGGCTACTGTGCACCACTCCTTCCGATATAGACTCTACGGGGCCGTCGAACCGACGAAGATGGTCTTGCTAGAGATTTCGAGCGGACATGGACCCCAACCTACCTTGTTTATTATAACCTGGACACTCTACTCGCGTCCATAAGAGTCGCGTGCTGCGATCTCCTCGTCCATGCGCCGGGCGAATTCACCCAGCTCTACCGCCTCCTGCGCCTTCTCGCCTCTCTTCCGCACGTTTACCGTTCCCTCCCCCGCCTCGTCGTCACCGACGATGAGAAGATAGGGCAGCTTCTGCCTGGCGTTCTCCCGGATCTTCTTCTGCATGCTCGTCAGCGCGTCGTCCACCTCGACCCGAAATCCCTTTCTAATGAGCCTCTCTCGAACCTTTTGAGCGTAGCCGAGGTGCCGGTCGGCGACTGGTATCAGCACCGCCTGTACAGGTGAGAGCCACAACGGGAAAGCTCCGCCGTACTGCTCGATCAAGACAGCCATAAAGCGTTCGGTAGTACCGGTCACGGCCCTATGCAACAGCACCGGCGTGTGCGCGGCGCCGTCCTCGCCTATGTACTCGCATCCCAGGCGGGCCGGCTGAATGAAGTCGACCTGTATAGTAGAGAGTTGCCACTCCCGTCCGAGCACGTCTTTAGCCATAAAGTCAGCCTTCGGCCCGTAGAACGCCGCCTCGCCGGAAACGGGCTCATAAGTGATGCCAGCGTCGTCTAGGGCGAGCCGCAGGGCACGCTCCGCCCGGGCCCATTTGTCCTCGTCGGCCACATACTTGTCGGACTCCTGATCACGCAGGGAGAGACGAACCTTATAATCTACGAAACCGTAGGTGTTGAGGACCTCGCGGATAATTTCCAGGGCCCGAGCGAACTCGTCCTGTATCTGGGCCTCGGTGCAGAACACGTGGGCGTCATCCTGCGTGAGCGCCCGCACACGCGTGAGGCCCGTTAGCTCTCCACTCTTCTCGTAACGGTAGAGCGTCGCGAACTCAGCGTAACGCAGCGGCAAGTCACGGTATGAGTGAGCCTCCGTGTTGTAGAGCGTCATGTGACTCGGGCAGTTCATCGGCTTCAAACGGTAGCGCGTCTCCCCGTCCACCATCGGCGGAAACATCGCGTCGCGGTAGTGCTCGAGGTGCCCGCTCTTTGCGTAGAGAGCCTCATTGACCAGGTTGCCGGTCCAGACGTGCTCGTAGCCGTACCGCGTCTGCACCTCGCGCACATAGCCCTCCATGAGGTACCTGAACATCTCGCCTTTTGGCAGGAAGAGCGGTATCCCCGCGCCGACATCCGGCGAAAAAGTGAAGAGCTTGAGATCCTTCCCGATCTTACGATGATCACGCGCCCGCGCCTCTTCGAGCCGTCTAAGATAGGCCTTTAGCTCCTTCTCGGTGGGCCACGCGGTACCGTAGATCCGGGTGAGCATCGGGTTTTTTTCGTCGCCGCGCCAGTAGGCCCCGGCTATGTTCTGGAGCTTGAAGGCGCCTAAAGCTCCCGTACTCGGGACGTGCGGGCCACGGCAGAGGTCCACGAACTCACCCTGGCGGTAGAGCGTGATATCGCCGTCCTCAAGGTCGCAGACTATCTCCCGCTTGTACGGGTTATCCCGATACAGTTCCTCCGCCTCGGCTTTCGAGATCTCCTCGCGTACTATCGGCAGATCTCGCTTGACTACTTCGCGCATCTTCTCCTCGATACGCGACAGGTCCTCGTCAATGATCCGACCTTCGACCTCGATGTCGTAGTAGAAGCCGTTCTCTATCGGCGGACCTATGGTCAGCTTGCTTCCCGGATATAGTTCGAGGATCGCCTGCGCCATCGCATGAGCGGTGGAGTGCCTCAACACCTCCAGCCCCTCGGCGGAGTCCTTTGTGACAACCTCGAAATCTCCTCCGCCGTTTAGAGGAGCATCGAGATCTATAATCTCACCGTTTAGCTTCGCGACGACGGCATCACGCGCGAGACGTTTGCCAATCCTCTCGGCCACGTCCCGCGCCTTCTCGCCAGGCTTTACTGAAAGTTCCCTACCGTCGGGCAGCTTCACCGCAGCCATACTCAACTCCTCTGATGTTTCTAACTTACCGATCAAGATGTGATTCTACCTGACCAGAGAGGCCACACTGCTCAAGGAAAATACAGATCGTAAAAGCGACTAACTATCGTGAAACATGTCGCGGATATTAGGAAGGTGCTGACCTACTGCTACCAAGATAGTGGGCGATAGTGGATTCGAACCACTGACCTCCTCCGTGTCAGGAAGGCGCTCTCCCCCTGAGCTAATCGCCCGTCTACACACCCCTTCCGAGAGGCGACACCCGGAATCGAACCGGGGTACAGGGTTTTGCAGACCCTTGCCTAACCACTCGGCCATGTCGCCAAGGCACCGGTGCCTCCGGCCCGGGGTCAGAGCGGAAGACGGGATTCGAACCCGCGACCCTCACCATGGCAAGGTGATGCTCTACCAGCTGAGCTACTTCCGCGTTGCGTGAGTAATTTAGCACGCCCTCGAAAGTCTTACAACCGCTCCACCTCAGCGCTGAGGGCCTCCTCATAGTAGCTCCTGAGGGTAGTGGTAGAAGCCTCCCACCCCCGCTCTTCGGCCGCAGCCCGGGCTCCCCGGCTCATAGTGCCACGCAACGCGTTGTCGCCGACGATACGCTGCACGGCGGCGCTGAGTTCTGCCTTAGAGTCCGGCTCGTAGAGGAGCCCGTTCCTTCCCTCCGAGACGATCTCGTGCGCCGCGCCGGTGCGCGCGGCCACCACCGGTAGGCCGGAGGCGAGACCTTCGATCATAGCCATTCCAAGCGTCTCCGTAATGGAGGGGAAGAGGAACAGATCTGACGATGCGTACGCGGCGGCGAGGTCATCGCCCGTGAGCAGCCCGGTAAAATGAGTCGGCGTCCCCCGAAACTCCTTCTCCAGCGCTTTTCGAGCCGGGCCGTCACCGACTATTGCGAGCCGCGTTTTTGGGATATCCTGTAGTACCGTCTTGAGCCGGCCGATATCTTTCTCGGGGGCGAGACGGCCTACATAGAGCAGTATCTTCTCGTCCGGGCGTCCGCCAGAGAGCCGGACGCGCCACTCTCTCGAACTACGGTTGGGGTGAAAGCGTCGTGCGTCAACGCCCTGAGGCCAGAGCCGTACACGCTTGATCCCCTGTTCGTACAGCTGGTCGCGAGTAGCGGCGGATGTACAAAGGTTGATGGCGGCACGGTTATGAAGGTTTCTGAAGTAACTCCAGCCCAACCTTTCGGTAAAGCCCAGGCCGTAGTAGGCGGCGTAAGCAACTAGGTTCGTGTGGTAGGAGGCCACCAGCGGGACCTCGAGGCGGTGAGCATAGTACACCCCTCCCACCCCAAGAATGAACGGGTTAACCGTGTGGATTAGGTCCGGGCCAAAGCGCCGTAAAGCTTGTCCTATCCCCGGATGCGGCGGACAAATCTTTTTCTCCGGGTAGAGCGGAAACGGTACGCCGGGCACGCTATAGACCTGCGCCTCCGCATAGGATCTTGGGCCGCCGGAGGGAGCGAAGACGAGCACCTCATCGCTGAAACGGCCCAACTCTTCGAGGGTGTGCCGTAGTCGCGTGACGACACCATCGGTGGTCGGCAGAAACGTCTCGGTAAAGAGTGCTATCCGCAAGGATTCCGGGTGACCCTACCTGTAGTGGGGCCGTCGCCAGTCGACCTGCGGGATAAACGTTTCGGGGTGAATGCGGGTTCGGTTCTCCATCGCCGTCAGGAGCAGCCTCTCGACCGTCTCCTCATTGAGTAGGTGAGGCTTCAGCCCCAAATCCATAAGGCGCGTGTTGGCCGCATTGTAGTAGTGAGTCTCCTTCTCGACCCGGGGGTTGTCCAGATGAACTAGCTCAGGCTTCATATCTAGTGAAAGGGCGACCTTCTCGACGAGTCGGGCGAGTTGGAGGACCGACCACTGCTCAGTAAACTGATTGAAGACCCGGAACTCGCTCGCCTCCGGAGGGTTGTTCGCCGCCAGCTCTATACTGCGAACCGTATCGCGAATATCTATAAAGCCGCGCGTCTGGCCGCCCTGTCCGTAGACCGTTATCGGATCCCCGTTCGCCGCCTGGGCGCAGAAACGATTTAGAGCAGTTCCAAAGATTCCATCGTAGTCGTAGCGGTTCGTGAGGACGGCGTCCCTGGCGGTCTCCGTGGTCTCCACGTTGTAGACGACGCCCTGATTCAGATCAGTGGCCTTCAAACCCCAGGTCCGGCAGGCGAACATTATATTGTGGGAGTCGTGAACCTTCGAGAGGTGGTAGAAGCTGCCGGGCTGCTTCGGGTACGGCAGGGTATCCGCGCGGCCCTTATGCTCTATCGTTATGTACCCCTCCTCTATGTCTATATTGGGAGTGCCATATTCGCCCATCGTGCCGAGCTTTATGAGGTGGCATTCAGGGTGGCTCTCACCGAGAGCGAAGAGGAGGTTCAGGGTGCCGACGACGTTGTTCACCTGAGTAAAGACGGCGTGGCTTCGGTCGATCATGGAGTATGGAGCCGACCGCTGCTCGGCAAAGTGGACCAGAGCCTCGGGCTTGAAGCCGGATACTAGATCGTAGGCGAATCGCTCCTCCGCGAGATCACCAACGGCCGTTTTTATCTCGCGGCCCGTTAGCTCCCTCCATCGGTCGACGCGGGTATCAAGGTCGGAGATTTTGGTCAGCGACTCGGTGCCAAGCTCGACATCCCAGCGCCGGCGGCTGAAATTGTCAGCCACGAGGACCTCGTGGCCCTGCGCCGAGAGATACAAAGCAGTCGGCCAACCGCAGAAACCGTCGCCGCCCGCCACAAGGACCCTCATCCAACCTCCAATCTCGCGTTACAAACGAGGTTAGTCTACCCGGCGGGCGGTGATTGCAGCCAGTCGCTAGCGTTAACTCTTCGTTACTTCCCTTAGAACTACTCGATATTCTCGACTATAGCCTGGGTGAACTCTTTAGTGCCGGCCGACCCGCCAAGGTCCTTGGTGCGTGTCTCGGGGCTCTTGAGGGCGGCCTCCATGGCCTTTTGCATCCTCTCGGCGGCGTCGTACATGTCCAGGTACTCGAGCATGGTCCGTGCCGATTGGAGCGTCGCCAGCGGGTTCGCCCGATTCTGACCCGCGTATTTGGGGGTGCTGCCGTGTACCGGCTCGAAGACGGCGATCTCGTCCCCGATGTTCGCGCCGGGCGCGACTCCCAAACCTCCGGTGAGTCCGGCGCAGATGTCGGAGAGGATGTCACCGTAAAGATTCGGGCAGACCACCACGTCGTACTGGTTCGGCTTCATCACGAGCTGCATGCTCATGTTATCCACGATGCGGTCGTCGATCTCCTCGAAGTCATTCTCGTAATCCTTGGAGACCTCGAAGAACACGTCCCGGAAGAGGCCGTCGGTGAACTTCATGATGTTGGCCTTGTGAACGACCGTAATATGCTTGCGACCGAGCTCTTTGGACTGTTCGAAGGCGAGACGGCAGATCCGTTCGGTGCCCGCGCGGGTGATGATCTTGATGGATTCGGCGGCGTCTTTGCCCACCATGTGCTCGACCCCCGCGTAGAGATCCTCGGTGTTCTCGCGGAAGATGATCAGGTCTATGTCCTTGTACGGCGTGTCTATACCCGGCAGGCTCAGGCTGGGCCGGACGTTCGCGTACAGATCGAGCTCCTTGCGCAACGCAACGTTGACCGAGCGGAAACCGGCTCCTACGGGCGTCGTTAGCGGCCCCTTGAGACCCACCTTGTTGCGCCGGATGGACTCCAGAACGCTCTCCGGAAGTGGAGTGCCCTCCTCCTCCATCACGGTCTCACCGGCCTCAGCGATCTCCCACTCGATGTCCACGCCCAGAGCCTCAAAGACCTCCTGTACCGAGCCCGTTACCTCAGGCCCGGTGCCATCCCCCGGTATTAGAGTGACTGTTTGCGTCAAGATTGAACTCCCTTACCCTTTTTTACAGCATGTTCAGTATAGCGGGCGTGCTGGTCCTCGGCTAACGGCTGCTCTCGAAGCATAGTCACGAGTATCGGGCTCACGCATAGACCGGCTTTGCTACAAAGAATCAGGCTACGAAGCTTTGCTCTTCCCTACGGCGTTCACCTAAAACGACTCGTTGCCGAGCAAGGATACCAACAGCGCACCGCCAACAACAACGAACAGGATAAGGACCACAGCTACCGGGATCAGGACGACGAGAGCCGCCTTACCCGTAGTAGTATTATGCACCTCTCGAATACCGAAGATATACAAAACAATGGCCCAGATACCGGCGATTATCGACCCGATTACCGGTATCCAGCTTACGAGTTGCGTCACTTGGGTGTAAGAAGCGATCCTGAAAGTTGCTTCGAAGCCGGTACTCCTGGGCTTCACAACCAGCAGCACTAGCAAGTGGATGATGCCAGCAGCTATTAATAGACCGATAGCCGTGAATATCGGCGCCAGTATCAGACCGCCAACTAACCCTCCTAAACCTCCCGCGAAGGCTTCGCCGGTGCTCTGCGACCCGGCGAAGAGCGGGGCGAAGATCACGCCAAGAATACCGCTCAGCAGGGCGGAGATTACGGCGCATATTATAGCGAAGACAAGGGGGTTTACGAAGTTCCCTTGCCGGGCTATCCCGCGAAAGAACGAAACAGGCTGAGTAACGACTGCAACGACTGTTCTGACGAAGCTACCTACGGGATCTTGAAGTCTGAACTCCCCTCCCGTCCCCCCCGAACTCGGCCCTGAAGCACCGCTTGGCGTCGAGGAAGACCTCCCCGAGCCAGGTCCTGTGTTGAAGTCCATCCGCGTCGCCTCCCTTACGAGATGTTGGTAACCTAAAATGTAGCTATTCTTCGCATCCGGCGCAATACTCGAATAGGGCTCGTTTCTTTCGGGCTTACTGTAGAATGCAGGTGCACAAGTGGTTTGGGAAGAGTGGGAAGAGGGCTTGTTGTGTCTTCCACGATTGAGACGTTGGAGCGCGAGTTAGGAGAAGCCCAACTCGCGCGAGAGAAACAGCAGAGGGCGGTGATCCGGGCCGAGAATGCTCACGAAGCCGCCTGCAGCGCGCGCGACGATGCATGGGCAAAGTCTGAAGGTTTCGGTGAGGATGCGGAGGTCGAGTGGCTCGCTACGCTCGTTTACGAGCGCCGCAGAGAGCTATACGAGGCGATAGACCTCCTAAAGACCGCCGAGGGCAAGGAGCGTAGGATCAAGAGCCGGCTAATGTACGTCCTGCCCGCAGAGCGCTGCCGTTACCTCTCCGGAGCCGTGGACGAGGAGTTCGAGGACTTCTTGAGAGCCGTTGAGGCGGCTTACGGTCACGGCTCGGAGATCAAGATCTCGGTTACTACCGAGAAGCCGGGAGAGCTAGATTTGAGAGGCGACGCGACCTGGCGCGCCCTGGAGCGTCTCTACTCGGGCACCCTACGGCGGTGGGTTGAGATACGGGCGGTGGGAGCGCCGGGTGAGCGCGAAAAAACCGGGGCGATGGCTCGCCAGATCGCGCACTATGCGGGCGGGCACGTCCCGCGACTCTTCATCGCGGATAAGGAGGTTCGCGCGGAGATCCTCCAGACTGGGCATAGCGACCGAGAGGCTTGTAGACAGCTCACGGGATTTGACGGTCCCTCAGGCAAGCTCGCGCTAGCCAGGATCACCGCTAGACGCTACTTGGATGAAGGCACGGTAGCACGCCTAGGCAAGCATCCCAAAGCACTCGGGCAGATAGCAGAGATCGCACGCCTCTACCAAACGATGAGCCTCACCGGGGACGAGATCCGCTGGCGCCTGGAGCAGCTGATCTCTCTGCGCCTGGAAGTCCTCGAAGCAGTCTACGACCTGACCGGCGACCGGCGCCGCTTCTCCTTCTACGAGATAGCTCGCGCCGCCCGCCTCCTCGACGGCCACTTCCCCGACTCTGGCGTCGCCGCCGACGCTCTCGTGAGCGCCGTGAACCGCTCGCTGGAGACGGGCGTCCCTCTCGTGGACGTCGCCTACCTCAGCGTTACGTCGGGTGGAGGTTTCTAGACGGCTTAGTCGTCGTCTGTCACTTTCAGCTACCGGGCTTTGATCTGCGGCTCTCACCCTTCGCGCTTGTTGCGCTTGGCAGAATGAAACGTCGAGCCTGCGAGTCTAACAGGACGATGATATAGATCCTCAGCTATGAGTCTGACAGATCGTGTTCGGGGACCGACAAGTTGTAAGGGCGAGCTGGCCTCTCGGCGAGCACGCGCACCTTGTAGACGTAGTCCGGAACGAATTCACCCCGGCGAACTTCGAGTATCTCGACGGGCTGGCCCGTGGCCTTCAGGGCGGCTCTACCGCCCACCTCGTAGCGAGCCGGACGGCTGCGGTCTACCATCGTTTCGTATCCCTTCTCTCGCGGCGGTTCTGCTGCATGTGCGGCGACGCACGGGGTAAAAGTATAATGTGCCGCTGCGCGAAGCCGACTCACGGTACTGAAGGCGGTGCAACAACACACTCTCAGAGGCGGAGGAGCGATGACCGAACGGGTTGATTTGATCGTGGTAGGGGCCGGTCCCGGCGGGTCGGCGACGGCTTATTACGCAGCGAGGGCCGGTCTTGAGGTTTTGCTCCTAGACAGGCAGGAGTTCCCGCGCGACAAGCCCTGCGGAGACGGCCTGATGCCTCACGCCGCAGCGGAGGTCTCGCTGATGGGCCTCGGAGACTGGTTGGACGAGCCTCACCACGGTAAGTTCTCAGGATTTTCCATGTACACCCAGACCGCCTACCTCCGCCAGAAGGTCCCCCCCACGCTGCACGGTCCTCACGGCTATGTCGTCACCCGCGAAGAGACCGATGTTCGTCTCGTCGAGCGAGCCCAAGAGGCCGGAGCGGACCTGCGGACCGGCGTGCGTGCCACCGAGCTCCTCCGCTCGCCCGCAGGGAACGTCACCGGCGTGGAAGCTGTATCCGGTGGAGAGACGCTCCAATACGAAGCCCCTCTCGTCGTCGCCGCCGACGGCGTAGGAGGCTTCGCTGGCGAGGGCATCAAGGCGCATCAGAACTCCGTAGCCCGGAGACAATACTTTAGGAACGTCTCTGGCCCCGAAAAGCAAGACCTACACATCTTCATCACAAAAGACATGAACGAGCACGGGGCCGGCTACGGCTGGGTCTTCTACTTCGGAGACGGGCGAGCCAACGTCGGGGCCGGCGTTTCGACGAAGACGCTACAGCGCACCGGCCGTAACCTAAAGGACTTCTTCGACCGCTTTCTCGAGGAACCACAACTGGCCGCTTGGCTGGATGGAGCCGAAGCCGAGGGGCCGGCGAAAAGCTGGTCGCTCAAGATGGGTATGTGGGGAGCAAAGCGTTATGCCCAGGGTCTAATGACGGTCGGAGACGCGGCCAGCATGATCCACCCTATAAGCGGCGAGGGTGTCGGCTACGCGATAGAGTCGGGACGCCTCGCCGCCGCCTGGGCGCACGAAGCCCGCGCGAAACGCGACTACTCGACGTCCGTACTCGCTGGCTACGGACGTCAGCTCCGGCGCAAACGGGCCAGAGAGCACGTCTCCGGTTACGCTCTCACCAACCTCGTACCGAACCTCCAGACGATGGAGCCGTTCTTCAAGGCTTGCGAGAAAGACCCTAGAGCTCGGAGCACCCTTATAGAAGGCTTTACCGGAGACGCGCCTGTCTACAATCTTCTGAAGCATCCATCGGCCCTCGGGCGGGCCATCAAAACCGCTCTACAATCACAAACTCGTTACTGAGGGGCGGTTGCCACACATTCGGTGACGACCCCGGCACATGCCGCCGCACCATGGCGAAACCCTAACGAAAGTGCATGTAGCTCACCAGGTCAGTCTAGGGCGCCTTTTGCCTCTGGGTGACGGCTGAAAGCTACTTCAGCGCCATATCGTCCACATATAAGGTAGTGGGGCGGGCTTCGTCGGTCTTTGCCAGTAAGGCTAGCTTTACCGTCCGACCGGCGAAACGCGAGAGATCCACGCTCTCTTCTATCCATCCGTCGCCGTCTGAACCTCTCCGGACGTCGGCGTCTGTTCGGCTCTTCAAGGTCACCAGATGCTCGCCGGCCTGATCGATTAGGTGGACAACGAGACCGTCGGCCGGGGTCTCGGTCACTTTCGTCTCCACCCGCACGCGGTAGGTAAGCCTCTGCCCTCGCTTTATCCGGATTCTCTGCAGAAGCTCGTCCTCCGCGTTGTCGTAGCCGCCAAGGCGGGCTACGCCCTCTCTTATGAGATCGTTGCCCTCCTTCGCAGTCTTTTGCTTCCAGACGCCGTCCTTCTCCATTGAGCCGTTCTCTATACCGGCTCTGTCTTCGTTCCGGCCGGCCCCGGCGTTGCTGGGGCCTTGCCGTCCACGTTCGGGCTTCTGTACCTGGTCCTGCTCGTTTCGGAAGGCTCCCTGCTCGGAGGGGCTCTCTCCCGGAGCGTGAGAAGTAGAATCTAGCTTTGATCCGAAGTCCGTGGTCCAGTACCAGCCGTAGTAGGAGTCGGGATCATGGATACGGGCGATACCGATCACCTTCTGCTTGGCGTCGAGCATGTTGACTTCGTGTCCGGGAGAGGTGCGCCAGGCCTCGAACGCCTCCATAGCGATCTCGTATCCTGCGGCCAGGTTCTCGGCCCTGTAAGGAGTCCGGGTAGTCGTAACCGGAGAGGGTCATGCGGTCTCATGGCTCCGAGTGTATGGGGAAGTAAGAGCTACCCAGGGTCTCGTGAGCAAAGAAGTTATAACGAGCCATGTCTTCGTCGTGCCGCTCGGAGGCGACGGCGAGGGCATCCGAGAGAATCAGGGCGGGAAGCCCGTTGTTCTCACGATACTCGTTGATGCTTCGGAGGAAATCCAACCCCGTTGGCGTCGTAGGAGCTTTGGGCTCGGGCGCTCCCCGCGAGAATGCTCAAAAAGAACGCCAGCATAACGGCGACGATGGTGACTCGTAGAAAGCTGAGGCGTCCGGCTCGCAACATACTCATCCCCCCGCCGGCTTGAAGTCATCCTTAGGGAAGTTTCGGCGATAAACATGCTGAACTTTAATCCTGGTATGCTGTTTCGGTTAAGGCGGCATGAGGAGGAAGAACGTGGGCGATTCTCTAGAGGTAGGCTCCCTCAAGGTATACGTGCTGGACGACGGGATCTTCACGACCGACGCTGGCAACCTCTTCGGACCGAACGCGAAACGCGCGAAGATACGGGGCGCCATGCATCCCGTACTCGTCGCCTCCGGCGATGCCCTCGTACTCATCGACGCCGGATTCGGTCCCGAGTTACCTGACTATCTAGAAGGTCGCTACGAACTCAAACGCGAAGAGAGTCTCGTGGATGGCCTCTCGGAAGCAGGTTGTTCACCAGAGGACGTCACGCATGTCGTGCTCTCGCATCTCGACGCCGACCACGTCGGCTGGGCGATAGCCCCGAGGAGCTTCCCGAACGCCACCGTTTATATTCAGGAGGCGGCCTTGAAAGAGGCCCGCCGGATGTCTGAGGGAGACGGCAGGCGCGAGGCCGTGCCAATTATAGAGAAGGGCATCGAGGAAGGGTGGTGCAAGCTTCAGGAAGGGAACGGCGAAATCGTCAAAGGCTTGAGAGCCGAGGTGCGGAGCGGGCATTCGGAGGGACACCAAATCTTCTGGGTAGAGTCTGGGGAGGACGCCGCGCTCTTTACTGCGGACCTTGCGCCGGCGAAGATCTGGTTAAACCCTGACCTCATCGCCGGCGTCGACACCGACCCCGAGGCGGCGCGCAAGAACCGCATCGAGGTGCTAACGGAGGCAGAGGAGAGAGACGCGCCTGTGATCCTGTACCACGAGCCCGGCGACTACCTCGTCCGTATCCGCAGAAAGGACGACGGGTTTGAGAGTGTCCCCTGGAACAACTAATAGCCTCTAGTGGCGACCTCTGCCGTAACGCTTTTTTACCTCGCGGAAGATAAAAGGCGCGGCGGCGATGAGTAGACGTCTCAAGATAGACTTCATATGCTCCTCCTCAATGTAGGTTCAGGTACTTTATACGTGGATACCCGGAAAAGGTTGTACGAAATTAGGAAGAGGCTCCTCGACGGACCCTGTAACAACTCGACTTTGGGTTAACTTGTGTACAGCACGCATCGTGCGGCCCGTAAGGAGGCTACCAGGGTAATGCTCGAGAGAATAGATCGACACGTTCGGAAGCTAGCTGCTGGGGTCGGTTGGATAAGCTTCGGTATGGGACTGTTCTTGACGTCAGCACTCGGCAGAAGCGCCGAGTTTTTGGGTAGAGAGATCGTAAACTCCTGGCGCTCATCGTCGGTCTAAGCGATCTATCCGTTGGTCCGGGGCTGCTATTGGACCATAATTGCCGACAATACTGGATGCGAGCAAGAGCGCTCCTAAGCGCGACCAACACTCTCGCCTACGCATGGGTACTGTTGGTCAATCCGGCCCGGCAAAAGCGTGCATCGGAATGCTCGCGTTTATGACTGGTATCACGGCCACGGACTATTTGCTGTGGCGGCGTCTTCGCGAAAAGGAGGTCAAATAGAGATACGTATTCCTGAACCGCAACTCGAAAACATGAGAACGAGCCTAAAGGCAAGATCCTTTTCCAGAACCTCGTTACGCAAGAGCCTTGAGATGTTCGCTCACCCCTCGTGCCAGACGGTCCAGTGTGAGGCGGGCTCGCGCCTACGGGGACGTTCGATCTCTTCAGCGTAGCCGAGATAGAGGTAAGCCGCGACCCTGTCGTCGTTCTCGAGGCCGAAAAAGCCGCGCATATATGGATGATAGGCAACGGGACCGGTTCGCCAGATCGCCGCGAGACCGAGCGCGTGGGCGGTTAGCTGCATGTTTTGTACGGCGGCGGCACAGGCGGCGTAGTTCTCCAGCGTCTCCACCTCGTCACGGCCACCTTTAGAGATCACCGCTATCACTACGGGAGCGCGGAAAGCCTTCTTGCGCTCGCGACTCGTACGTCCGGCTATGTACTCCTCTTCCTCACCTTCAGCTTCGGCCATAAGACGGGCTGTCTCGGCGCGTGCACGAGCGAACTCACCCCGCCCCTTACTGGCGAAGACGTGGAAACGCCAGGGTTCGGTAATCCTGTGATTCGGCGCGTGAATGGCGCTGTCTAAAATCTCCCTGATAACCTCCTTAGGCACCGGGTCCAGCTTTACGCGCCCGACGCTCCGGCGCGAGCGTATAGCCTCTCTAACCTCCAAAAATGCTCCTTGCTTACGCTAGCGTGTACGGGGGTAATTCTAGTCCAGGGAACGCGCGGCAGGGGTGCGCTGATTCCCTTATCATTAATTGGTAGGAGCTAGAAGGAGGAGACCATCACATGTCGAAGACCGTTACTGTTACCGGAGCTGCAGGTGCGATCGGTTACGCGATGCTGTTCCGGATCGCCTCGGGCCAGATGCTCGGCCCGGACGAGAAGATCAAGCTCAAGCTGCTCGAGATTGAGCCGGCGCTGAAGGCGGCCGAGGGTACAGCCATGGAGCTTCATGACTGCGCGTTCCCGCTGCTCGAGTCCGTCGACATTACCGCCGACGCGAACGAGGCCTTTGACGGCGCCAACGTGGCTATGCTGGTCGGCGCCAAGCCGCGCGAGAAGGGGATGGAGCGCGCCGACCTGTTGGAGGCGAATGGGGCTATTTTCAAGCCACAGGGCGAGGCGATCAACGCCGGTGCGGCCGACGATGTGCGGGTCTTGGTGGTCGGAAACCCGGCGAACACGAACGCGCTCATCGCGATGAGCAACGCGCCCGACGTGCCGAGCGAACGCTTCACCGCGATGACGCGGCTCGACGAGAACCGTGCGATCTCGATGCTCGCCCAGAAGGTCGCGGTTGGCGTCGAGGACATTCAAGACCTCGTCGTGTGGGGCAACCATTCGCCCACGATGTTCCCAGACCTCTTCAACGCAACGGTAAAGGGCGAGCGGGCCGTCGATCAGGTCGACATGGACTGGTACGAGAACGAGTACATGCCGCAGGTCGGCAAACGCGGCGCGGCCATCATCGAGGCGCGCGGCGCGTCGTCGGCGGCGTCGGCGGCCAACGCGGCGATCGACCACGTGCGCGACTGGGCGCTGGGCGCCGACGGCATACGCTCCATGGCGGTCCTGTCTGGCGGCCAGTATGGCGTGGAGGAGGGCCTCATCTCGTCGTTCCCGGTTCGGCTCTCGGGCGGTGAATACGAGATCGTCGAGGGGCTTGAGATCGGTGAGTTCGCGCAATCGAAGCTCGACATCACCGTGAACGAGCTCAAGGAAGAGCGCAACGCGGTGAAGGGAAGCGGACTGATAGACTAGTTAGCAGGCACGCTCGCTCGGCGGTGGGCTAAGCTTGCAAAAGCTGTTTGCGAAGGCGCAGTAGCCAGTCCTTGCTGGAGGCGGACACCTAGCGGTGCCAGAGACGTTGTGCTAGATCACGCTATCGAGATGGTTGGTGCGGCCCTCTGGACCGGAAGCGGATCTGGCCCTGCGCCTTCCGCCTCCAGAGTGAGAACGGCTGCAACTACCGCTTCGTAGACGTACCTTAGGACTTAGTGCGGACGTCATCGAAGAGGGTATGGCACTAGGTATCTCCAGAAGCGGGTACCCGCCGCTAGAGGAGATCATTGATGACTAATACAACGTAGTCGAGATTCTAGCCAACCCTCAGCAAGCCACCTAGGTCTATTAACGCGCCTCGTAACCGACTTAGCAGACTCGATACTCCGCTGCCTCTGACACGCCGCCTACGTGTTGAGCGAAATTTCCGCTACCCTACTGCGAATCGTGTCAGGACAAGAGAGGGCGCATGCCGGAGGCAACGCCGGAGTTCAAGCGACAGTTGCGAGAAGCGTTCGAGGAGATGTCTGTCGGGCAGACCTTCACGTTTCGGCGCACCTTTACCGACGAGGACGTGGCGATGTTCTGCGGAGTCACCGACGACTACTACACCTATCATCAGGACGCAGCGTTCGCGCAGCAGAGTTTTTATGGTCGGCTGACTATACCCGGCCTGCTCACCAGGAGCATGCTGACGCATATTGGGGGTATGCTAGGTTTCCTCGCCACGGAGATGTCCTTCGAGTACGTAGCGCCGATCTCACGGGCGACACTATTTCCTGCACCGTCACCATAGCGGAGAACCACGAAGAGAGACGCCGCGTTACGGCGACCGCCGACTTCGTGAACCAGGACGACGTTGAGGTGCTGAGAGCCACACTTTCCGGATTTCCCGGTCGAATCCGCCTGACTTGGTAACCGTTCCGATCCTCAGTATTCGAACAAACGGTTTTCTTAGTTACGCCATAAGAAAAGCCCCCGCCTCAAAAGACGGGGGGCTTGGGCTGTAAGCCGGTATCTATCGCTCTACAGAACCTTTATACGCCTGCGGACCTTTTTCTCGGCGATGGCCTTAGCGATCTGGTCGAACGCACGCGCCGGGGCCGCGTCCTCAGCGAAGAGGCTCTTGCCGGGCTCTCCAGAGGCGTCGGGAAGGATAGGAATACGACCCATAATCTTCGCGTCCAGCTCTCCGGCTACCTGATCTCCACCATCGCCGCCGAAGATCCTGAGCTCCTCACCGCAGCACGGACACTCGGCGTGGCTCATGTTCTCGACTACGCCAGCGAGCTTGAGATGCGCCTGCACGGCCATTTTGCCCGCCTTTACGGCCACGCGAGCGGCGTCAGCCTGCGGGGTGGTGACAACGAGGGCCTCGGCTTTCGGGATCATCTGGGCCACGGTAAGGGCGACGTCGCCGGTTCCGGGGGGCATGTCCACGATAATGAAGTCGGGCTCGTCCCAGTAAACGTCGCGCATCAGCTGGGTAAGAGCTTTGTTGACTATCGGGGCGCGCCAAATGATCGCTTGCCCCTCGTTAACGAAGTTGCCCATCGAAATAAACTTGAGGCCCGTAGGCGACTCTATCGGGAAGATCACTCCCCCGACGACGTTAGGCTTTTCGGTAGCACCAAGCATCACGGGCACCGAGGAGCCATGAACGTCGGCGTCGAGGATCTCCACCGAGTGACCTGCCCTGTCGAGGGCGGCGGCAAGGTTCACCGCCACCGTGCTCTTGCCGACGCCGCCCTTGCCGGAGACGACCGCGATTATGCGGGTCCTTGACTCGTCTTTAAAGGCGGGGGCGAGCTCGGAAGGACCACCGTGCAGCGAAGTCATGAGGTTCTGTCGGTCGGCATCGGTCATCACGCCGAAGTCGACCTCGACGCTCTCGACGCCCTCGATCTCCATGATCCGATCTCTCACGTCGGTCGTAATTCTGTGCTTCATGGGACACCCAGCCGTGGTAAGAGCGACCCCAACCGTGACGCTCGAACCCTGTATCTCTACCGCGCGCACCATATTCAGGGAGATGAGATCCCGCCCGATCTCCGGGTCTCTCACGTCCCTCAACGCCTCCCGAACACCAGCCTCTGAGAACGCGTCAGCGGGCTCCTCGGGCTTAGGCGTCCGGTCTACCAGATCCTTGGCCGTCTCTGTCTCTACATGGAGCGAGGCACTCTCTTCGGGCGACTCGTTGCAAGATTTCCCTTGGCTCACCACCTCTCTTCGAGGCTCGTCGACCTCACCCTGAGGGCTACCGTTCCTGCGTCTACGAAACCATTCAACCATGCTTTTGAGAACCTCCTCCGGAGCCGCGCCCCGGTCGAACCTGGGTACGAGAGATAGGGACGTCTCCCCCTGCTTCCAGGGCAGATACTACCATAACGCTCTCCCTCTCCCGGTGTGTTCTACGGACGCTTCAGCATCCGTAGAACCCTATCCCTGACTACCAAGGCTCTCTATCAGGCCTGCCGCATAATCTCAGCGTGCTGTGAACTGTTTTACTAGGCCCCACGTAGCAGTTAGTCGCCCGTCTCTTTTGAGCCGGAGAGGGTCAGGGCCGGTACTGGCCGTAGACCTCGCGCAGGGTATCGGAGACCTCGCCGAGGGTTGCCAGACTTCGGAGGGCCTCCTTCATCGGGTAGAGTAGGTTATCGGACCCCTCGGCGGCGCTCTTGAGGTCGGAGAGAGCCTTCTCGACGGCAGATGAATCGCGGCTGTCCCTTAGCTGCCTCAGGCGGTCGACCTGCTTCTCCCGGATGGACTCGTCGACGGTATGAAGGTCCATCTCTGGATCATCGTCAGATGCGTAGCGGTTGACCCCGACTATTATGCGATCCTCTCTCTCGACTTCTCGCTGATAGCGATAGGCGGCGTCCTCGATCTCATGCTGCATAAAGCGTTGCTCGATAGCTTTTACGGAGCCGCCCATCTCGTCGATTTGCTTTATGTACCCCCAAGCCTCCTCTTCGACGGCGTCGGTGAGCGACTCGACATAATAGGAGCCGGCAAGGGGGTCGGCGGTATCGGACAGACCGGCTTCGTTCGCTAAAATCTGCTGCGTACGCAGCGCTATACCCGCGCTCTTCTCGGTGGGCAGGGCGAGCGCCTCGTCGAAAGCATTGGTGTGCAGGCTCTGAGTGCCGCCCAGGATCGCCGAGAGCGCCTGCACAGTGGTGCGAACGATATTGTTCTCGGCCTGCTGCGCAGTGAGCGAGGAGCCTGCGGTCTGGGTATGGAAGCGTAGTCTCATGCTTCTCTCGTCGTCCGCTCCGAAACGGTATTTCATGATCTTGGCCCACATCCTTCTTGCCGCGCGGTACTTGGCGACCTCCTGGAAGAGGTCGTTGTGCGCGTTGAAGAAAAACGAGAGGCGCGGGGCGAACTCTTCGACCTCCAGACCCGCCTCCGTCGCCGCCTCGACATAGGCGATCGCGTTGGAGAGCGTGAAGGCGAGCTCCTGCACGGCGGTACTCCCCGCCTCCCGGATGTGGTACCCGGAGATTGAAATTGTGTTCCAGCGTGGGAGCTCTTTCGCGCAGTAAGCGAACATGTCGGTAGTGACTCTCATGGAAGGCGCGGGCGGGTAGATGTAGGTACCACGGGCGAGGTACTCCTTGAGGATGTCGTTCTGGGTCGTTCCGGTGACGTCCTTGGCCTCGGCTCCCTGCTCCTCGGCCACGAGGGAGTACAGCAGGAGGAGGATCGAGGCGGTCGCGTTTATTGTCATCGAGGTAGAGACGTCCTTCAAGGGAATACCGTCGAAGAGCTCGCGCATGTCGAGGAGCGAGTCGATGGCCACCCCAACCTTGCCGACCTCGCCAAGAGCGAGCGTATGATCGGAGTCCCGTCCCATTTGAGTCGGCAGATCAAAGGCGACCGAGAGCCCGGTCTGACCTGCCCTGGTTAGATACTTGAAACGCTCGTTGGTCTCCCTGGCGGTCCCGAAACCAGCGTACTGACGCATGGTCCAGGGGCGTCCCCGGTACATGCTCGGGTAGACGCCGCGCGTGTAGGGATACTCGCCGGGATCGTTCAGCCTCTCGGTGTAGTCGAAGCCCTCTCCGAGGTCTTCGGGCTTGTAGAGCGGCTTCACCTCGATCCCGGACTCCGTCCGGCGTTCGTCTCGGGCCTTGCCCCGCTTCTCGACGTCCACGCTCGTGGTTCTCCTAACGTTTGTCAGCGGGCAGCTCGACGAGCTCGGTGAGGACGCCGTGAGCGCCCTTCGGATGGACGAAGGCCATGCGCGTCCCGCCCGCGCCTATCCTCGGCTCCTCGTCTATGAGCTCAACGCCGTTCTCTTTGAGCTCTTTAAGAGAGGCTTTCAAGTCCTCTACCTGAAAAGCGACGTGGTGAAAGCCTTCGCCACGCTTCTGTAGAAACTTGCCTACTGGTGAGTCGGGACGGGTGGGTTGGACGAGCTCGACCATTGACTCCCCCACCTCGAACATCGTCGCAACTATACCCTGCTCCTCGACCTCCTCCGGCTCGCCGACCTGCGCGCCGAAGTACACTTCATAGAAGCGGGCGGCGGCGGCGATGTCTTCGACCGCGTAGCCTAGATGATAGATCTTCTTGAGCAAACTCTGCCTCCTGTCGCGGCCAATTGTATTGCATGCACGTCCGCCTCACACCGAGCAGCGGATAGGTTTCTTATAGAATGATCGGTA
This sequence comes from Rubrobacteraceae bacterium, assembly GCA_035645375.1. Taxonomy (GTDB): domain Bacteria; phylum Actinomycetota; class Rubrobacteria; order Rubrobacterales; family Rubrobacteraceae; genus Rubrobacter_F. Next base: position 26,611 of record DASQMR010000239.1, read on the forward strand.
GCTATCCTTAGTGTGAGACGAAAGGTAGGACGCATGGCTCAGAGCATCATGCAGAGAATACAGGAGCTCAACGAAGAACGTGAGAGGCTGGTAGCTCGTGAGAGCATGCATCACGCGAGCGACGAGGACCATCAAAGACTCGAGAAGATAGATCACAACGTTAGCGTTCTCTGGGACCTCAGACGGCGCGAGCTTGCGGGCGAGCGTATCAGCCTGGATGAGGACTACTTGGACTCCTATGATCGCTATACGGACGATGACTCGCCGGGTCGTTGAGTTCTAACGGCCCGGTGTCTGCCTCCTACCGGAAAATTTTCACCAAACGCCTTGAGTACGAAGGAGATAGTACGCACCGGCCCGTATCGAACGAGCATACACCTGATCAATTAGTCGATGCTCAAAGCCGGTTGGGTTTGTTTGGCGAGCGCTATATTCGGCCACAGTGGCTACAGGTATCTCCAGCCCGTTGCATCCGCCCACTCGGAGGTGGATGAGGCGCGGGTGAGCACCTTGTTGAGTTCCAGCATATCGTCCTCGCTGAAGTTATTCCGTCCCGCCTCGGGTACGAACGCTACCTCACGCCCGTCCTTGTAGCGGACGACCACGCGGTTGAGGTCTATATAGCTCGTCTTGCTGCTGTTCTTTTCAAAGTTCTGAACTCGTACGATGCCGTGCATACGCTACCCCCTACTTATGATTGACTCGCAACTCGTGAGAGAGCGAGTCTAGATAGGTCGCAGCCTGTATCAACTCGTAGGCGCCAAATTCCTCGCGCATACGCGGCTTGAGCACCTCTTCGTCGCCGGTGTCGAACTGCAACGCTATCTCCGCTATCCCATAAGGGTCTAGCCCGCTGCCCATCTGCAACGGGCTACCCTGCCACTGGTCGTCCGACCTCTGCTTCGCCTCTTCGGCCACAAGTAAGCTCCTCTCGCATAGCCTTCGTCTCAGTGTACCCGAGTACCCACCCTTCACACTATAGCGGCCACAGGGGAGCCAGGGTTACGAGCAGGGGAGCTATGACGAGCGCGGGGAGCATATTCGCCACCCGTACCTCCTTCAACTCCAGCAAGACCAGCCCGAGGCCAAGCACTAAAACACCCCCCGTCGACGTCATTGCGGCTATCATCTGCTCCGTCACTGCCCCCTCGAGCAGCCCCGCCGAGAGTGTGAGGGTCCCCTGCACCAAGAGCACCGAACCCGCCGATAAGAGCACCCCCCACCCGAGTACCGAGGCGAAGGAGAGCGAGGCTACCAGGTCGAGAGCGCTCTTGAGGGCGAGCAGACTGTAGTCTCCGGTAAGCCCGTCTTCGAGGGAGCCGAGTATCGTCAGCGGGCCCACGCAGAACACCAGGCTCGTGGTCACAAACGCGCGGCTTACAGGGCTCCCCCCTTTCGAGAGCCGCTCCTGAAGATAGTCCCCGAAGCGTTTGAGGATGCCGTCGATGTTTATAGTCTCGCCGACGATGAGACCTAGTATCACGCTGACCAACGGCACGAGCGCGTTGTCGAACCGGAGGAAGCTCTGGACGCCGACCAAGAGCGTTACGAGCCCGATGGCATGCATGGCCGTCTCCCGCATCCTCTCCGACAGGCGGGTACCGATAAACGTGCCTATGCCACCACCGACCAGCACGGCTACGACGTTGATAGCTGTCCCGACCCCGTACATAAGAGTCAGTGTAAGGTACGGTCGTCGAACGCGCTCTGGGCGCACGGGGTAGCCGTTACGAGACGAGCAGTTCTAGACCCGGGATGGCGGAGACACGCGAAACTAAGGTCGGGCCGCATCTCAGAGACTCAGACGGCATAGCGGTTCGTTCTCCGCCGTGCCGTCTGCAACGGCTCTGAAAGTCCTTCCGCCATCTCGGCGATCGTCGTATTGTGTCTCCTCTTCAATCTATGGTTATCACTCGCTAGAAGCCGCGCAGCGTCCGGCTCACCAACAGCGTTCGCCCTTACAGAGCCAGGCGAACACTAACTACGAGAAGGAGGTTCTCCCTCCGCCCGGCCTCTCGAGCGGGCGGAAAAGACCTGTTGCGTCCTTGTATAATTCCGGGTGTCGTTAGAGGCGTCACGGGGAGTGGAGGAGCTTTTGGATCTCTACGAGTACCAGGGGAAGGAACTGCTGCGACAGTTCGGTATAGAAACGTTGGAGGGCACCGTCGTCCGGTCGCCAGAGGATGCGAAAAAGGCAGCCGAGCAATTCGGGGGTACCGTGGCGATCAAGGCGCAGGTCCTCACGGGTGGGCGAGGCAAGGCCGGAGGGATCAAGGTCGTCCACGAACCGACGGACGCTGAGGAGGCGGCTCGCCAGATCCTTGGTATGGACATCAAGGGTCACGAGGTCAGGCAGGTGCTCGTCGAAGCGGGCGCGGCGATAGAGAGCGAAATGTACCTCTCAATCACGGTGGACAGGGCGGAGAAGAAGCCTCTGATCCTGTTCTCTACCGAGGGCGGCGTGGACATCGAGGAGGTCGCCGAAACCAAGCCGGAGGCTCTCGTCAAGATCTACGTAGACCCTCTGCTCGGCCTGCTCCCCTACGAGGTGCGCGAGCTGACCTTTGGCGCCGGGCTGGAGGGCGATCTCGCGAAGGGCGTGGGCAAGACGTTGCAAAACCTGTACAAAGCCTTCACCGAGTCGGACGCGAGCCTCGTAGAGATCAACCCCCTCGTCACCACCGAGGACGGGCGGGTTCTGGCGCTGGACGCGAAGGTAACGGTGGACAACTCTAGCCTCTTCCGCCATCAGAACATAGCCGAGCTGCACGACGTGGAGGCGGCCGACCCCGAGGAGCAACGGGCGCTGGAGGCAGGCCTGCAATACGTCAAGCTCGAGGGGGACGTCGGGATACTTGGGAACGGCGCGGGGCTCGTGATGAGCACGCTCGACGTCGTAGCGAATGCAGGCGGAGAGCCGGCCAATTTCTGCGATGTCGGCGGAGGAGCGAACGCCGAGAAGATCTCTGAGGCGCTGGATATCGTGACCTCGAACAGACAGGTCAAGAGCGTGTTGTTCAATATCTTCGGCGGCATTACGAGGGGCGACGAGGTGGCCCGCGGGCTGCTAACCGCGATCGAGCAGTCAGAGATAAATCTACCCATCGTGGTGAGGCTCGACGGTACGAACGCCGAAGAGGGGCGGCAGATACTCTCCGAGAACACGCCGGAGAACGTGCACACCGAGGAGACGATGCTCGACGCGGCGAGGAAGGCCGTGGAGCTCGCGCACAATGGGAGAGGTTAACGAAGATGGCGATACTTGTAGATAACGAGACGCGTCTCGTAGTGCAGGGGATAACCGGCCGTGAGGGCAAGTTCCACACCGGCCGAATGCTTGAGAGCGGCACGAACGTGGTCGCGGGCGTCACGCCGGGCAAAGGCGGGCAGGAGTACGAGGGCGTGCCTATCTTCAATACGATGGAGGAGGCCGTAGAAGAGACCGGAGCGAACGCAAGCGTCATCTTTGTCCCGGCCGCGTTCTGTGCGGACGCGATCTTCGAGGCTTTAGACTTCAATATACGAACGGTCTGCTGCATCACCGAGGGCGTGCCGGTCCACGACATGATGAAGGTAACCAACTACCTGCGGATAAAAGACGCGACCCTCATCGGGCCCAACTGTCCCGGTCTCCTCTCGCCCGGCAAGGCGAACGTCTCGATCATGCCCGACAGCATCTTTACGCCCGGCAACGTCGGGGTCGTCAGCAGGAGCGGGACGCTGACGTACCAGATCGTCAACGAGCTCACGCAGAGGAGTATCGGCCAGACTACGGCCGTCGGCATCGGGGGCGACCCGATCATCGGGACGAACTTCATCGAGATCCTGGAGAAGTTCGAGGAGGACCCCGAGACGGAGTGCGCGGTTATGCTAGGAGAGATCGGGGGTAACGCCGAGCAACTCGCCGCCGAGTACGTTCAGAGCGAGATGAAGACCCCGGTAGTCGCGTACATCGCCGGCTTCACCGCCCCCGAGGGCAAGACAATGGGCCACGCGGGCGCAATTGTCTCCGGCGGCGAGAGCACCGCCGAGGCGAAGAGCGAGGCTCTAAGGCGCGCCGGCATCCGGGCTGCGACAAACCCCTCAGAGGTAGCCGAACTCGTTGCTGAGGCGCTGAGCGAGTCCTCCTGAGTCAGCAGTAATGAGCTTCCAGAACCAGAGGCCTAGCAGCAGGAGAGATAGGCGGCGGCAGAGAAGCTCCCGGCGAGAGACGCCACAACAAGGTCTCGATAAGAGCTTCTTCCTTATCCTAGGAGGGTTCTTTCTCCTCGTGCTCTTGTTGCTCGCGGCCTACGGATACTTCAGAGCGTAGGTAAACGGCTCCCAGGCGTGGAGCAGAGTCACAGCACCGGTCAACGTCGCCGTTAACCAGGTGCTGTGACTCGCGAAAAGTCGAGCGCTAGACCACTGTGCGCATGTATTTATATAGGCGAGGGGGCGAGGAAGATATTGTCGTTTGCGGACAAGCTAGAGTAGCCTTCGTTCTCATCTCGGACAATAATCACGGTTCGAAGCCGGTCTCGATAGCACCAGGTCTACAGACAGTATCGTGGAATTGCCGGGGTCAATGATGACCCACCAAGCTGCCGACAGCGGCATTGCGGCAGGTTCTGCAACGGCGTCCAGCCTGACAAATTGGAATACTCTGAAGAGCGCTCGGGGGCGAATACAGGCTCGAAAGGGCTATACTTTCCGGTAGTCCCATAGGAGAAACAGGAGCGTTACGCGCGGTGCGAGTTGTTATCGTGGGAGCCGGGGAAGTGGGCTTCAACACAGCCTTGATGCTCTCCAGGGAAGAGCACGATGTCGTCCTCATAGAGCAGAACGAGGCGCTCGTCGAACGGGCTGTGGAGCAGCTCGACGTTCTCACGATCCAGGGCAACGGGGCAAGCCCGAAGCTCCTAGCCGAGGCCGGGGTCAAAAGCTCCGACCTCCTGATAGCCACGACGAACTCGGACGAGGTAAACATTATCGCGTGCCTAGCAGCAAAGACCCAGAGGGTACCGCGCACCGTAGCGCGCCTTCACAACCCGGACTACTATGATCCGCGAGAACCGCTCGCGCGAGACATGTTCAAAATCGACTTTGTCATTCATACCGAGCAGATGGCGGCCGAAGAAATCCGAGAATCACTCCTGGTACCGGGAGCTATCAACGTCGAGACCTTCGCCGAGAACAGGATAGAGGTCGCCGAGGTAATCCTGGATACGGATTCCCCGGCCGTGGGCCTCCCGGTTCAGGATATCGATCTACCAGAGCAGAGCCTCATAGTCGGGATTGTCCGACGTGGAGAGGCGCTCGTCCCGCGCGGCGGTACCGTACTCGAAGCACGCGACCACGTCTTCCTTGTCGGCGAGCGGCGACACGTCGGCAGGGTCGTGGGCGCGGTTACGTCCGACACGGCTCCGGTCCAGCGGGTCATGATCTTCGGCGGCGGGCGCATCGGCCTCACGCTCGCCCTCGCCCTCGAACAGGTCGGCATCTCGGTCAAAGTGATCGAGAGAGACGAAGCACGCGCCCGGTACGTCGCCTCGCAACTGCGAAACGGGCTGGTGCTCCACGAAGACGGCACCTCCCAGGACCTACTGCTGCAGGAAGGTATCGACAGGATGGACGCCTTCGTCGCCACCACCGCCGATGACCGGGCGAACCTCCTGGCTGCGATGTACGCTCGCAGGCTCGGTGCTCGCCAGACCATCGCCGGGATAAGCGGAACTGAGTTCGCCCCGCTCGCCGATGCACTCGGGGTAGACATAACCGTCTCGCCCCGGCTGCTCGCCATCGGAGCGATCCTGCGGTTCGTACGGCGAGGCGACGTGGTCGCCGTTACCCTGCTCGAAAGCGGCGCCGAGATGATGGAGTTCAGAGTCCCCCGCGGGTGCCGGATAGCCGGCCGGCCGCTCTCCGAGGTTGGTTTCCCCAAAGGTGCCCTGGTTGGCGCGATCCTGCGGGACGACAAGGTCATCATCCCCTCCGGCAGCGAGGCGATGAAACCAGGAGACGACGCCGTAGTGTTCACCCTCCAGGAGGACGTGAGCAAGGTGGGGCGTCTCTTTGCACCCTAGGGTAATAAGCAACGCGCTGGGGGCCTTGCTCGCCGCAGGTGGAGCCGCGATGCTACTTCCGGCGGCTTACTCGTTCGTGTCGGCTGACGGGAACGTCGCGGCATTCTGGCTTCCGGCGATGGGGAGCCTGGTCCTAGGAGCCATCCTCTTCTTTCTTACTCGAGATCCAGGCGCCTACGTTTCGGGGAGGGACGTGTTCCTCATCGTCGTGCTGGGTTGGATCGGGGTGGCAAGCCTGGGCTCGCTCCCATTCATCTTCTCCGGGTTGATGGGTCCGATAGATGCGTTCTTTGAGGCGATGGCCGGCTTTACGACCACCGGAGCCTCGACGATTCGAACGCCGGAGGAAGTTGCACCGTCCCTGCTGCTCTGGCGAAGCCTAACCCAGTGGGCCGGGGGGATAGGGATCGTGGTCCTCTTCGTGGCCGTAGCACCGCTAGTCGGCTTCGGAGCTGCGCAACTCTACTCTGCCGAGCTCGCCACACCGCTGCCGGAGAGGCTTACCCCGCGCATCCGGAACACGGCAAAGATACTAGCCTACGTTTACGGCGCCCTCACGCTCGGAGGCTTCGTAGCACTGCTGCTGGCCGGGATAGGACCTTTCGACGCGCTCAACCACGCCCTGACTACAGTGTCCACCGGTGGATTCTCGACCCGCTCGGACTCCATAGCCGCCTTCGACTCTTGGGTCGTAGAACTGGCCGTCATCCTGGGAATGGTGCTCTCCGGGGCGAACTTTGCCCTCTATTTTCATCTCGTGCGGGGACAGACAAGGCGAGTCATTGGTAACCGTGAACTTCTGGCTTATCTGGGCATCATCGCCACCGGCACGGCTCTGATGACTACCGCTCTATACGCCTTCGACTACCAGGACTCTCTGGTCCTGGCTTTCCGCGAAGCGCTCTTTCAGACCGCGAGCTTTCTGACCGGCACCGCTTTCACAACCGCCAACTGGAGCTTGTGGGACCCACTCTCACAGGGTTTGCTGATGCTCTTTATGGTCATCGGGGGGATGGCCGGATCAACGAGCGGAGGTCTGAAAGTAATTCGGGCCGTCCTGCTAGCGCGGCACGCCGGGCAGGAGGTGTTCCGCATGGTCCATCCGCAGGCCGTTACCCCTCTCAAGCTCGGCGACCGCGTCGTGCCCGAGCGGTACCGAGCAGCCTTCCTGGGATTCTTTTTCGTGTACGTGGCGACCTTGGTAGGGGGCACGCTGCTCATCACCCTGCACGGAATCCCGCTGGGGGCGGCGTTCGGTTCCACCTTTGCATGCCTCAACATCACCGGAGCAGCCTTGGATCCGGTAGGCAGCGCAGACTTCTACGCATCTCTGCCCGCCTCGGCCAAGGGCATCCTCACCTTCTTCATGCTCCTCGGGCGTCTGGAGCTCTTCACGGTTCTGGTCCTCCTTACCCCCGCCTTCTGGCGTCACTGAGAGCCGCGCCTGAGTCCCGCGCTACTTCTCGAATCCCGCCGATACTCCGCCTTCCTTCTTTACCTGCGAGACACGGCCGGCAAGAGGCCTCACTGCTACTTCGGCTGGACGGAGGGGAACCCGATCGTTTACCTGATACGCTACATACTCTTCGGTGAAGGCGACACAGCCCCCGTCACCCGCGAGGTCTTGAGAGAAGCTGAGCCAGATCCCAAGAAGCGCCCCGCCATTCATGTGGGCGGATGAGGTGACTTGCGAGCGCCATCAAAGCGACCACAGCACGACAAGAGGAAGAAGGAGGCGCAACACCATGACTACGTCGTAGGCGTCGCCCGCTCGCCCGAGCCGAGAGACCTTGTCAGGCGAAAGCTACGCCGCCGGAGCGACGAGGATCGGCGGCGGCCTCAAAAGTGCCTTCGGCGGCGCGTCGCACGGCGTTGACGCCGCCGAAAAACATGTTTAGCTCGTCGTAGGCGAGGGTGCGCTCGTACCCGGAGAACTCAGGCCTCCTGGCACCAGCCTCGTAGGCGAAGAGATCTCCTTCAGCGTGGATGCGCGGCGCGTTCACGGCGGCTTTGAGAGAGAGGCCGAGGTTTACTACGTTCACGAGGGCCTGCACGATAGCGGTGGGGATGCGAGACGCGCCAGGGGACCCTAGGGAGAGGAGGTCGCCGTCAGGCGAAGAGAGTATGGTCGGGCTCATGCTGGAGATCAGGCGCTCCCCGGGGGTAAGGCTGTGAAATCCCTTTGGGTTTAGCTCCGGTTCGCCCAGGGTGTTGCCCATCGGGATGCCGGTCCCGGGTATGACGATACCCGAACCGTAGCCCATGCTCGCCGTGATGGAGACGGCAAGCCCGGTCCCGTCGACGCAGGAGAGGTGGGTGGTATGCGGCGAGCCGAAGGCAGAGCCTGAGAAGATGCGGGCGCGTTGGGAGAGTACGTACTCCTCGCTGGTCAGACGCTCGGCCACGGAAGCGTTCTGGGAGAGCTCGGTATAGGCCCGGTCGCGATCTTCGAGCGCATACCTCATCGCCCCGGCGAGCACTTTTGCGTAGTCCTTGTCAGAGAGATTGGAGAGATCGTAGCCCGAGATCACAAGCATCATCTGGGCGAGCGTAGGACCGCCGGCGGAGGGCGGTCCGTTGGTGTGGACGGTGCGCCCCTCGTATTCGAAGGAGAGCGGCTCCCGCGAAACCGCCTCGTAGGTAGCTAGGTCTTCCTCTGTAATGATCCCACCCTCCCGCAGTACGTACTCCGAGATTCGCCGCGCGAGCTCTCCTTGATAAAATAGATCTGCCCCCTCCTCCCCCACGGCTTCCAGAGTGTCCGCGAGCTCCGGGAAACGGATCTTCTCGCCGGTACAGTAGACCCGGTCACCGGTGTAGAAGTTCTTCTTCGTCTCGTCGGTGAGCCGGAGGACTTCCTCGGCGACTTCTAACCACATCCCGCTCGTCTTGCTCAGTCTGAAACCATCGCGGGCGAGCCTTACGGCCGGGGCGAGCGTCTCGCGCAGGGTGAGTCGGCCGTGCTTGTGCAGAAGCATCTCCCAGCCGCGCAAGGACCCTGGTACCGCGCATGAAGCGGCCCCAACGATGCTCCTGACCCCCGCGCCGTACTTGAGGACCATGGTCGTAGGGTTCCCCCCCGCCCCGAAGGCAGAGGAGGGAAGGCCCTTCCCCGGCATGCAGTCGTAGTAGTCGATCAGCTCCGCCCGGCCGGCGTAGCCGTCCGCGCCGTCTGGTCCCCTGACGAGAGCGAAGCCGCCGCCCCCGATGCTGCTCATCAGAGGCTCGGTGACGCTTACCGCCGCGGCTGCAGCGACGGCAGCGTCGGCGGCGTTCCCGCCGGCTCTGTAGACCTCGGCAGCAGCCTCTGCTGCGTAGTGAGTGCCTGCCGAGGCGGCGAGGCCGGTTCGTTCGACGGAATGTTCGACATAAGCGTCCATGAACCGGTCATTATAGAGTAGTAAGCACAGCGCCAACCTTACACTTGCACGTCTGGTCCACAATGGAGCACGTTACGGTACTGCTCACTGTATCCGGCTGGAGACCTTGCTGTCGCACTTCTTATCCCTGGCCATGCCTACAGAGGCTGATGACATGCGCAAATCTGCAGTTTCGTCCGCTAACATACGGAAGACGACAGCGACACCCAGGGAGATTTGCATGGCAGAACATCGGAGACGGAGTACCACAACGGAGCGTTCCGCCATTAACGATGACCTGCTCGAGGTGGAGGGGATCGCTGGATACCTGGGCGTAGGACAGGTCACTGTCTACAGGTGGTGTCGCGAAGAGCGCCTATCATGCATGAAGGCCGGTAAATGCTGGCGCATCCGCCACGACGTACTAGATGATTTCTTACGAGGCAGCAAGTACCCATCCTCTCTCACCGAAGAGTTCGTTCCTGGCCGTGCTCCCCGCGAACATAGCTATCATCGATCAGTCGGGAACGATTATCGCCGTCAACGAGGCGTGGCGAGATTTCGCTACACAAAACGGAGCTAGGAAACAACTCGTCACGGAAGGCGCCAACTATCTCCGGGTCTGTGATTCGGCGACCGGAGATCAGTCCGAGCACGCTGCTACTTTCGCGGGTGCTACACGAGCGGTCATCTTCAGACGGAAAGGTGAGTTCGCGATGGAGTATCCTTACCACTCGCCTGCCGAGTGGCGCTGGTTCGAGACACGAGTCGCTTACTTTCCCGCAGATGGTCGGGAGCGCGTCGTGATCACCCACGAGAATATCAGTGAACGCAAACGCCTGGAGGAGCAGCTAAAGCGCCAGACACGTAGACTTGCAGAGGCCCTGGGTACAGATCCAGAGACACGCGGATCGGCAAACGAAGATTAAGTGGTGGCCGATGCCGCTTCGCGGACGTTGTAGGTGTAGTAATTGGCTATTATATCCTCGGGCTGGCTAGCGGAAGGGAACTGTTTTGCACGGAGAAGAAGTGAGGGCATCCACCAGAGAGGGCGACGCAGACGGGTTACCGGGATTTAACACGGCTTCGGAGGCAGAGATCCGGAGCGCCGCGGTCGCGGACGTCTACTTCCACCGCACGATGGAGGTCTTGCGCGCCCGTGGTCTCGAGAACACCCCCGTGCATATAGAGATCGCGCTCAAGACCTCCAACGAGGACGCATGGTTCGTGGTCGCCGGTCTCGACGAGGTGGCCGAGCTTTTAAAAGAGGTCGAGGTCGAAGCGCGGGCGGTACCGGAGGGTACGATCTGCCACCCCAACGAGCCCATCCTCACCCTCTCCGGACCCTATGGCGGCTTCGCCGAGCACGAGACGGCGATTCTTGGTTTTCTGTGTCAGGCCTCGGGAGTAGCGACCGGGGCGGCGAGGTGTCGACTCGCGGCGGGCGAGAAACCGGTTATCTCCTTCGGAGCGAGGAGGATGCACCCCTCGGTGACGCCCATGATCGAACGCGCCGCGTACCTCGGCGGCTGCGACGGAGTCGCCGTCGAGCTGGCCGCTCAACGCCTCGGCATCTCCGCCTCCGGTACCATCCCTCACGCCCTCGCCCTGCTCTTGGGCTCGACCGCGGAGACCGCCAAAGCCTTCGATGAGATTGTCCCGGAGAACGTACCGCGTACCATCCTTATAGACACCTTCGACGACGAGAAGTTCGGCGCTCTCCTCGCCGCGCGCGCCATCCCGGACTCCATCTCCGCCGTCCGGCTCGACACCCCGGGTAACCGTCGCGGCGATTTCAGGGACCTGATGCGAGAGGTGAGGTGGGAGCTCGACCGAAACGGCTTCGAGCACGTAAAGATCTTCGCCTCCGGCGGCATAGACGTCGAGTACATACTCCATCTCAACCCTGTCTGTGACGCTTATGGGGTCGGCGGCGCCATAGCCTCCGCCCGCATGATCGACTACTCCTTAGACATTGTGGAGGTCAACGGCGAGGATCGCTCCAAGCGCGGCAAGCGCGGCGGCAGAAAACGCCTCCTCATGCTCGAAGACGGCACCCGGAAGGTCTTGCCAGCTGATGTCAAGGTCCCCGCTGGCGCAAAGGATCTGCTCCAGCCTCTCCAAGATCTGTACGCCTCCCCTGCCGATGTCTCGGCCCTGCGCGAGCGCGTACTATCCCAACTCGCCACCGGCGCTTACGAACTCTGAGAAGTAGAATAAGCTAAGGCATGACGACGGCTCAACCGAGGCGTTTGAGGGAGGGTCTGTGGCTATCAGGACTGAGTTAACCGAAAGGTTCGGCTTAAAGTATCCGATCTTTCTAGCTCCGATGGGTACGATCTCCGGCGGTCGACTGGCTGCAGCAGTCTCTAACGCAGGCGCTCTGGGAATGGTCGGCGGCGGGTACGGTGATCCTGCATGGATGCGCAGCGAGCTATCTGTGGCTGCGTCCGAATCGAAGCGGCCCTGGGGCGTAGGTCTGATCACCTGGCACGCGACGAGAGAGATTGTCGAGCTTGCCCTGCAGTATAAGCCGGACGTGTTCATGCTCTCCTTCGGCGATCCCCGTCCGTACGTCTCCACGATAAAGGCAGCAGGATGCGCGTTGGTCTGCCAGGTGCAGGACGTAGTAGACGCACGCGCCGTTAAAGAGGCGGGCGCGGATATTATCGTCGCGCAGGGGACGGAGGCCGGAGGCCACGGGGCGTCGCGTGCCACACTGCCGCTAGTGCCTGCGGTGGTCGACGCGGCAAAGCCAACGCCGGTGCTGGCCGCTGGCGGGATCGTTGAAGGACGCGGCTTGGCAGCAGCGCTGATGCTCGGCGCCGAGGGAGTGTTGATGGGCACCCGCTTCTACGCAGCTACCGAGGCCTCCGGCCACGAGCGAGCGAAAGAACGTATCGTGGCGGCCGGAGGCGGCAATACTCAACGCACGCGGGTCTTCGACCTCGTGCGCGGGCACGAGTGGCCGGAGGCCTACACCGGACGCGCCCTACGCAACACCTTCTTGGAGCGCTGGGATGGTCGGGAAGAGGATCTGGCCGCGGCGCTTGATGCTGAGCTACCTGCCTTTCAAACCGCGGAGAGGGAAGGAAATGTCGACACGGCGATGGTCTGGGCGGGCGAAGCAGTAGACCTTATCTCCGATATACTTCCCGCAGCCGAACTCGTAGCACGCATCGGCGCCGAAGCCGAAGCGTGCCTGCGATACGGGAGCGAACTAACGGACGCCTCTCAATAAAACGTACAACGCAGTTGGATACCCGCACGCATCAAGTCCCCTTCGAGACTACGACGAGGTAGTAGCTGCACTCGCCCTCGCCGGCGTTGTCGAACTTGCGCGCAACGTCGGCCTCGAAGTACACGGCGTCTCCTTCTTCGAGCAGATATACCTCCCCGTCGAGAACGGCCCTCAGACGACCGCTCTCCACTACGACATACTCGTCTACCCCGCGACGTTGCGGGGATAACTCACCGGAGGTAGCACCCTTCGGGACGACGTTTCGAACGAACTCTACTCCCTTGCCCCCGAAGGCCGGAGAGAGGAGCTGACGCTCGAAGCCGGTCTCTTGATCCCGCACCGTTACGCGCCGATCACGAGGAACCATCACGACCTCCCGCCGCACCTCGATGCCCATTAGATGCGAGAGGGTAATGCCGAGCCCTTCGGCGACCTTCGCCGCTACTACGAGCGTCGGGTTCTTCTCGCCCCTCTCAAGTTTGGAGATCATCGCCCGGCTCACCCCCGAGCGCGCCGCTAACTCCTCCAGCGTCAACTCCCGCTCGCGGCGTAAATCCCGGATACGGGGCCCGAACCGCTCGGAGGACGCATAGTCTACTGCGGGCTTTTCGTATGTGCTCTTCCCGCCCATCGGTAGAAATTACTCTATCATAGTAGACATGCTTGAGTACCTGGTAGCGGGGGCGCCGTTTGTGGCGGCGGGGGTAGCGCTGGTCGGGCTGCGATGGCCGGCTGTATGGTCGGGGGTGACGGCACTGGGTACGGCGCTCGCGGGAGCGCTTATGTATCCGGGGTTGGAGGCATCGGGGCTTTTTGAGGCTTTCTGGAGCGGGGCCGGGACCTCGGGGAGGGTGCTGTACGTGCTCTTCGGGGGGTTGTTACTCTACAACTTCTTGTCGGAGGGCGGGGCTGTCGAGCGGGTGTCTGAATTTCTCGGTCGGCTGGAGCCGGAGAGAGAGGCGTTGGCGCTGGCAGTCGTCGTTGGGGCAGCGCCGTTCTTCGAGTCGGTGACGGGGTTCGGGGTGGCCATAGTGATCAGCGCTCCTATTCTGCTGGCGGCCGGGTTTTCGCCGCTACGCGCGGCGGTCTTGTCGAGCTGGGGGCAATGCGCGGTACCGTGGGGGGCGCTGGGGGTTGGTACCGTGATCGGGGCGGACCTCGCATCCTTGAGCTTCGGGGAGCTCTCGGACCTGAGCGCGCTCCTGAACCTGCCCCTCTATCCAGTCTATGGTATCGCAGCCGTAGCGCTCGCGGGGGGGTGGGATGGCTTGCGCCGTCGGGGCGTCGAGGCGATCCTCCTCGGGCTGGTCGCGGGTATAGGTACGCTGGCCACAAGCTTCTATTTCGTCCCCGAACTCTCCGGCGCGGTCGGCGGGCTCGCGGCGTCTGGGGCGTTTCTGGCGGCGCGGTGGCGCTGCTTCTCCGAAATTCAGGCACCAATCAAGGCGCTGCTCCCTTACGGTTTCTTGCTCGCTCTACTCGCCCTTGTAAACGGCGCGGGACCCGTAAGGTCGGCTCTGGAGAGGTCGGGCCCCGTGTTTACCGGTCCCGGTCTCCCTCTCCTCGTCTCCGCCGTCTTCGCGGCGTCCCTTCTGGGACTCGGAAGAGGATCTGTAGGGCCGGTGACGCGGCGAACCTTTCGGCAGTGGTTGC
>DASQMR010000240.1:0-2139 GCA_035645375.1 Rubrobacteraceae bacterium
TGCCACCAACAGGAAGGCCCTGCTGGTGCTGCAGGCGGCGAGCTGGTTCTTGTTCTCCACGTTCAGCTACGTCTACTTCCGCAAGAGGAGCCCGATCCTCGCTTTTATATGGACGACAGCGATGTGGATTCTGACAATCGCCAGCGTGCTCTTGAGCCTTGAGAACGACCGGAAGATCGCCCTATCTTTGGGGTCACTCCTCGCGTGGCTGACACTTGCCACACCGGTCGCAGCCTACCAGGCCGCCCGCAACCCCGACGAACTCTTGAGTTACCAGCCGCAGGGGAGGTAGACGCGGCAACGCGTCGCGGCCTCCTTCGCTCGGCACGGCCCGCAAGGCTCACGCTTTCAGACAATCGACCAGAACAACGCAGAGGAATAGATAGCTGACAAAGACAAACTAGGCGTGGCGCGTCAGACGACGAACGTCTACGGGGCGCTCTTCCAAAGGCTTATTGAAGGCTGTGGAGCTCACTCGGCGAACCGATGATACGAGGTATAGACGCCTGGACGGAGATGCAGCGTGCTCAGCTGCAGTGGATGAGACAACTCGGGAGAAATCGACCCTAACCTATCGTAGGACCGGAGCCGAGCTACCACTATTCACCAACTGCCTAGAAGAGGTCTTATCGGAAACTGGGCTTCCGGTTAGGGGTCTTCTCGGAAACTGGGTGAGAGGCATAAAAATAAGGAGCAGGGTGCCCACACCTTTTATTCAACAGAAGCTTTAGTACGAAGATCGCTTCTCAAGCACTCGCAGGCCCTTTCCGCCCCCGCCAAGCAATAATAAGCCGTTTGAGAAGGCCACAGAACGCGATGAGGAAGACGATCGCGGGCAACGCATAAAAGATCCAGTGAACTTCCGGAAGGGACACGTTGACGTTGGCGGGTGCGTCTGTATCGACTTCCAATATCAGATCCCACGACATGGCAAAAGCGAGAGCCAGAAAGCCCAGACACAAGCTGAAGAGGAGCAGCAGCACAAGTACAAAGGTTAGAAAGAATAGGTCCCACTTGCCCTCCTTCGGGCGTCGGAGACCAACTTCACCGAATATCTGCTCTTCTAGTACGTAGATACCTTCGACGCTGAAGGCATGATCCCTAGCTGCGGTGGAAGCGATGCGCTCCTTAGTAGGTGGGTGCAGGTTAAAGAGCAGGCGTTTCAGCCCGAACGGGGAGGTCATCAGCGATGCCACGACGGAGAGCCCCAATAGCAGAACTATCGCAGCCCGCACCGTCTCCCAAAGCTCTGCGCCTGTAAATGCCCTAGCTACATAAACTAAATCAACTCTTATCAATGCTCCAACCAGGGGAAGCACGTCGAGCACATTGCCGAAGCTTTGTAGCGGGACCGCTAGCAGCACCGCTGCAATGACGACTACGAAGATCAATGTTCTATACGGCGGCGGTGGAAGAGATTGTAGATAGAGCTTCACGTTTTCGCGCTCCGCCTTGTTGACGTCGGGGTCTTTGGCTAACGCGGCAATAGCGTGGAGGCGTCGGTTGAGGGCGCTCAACCTCTTATGTATGTGATGGGTGAGGAAGTAGCGAAGGAACCACCGGAAATAGGGGACCTTCAAGAAGTGCCCGAGACCCCTGTCGCCCCAACGTACCCAAACAACTGCTGGAAGGTCTTCGGCCACCTCGAGCGCTCCTTGGTAAGCCGCCAGGAGTTCCTTGGTGCGCTCCTCGGACTCGCTTGGCGCCCCCGGCTCCGACGTAGCATCTAGAGACGTGGCGTGCTCTTCTTGGGAGGCCAATGAGCGATCCGAGGGCTCTCCTGAGTTTTTGGGAGGTGGCGACGAGTTTCCAGGGGTTGGTGCTTTTCGCCGCTGACCATTCGGTCCTTCGGTGCCTCCTACCGGATCTTCTCTACCCAAGCGATCCCCTTTCCCTCCAAAGCGGAGCACACCCTTTGCCTTTATCTAGTACCAACTTAACCAACAGCCCTAGAGAAGGCAAGCCCTTCTGCAATCAATGACACTGCCTTCTCCGCGACACGAAGTCCTTGGGCAAGGCTACAACACTTACCTATTCATCGGATTGCCGCTAAGAGGTCTTCTCGGCAACTCAGAGGGTGTTTAGGCTACTTATCTTTCCCGGTGCGCTTGTGCTTAGGGCAATCAAAGCCGCGTAAGC
>DASQMR010000241.1:0-15324 GCA_035645375.1 Rubrobacteraceae bacterium
TCGGTAGCGTTGTGGGCTGCTTTGAGAAGTCGCTGATCGTTTATTAAGAGTATTCTAAGCCGTGCGAGCGACTCTAAGTCGCGGCACAGCATTACACAGTCTGGATGATATCTCCTTGACGTTGTTGCCATATGCTTCTTAGAGGGACAGGTCTTAGTAACTCTGCTGCTCAACCGGGATTAACTCGCCTGTCATTGAAGCTAACATCGAGTATCGCTGCGGAAGCTTGAGGGGTCAGGGCAACATTCAAGGAATGCTACCAAGCGTACAGTCGAGCCATCATGCTGCGCCCAAGGCTCTCTGGAGGCGTCTTCAAAACTGTTGCCAGCGCTTCAGGAAGCGCTCAGACTCCGGCTCGCCGGTGGCCGAACAACATAACCAATCCGAGGGCGAACTGGATAAGGCCGATTAGGGCCTAAAACAGCACCTACCAGATTTGGCCGGCCGCGGGAAGAACCTCTGGCGGTTTCAAGATGGGCGCTGTATGCGCAGCGCGCCTAAGAGGAAGGCCACCATAACCAGCCAGAAAGCCTGACGCTAGCGTCGGAGCAACCAATTCCAAGCAAATCGACATCGCGGTCAGGAAGGCTAGCGTCGCCGTACAGCGAACGCTAGATGGCAGCCTAAGGACCCAACCGTAGCCTCGAATGCCGCTACGGGACTAAACTTGAGCTTACCCACACTAGAACGAAAACGAGCACAAGCGCCTGCGTTCTGCTTACCGTCGCAGCGCTCTCGTGGAGCGTCACAGTCTATCGATGATAGCCGTTGGCTTTCTTTATACATGCAAAACCAGCTGCACTACTGGTTCTGCAGAACCTCGTAGGCACGCTGGAGCTGGGAGTCCTCTGCGAAGATCTGCTCCTTGGAGAAGCCCACGACTTCATCCGAGCCGAGCGGGCTTTGTCCTTCCTCTAACATAACCTCGATATCCGGCGTTATTCCCGCTCCCTGGATAATGTTCCCATTCGGCGTCAGCCATTCCGCATCAGCGAGCAAGATAGCCGAGCTGTCGCTTAAAGGATACTCATGTAGAAGGGTCCCGGCACCTATAGTTGTTTCGCCGACGACCTGCGCCTGATCGTTATCCTGTAGTGCACCCGCCAGGATCTCGGCGCTCGAAGCTGATTCTCCATTTACCAAGACCACCACGGAGGCGTTTAACGGTTCCTCATCTACAGGGACGGTTATCTCTTCCTCTTGCATGGTTGCATCTCTCTGAACATAGATCACGCGTCGAGCGGGTAGAAACTGTGCCGCTATCTCTTCAGCCTGTCCTACCCATCCCCCCCTGTTGTCCCGAAGGTCTAGGATGAAGCGCTCTGCCCCATCTTCCTGGGCTTCACCGATCGCCTCTTCAAGCTCTGCAGCGCTTCTGTCGTAGAAATGAGTTAGTCGGAGGTGGGCGACGTTCGTGCCGGGGATTAGATTCCAGAAGACGGTCGGCGACTCGTCAGAGTATCGCTCGCGGTTTTGCTCTACCTCCTCGGGAGTTTCAAAGCTCATGTGGTCGTCGTCCAGAGAGGCGAGCATCCCCTCGATAGCGCCGTAGGTCTGCTTCTTAGAGTCGAGAGCATCTTGGTCAACGTAGTTTTCCTCGACCGCACTTAACGCCTCAACATACAGGGACACATCCTCGGTATCCTCAGCGGGATCATCCGTTGAAGATACGGCCTCACTACTGTACTCCGTAGGGATATCCGACGAACTTTGATAACGACCGTATAGGTAAGCCCCCAGACCAACAACGAGCAACGCAAGAAGAAGTGCCGTGTATCGCACTAACGTAAAGTAGATACCGCCCTTGGTTAAAGTGTTCTTCGTGGTTGCACCTAGATTCTACTTCTACGCTCTTCTGTCTTATAGAAGCGCATACAGCAACTTGTAAGGGCCGGAAAGATTATATCGACCGACGAACAGTATGCGCTACTTACGAAAGAATTCATCAGGCATCTCAGGTTTACCGATCAGTAGAGATAGATATCCTACCAAGCGTAGTTCTCAAGGCAACACCAGCAAGGAGACAACTAAGCGCCCTTAAGTGAACCTCTTACCGTCAGGACGCACCTGCCAGCGCATCTAACAGGAAGCTGGCCTTCAAGCCAGTAGCCGAGTTCCTTGTAATCTTTCCGGCCGCTACAAATTGCTCTTGATGGGCGAAATTTCCCGCTCCTAAACATCTTGTAGGCCCGTTGGGCGCTGCGCGCAGGATCTCCGCCTTCGGCTCTTTCCACCAATCATAATCTCATACAGGTGGCCTTACCCGGTTCGCTCGTGGCTATGCCCGTGTTGCCTTGTACTGGGACACTCGCATACCAGAAACCGGAGGTCGGTCGACGCCTGAGAACTAGCTAAAATCTCCAAAAAACTAACGTACTCGGCCACTGAGTTTATCGAGCGTCGGTCGACCCTCTCTTTAGCCTTCAGCGATCAACAATAAGTTGGAACAAATCGACCGGCGACCACGGCGAGGTAAGTCTTACCTTACCCATCAATCGAACGCCCAGGAAGTGAGCCCGCAGCGCTCTATAAACTAAAGCATAAGAAAGGGACGGAAGAGTGCAGGCTCTCCTCCGTCCCTTAATTTGGTAACGGGGCTGGGTGCCCCGCTACCGGTTGAGACTAGTTCGTGCTACCTGCGCCGAAGAACGGCGAACGCCAGAACGCCGGAGCCCACAAGCAGGGCGGCGGCAGGCAAGAGCACAGACGGGGACGGACCGCCGCTCTTCGGCAGATCCTCATCCATCATCATGGTCGATTCAGTCATCGTGGTCTGTTCCATCATCATCGTATCCTCCTGCGCCATAGCAGTCGGCACGAGGATCAGCATGGCCACAAGAGCGGCCGTCGCTAGCAAGATTACTCTCTTCAAAAGCTTCCCCTTTCTACTACACGATCTTCTTTACACGGCCTGCACAGCTTCCTATCTGTGAGAAGCTACCCGTAGTTTACACGCCTGAAACACCAAAGTCTCTATTTGCTTAACCTTCCCTAACAAATTCTATACTCAGAATAGCCATATCCACAAGATATTGTGTGCTCAACAGTCAGGAACGGTATACCCGCTCGCCTCATTCTTACTCTTGAGGCTATTGTTAGGTTATTGTCCGTCCGTTCTGAGACAACATGCTTCTTTTGTTGCTTCAGATCCAACCTATAGAAGTCGACATATTCCTCGAGGGCGGGGGCGGTAGGATTCGAACCTACGGGCGTTTTACCGCCTCTGGTTTTCAAGACCAGCGCATTCGTCCGCTCTGCCACGCCCCCGGAGGCCAGCTTTCTACGCGGAGATTATACGCCGATTGTGGCGATCATCATCTTCCGCTTTGCTCGCGACGTAAAATCAGTACATATCTGTTAACGGTAGGGTCACGCTCCGCGCGATGCTACGCGGACAAGCTCTATACACGCCAGGCATCTCGACGAAAAAGCTAAAAGACGCTGTACGCATCGTGCACCGGGTCGAAGACCGCGTCGTTCTGTCGGTGTCGCGCGGCACCGCGAAAAGGCTGGAGGGATTTGAGAAAGATCCTCTCCCCGTCCGGGAGTTGGAGGTCCTGCTGCTGGCAGCCAGAGCGATTAGTAACGGTCGCACAGCTTCTCACCTGCACATCTCGCCAGGCACGGTCAAGCGTCACCTCAGTAACATCTACGCTAAATTCGGCGCCCCTCCCGGGCTGATGCCGTAAAGAAGGCGCTTACGAGCGGGTTGATAACGTCCCGGAACCTGTCCGAGCCCGACCGGTAGCTTCACGAGGTATCATGCCACCTGCGCTCCAACAGCCGAAGCACTTCCCAGCTAAACCTCGAAGGCTGAGGGGCAGACGTGGTTGAGGATGCAGTTCGGGCAAACGGGCTTGCGGGACTTGCATACGCGACGGCCATGAAAGATCAGCAAATGCGAGAAGAGCGTCCGCTCCTCCTCTGGCACTAACTCCAGCAGATCGCGCTCTATTTTCTCGGGGTCGTGTTCGCGCGTGAAGCCAAGCCGCTTAGATAGGCGGCGGACGTGGGTGTCTACGACCACGCCCTCATCTACTCCGAAGGCATTGCCCAGCACCACGTTGGCGGTTTTGCGTCCTACCCCGGGGAGAGCGACCAGCTCGTCCATCGTCCGCGGAACCTCACCTCCATGCTCCTCAACGAGAGCGCGAGACATGCCCTGTATAGCGCGCGCCTTATTGCGGAAGAAACCAACAGACCTTATCTCGTCCTCCAGATCCGCGAGGTCAGCCCGAGCGTAGTCCTCGGCCGTCCGGTACCTCTCAAAGAGACCCTTGGTGACCTGATTTACCCGTATATCGGTGCTCTGGGCTGAGAGCATGGTCGCCACCAGGAGTTGGAGAGGATCGCCCCAGTCGAGTTCGGTTTTCGCGTCCGGATAACCTTCTTTGAGGCACGAGATCACCTCTCCTATCGGAGCGGGGACGAGATCGTAATGTTTGGCCTGCTCTGGCACCTCGAAGAAGGATTATATTCTGATGCGGCAGGACTTCTAGAAGAAACCTACGCTACTTCAGACTAGGGGTGCATAGTACAAATGTCCTATAGAACCCTCCATCAGGACGGGGGTATCGTGGTCCTTGGGAAGAGAGAAATAGTGTTGCGGATCGGAGGACGCGATGAAACAGAGAGTCGAGCGAGAGAAGGGCCAAAGAAACACAGCGGGCGAAGGCGTGCTCGGTCCCTACCTGTCGCGAACGCGGCGGCACAAGATCTTGAGCCGCCGGGAGGAGAGGTTGCTGTCTTTGCGGATACAAGAAGGAGACGAGGCGGCCTGGGAGGAGCTGGTAAGGCACAACTTAAGGCTCGTAGTCTCTATCGCCCGCGGATATACCGGGCGCGGGCTGGAGTTCGCCGACCTCGTTCAAGAGGGCAACCTGGGGCTCATGCGCGCGGCGCGGAGCTTCGACGCCGCCTTCGGCACCAAGTTTTCCACGTATGCAACCTGGTGGATCAAACAATCCATGAGCCGGGCTATCTCTAACAAGGCGGGTATTATCCGCGTCCCGATACACGCATCCGAGGCGCAGAGAGCCCTTACCTCCGCATACAGGGACCTCCAGGCCCGCACAGGCCGCGAGCCCTCTGTCGAGGAGCTCTCCGAGTTCGTGGGTAGAAGCGCTGCTGAGGTCGTAGGCACCCTTTCCACGCATAAGGTAGTCGTCTCCTACGACGTGCCTGTCGGCCCCAGCGATGATGCCTCTCTCTCCGACCTCCTCACCGATGTCTCGGAGACCGGCGTGGAAGAGCAGTTTGCGGAGGACTCCTTCAGGAGAAGTATCCGCGACCTACTAGCCGCCCTCTCAGAACGCGAGCGTCACGTCGTGGAGCGGCGCTACGGCCTTGATGGCAATCCCCCGGCCACGCTTCAGCAGGTCGGCCAGGAGATCGGAGTAACCCGCGAGCGGACCCGTCAAATCTTAGGCGCCGCCCTGCGCAAACTCCGCTCCCAGTCCCTCGCAACGGAGATGCGCTCCTTTCTAGAAGTCTGCTGAAGCTAACTGGAGAGACATCCGCAGGTAGCCCGTGGCCTCCTGATGCCGTTAAACTGCCACTTCCTGACTCAGAAGCACAATGAAGGGGAGCACGCATGGCGGAGGTTGCCTTTGACTACACAAACCTAACGGAAGTAGAGGGAGGCATTACCGAGGCAGAGCTCTCGCAACTCGGCCCCCGCCTCGAAGAAGCGGCGAACGTCCTCCTCCGGGAGCCGCCCGGATTCATGCGTCTACCGAAGGTTAGCGATCTCTCCAGCCGCTCAAAGGCTCTGGCCGGGGAGATCAACGCCTCCGGCGCCGTGGACTTCGTCCACGTCGGCATCGGCGGCTCCGCTCTCGGGCCTATCGCCCTCCACCGCGCGCTCGACCATCCGTTTCATAACCTGCTCGCCGACCGCCCCGGTCCCCGCATTCACTTCGCCGAGAATACCGACCCCGCTACCCTAAGAGCGATCCTGGAAGTTGCGGATCTGCCCAATACCTGGGTCAACGTCGTCACTAAAAGCGGCTCGACCGCCGAGACGATGGCCAATTTTCTCGTGCTGCGCGGCGCTCTGGTAGACGCCGTGGGAGAAGAGGCGTTTGGTGAGCGCGTAGTCTTTACGACAGACCCCGAAGAGGGTTACCTCGTACAGATAGCGGAGAGGGAGGGAATAAAGAGGCTTCAGATACCACCTGATGTCGGCGGACGCTTCTCGGTTCTGACGCCAGTTGGCCTCCTCCCCGCAGCCGTAACCGGCCTCGACGTCGACGCGCTGCTGCGGGGCGCACAGCAGTGCGTTGATGAGGTGGCACGAGAGGGTGCGGAGCACCTTGTCGTTTTGGGTGCCGCCTACCACTACCTCATGGATACGGAGCGCGGGCGCAACGTGCGCATCATGATGCCCTACGCTGACGCTCTGGAGAGACTTGCTGCATGGTTTGTGCAGCTCTGGGCGGAGTCTTTGGGGAAGGAGGGCAAAGGCTCGACGCCGCACGGGGCCGTCGGCACCACGGACCAGCACTCGCAGGTGCAGCTATACATGGAGGGACCGCAAGATAAGGTGATCGAGCTGATCGAGGTCGAGAACCACCCCCGCGACCTGCGCATACCGGAGGCCTACGAGGACCTTGAAGGCGTCGGCTATCTCGGCGGCCACACGATAGCCGAGCTCCTCAATGTAGAGTGCGACGCTACGAGAAAGGCTCTCACCGAAGCCGGACGCCCCAACGCCACTACAAAGCTCGCTGTGGTGGACGAGGAGCATCTCGGGTACCTCATGCAAGCCCTACAGGTCCAGACGACCGTCGCGGGATCTCTGTATGGGGTCAACGCTTTCGACCAACCTGGCGTCGAGGCGGGAAAGCAGATCACCTACTCCAGGATGGGCCGTCCAGGTTACTGAGGCGGCCTCGTCTGTCTCCCCAAAGCGTGTTTTCTCGCCCATCCGGGAACGTTCTTATGCGCTATCTGTATGTAGCGACGTACAACGCGTAATTGGAGGATGGAGTGACGAAGGATATACAGCAAGAGCGCATCCGCCTTCTAAACGAGAAGGACGGCAGGGACGGCGACTACGTACTGTACTGGATGCAGGAAGCTCAGAGAGCAGAGTACAACCATGCGCTAGAGTACGCCGTACAGAGGGCCAACGAGCTCGACCAGCGCCTCCTCGTCGTCTTTGGGCTGACAGATGGCTATCCTGAGGCGAACGCAAGGCACTACGCCTTCCTGCTAGAAGGTCTTCAAGAAGTAAAGGAGGACCTCCAAAAGCGCGGTATAAAGCTCGTCGTTCAGAAGGGCTCCCCGGACGAAGTGGCGCTCGCGTACGGTGAAAACGCCTCCCTCATAGTTTGCGACATGAGCTACCTGCGGCTTCAGAAGAAGTGGCGCGAGAGGGTGGCTGAGGAAGCAGGTTGTTCCGTGGTGCAGGTCGAGACCGAGGTCGTAGTGCCTGTTGAGCTGGCCTCGAACAAGCAGGAGCACGCCGCGCGTACCCTGCGGCCAAAGATCCGGGAACACCTCGCGGACTTCCTCGTCGAGCTAGAACCGACGGAGGTCGGGAAGAAGTCTATCAACATGGAGGACGATGGCCTCGACCTCTCGGACGTCGGGAAGCTACTCGATGACATGAACCTGGACAAGAGTGTTGAGCCTTTGAGCCACCTCTTCAGGGGCGGGCCGCACGAGGCGAAGAAGATCCTCGAAGACTTCATAAAGAACAGGCTTGGAACCTACGTCGAGCACCGCAACCAGCCGCAGACCGACGACATCTCGCATATGAGCAAGTACCTCCACTACGGGCACGTCTCGCCCGTATACGTGGCTCTGAAGATACGCAGAGAGGGCAAGGGAAAGGAGAACATCGACTCTTATATAGAAGAGGTAATAGTGCGCCGCGAGCTCTCGATGAACTTCTGCCACTATACTCCCGATTACGACTCTTTCTCCTGCCTGCCAGGCTGGGCAAAGGAGACTCTCAAGGAGCACACCGGAGACGAGCGCGAGTACGTTTATGCTCGTGAGCAGTTAGAGGGCGCGGAGACGCACGACGAGTATTGGAACGCAGCAATGAAGGAGATGGTCTACACCGGCTACATGCATAATTACATGAGGATGTACTGGGGGAAGAAGATCCTGGAGTGGAGCCCCACCCCGGAGGAAGCCTACGAGACGACGCTCTACCTCAACAACAAGTACTTCGTCGACGGCCGCGACCCAAACTCCTACGCGAACGTCGCGTGGGTCTTCGGCCAGCACGACCGGGGCTGGAAGGAGCGGGAGGTCTTCGGCAAGGTTCGCTATATGTCAGAGAACGGCCTGAAACGCAAGGCGAAACCTAACGAATACGTTAGGAAGGTCGAACAGCTCATCGAGAAGGGTCGTGCTGAAGCGTTGTGATCGTTGGTAGAGACGACGTAGGCCCAGGCGGCCAGTATAATTGAGGCTGCTGTCTGCGAAAGGAAAAGATTAGCCATGAAGTGGCTCAAAGTCTACGGTCTTCCCAAACTACCTCTCTTTCTAGCGCGCTGGGCGATGAAGCTCGGGTTACCGGGACCGACGTGGTACAAGTGGAAGGCTGCGAGCGCCGGAACCGGGGTCATTCTCGACGAGATGATCCGGGCGGCCGACGACCTCGGCTACGACGGGCAAAAGATAGGCAAGCTCGCCATGAGCCGTATCGGTGAGAAGCAGGGTAGCGACCTGCGCGAGCAGCTCGGCGTAAAGACGATGAAGGATACCGTGGACGTCGTCATGCTCGCTAACCGGTTCTTCGACATCGAGATCACGCTAACCGAAACCAAAGGCGGCGAGTACGTCATAAACGCCGACCGCTGTCCGTGGTTCGGCGGGATGGGTAACGACGGCGTCCCCGGCTGGGACGTGAAGCCTTGCGCCGCCTTTTCCACCTATGAGAAGGCGATGGTCAACGCAATAAACCCTAACGTCAGGCTCTCCTACACCGAGAAGCGCACCACCGGCGGCCACACCTGCCGCGGCGTCTACCAGTATCGCGACAAGGATCTCGGCGATGGTCCCGCCAGCGGCGTCACCCCGGAAATGGTTCAGCTTGGCGAGAAGCCGAAAAAGGTCGAAGCACAATCGGAGTAACCTGAGTTTACGCATCTGGGAGGTAGATTTTCTTGGTGGGAGTAAGCGTTTCTTCTTTTTACGAGCTACCGTGCCGCATTCTCCTAAATTCTATGCTATGCAGAATTATAGGACTTTCATTTGGGTGAGGTACTGCCTACTTTCATAGCTTCGCGTCAAGCGTTAATTCTGCTGCTTGAAGCGCCATGCTAGACTCGCGCTCACAAGTATCTAACTTATCTAATCCTGAACGGAGGACGCCTTTATGGAACGCATTGAGATAGATACCGCACGCGGTAAGGAGCGGGTGCCGCCGGGTCAGTACCTAGTCGGGGATCGGTGGCCTATCCTTACCTACGGCTCCACACCAAAGTTCAACCCGGCGGTCTGGGACTTCAAGGTCTCGGGGCTCGTGGAGAACCCTTTGCGCTTCACCTGGGAGGAATGGAACGAGTTGCCGAAGGTCGAGGTCAAGGCGGACATGCACTGCGTGACCTCGTGGAGCAAGCTAGACAACGTATGGGCGGGCGTGCGGGCGAAGCAACTCCTGGAGATGGCGAGGCCCAAGCCGGAGGCTCGCTTCTTCTCCGTGTTCTGCGACGGCGGGTATACGACGAACGCGCCGGTCGAGGAGCTATATGAGGAGGACGCGCTCTTTGCGACGCACCACAACGGTAAGGCTCTGGAGTCCGGACACGGTTATCCTCTCAGGCTAGTTATCCCCCGCCTCTACGCCTGGAAGAGCGCAAAATGGATACGGGGCATAGAGCTTTTACCTGACGACAAGCCGGGCTTCTGGGAGGAGAACGGCTACCATAGCTACGGCGATCCCTGGAGAGAGCAGCGCTACAGCTTCAGCTTCTAGCCTCTCGCTGATTGCCGAGGTTTAGAGGTCGCGAGCACCAGCCGGCCACACAAGATAGGTTACCCCGCCCGAGGAGCCTGGATTGTGGAGCCAGGCGCGAGAGAACTCAGCCCTCTCGTAAACACGAGGCACGTGCGCACCGTCGCTTCCGGCTGGATCGTTGACGATCACATCCCCAGAGTCGGTGAATCCCCGAACCACTAGGAGGTGTCCATCGCTACTCGGCAGCGGCGCTCCTGAGAGCCGGTGCCGGGCTTGCTCGTTGTCCCATGCCACGCTCGTCACCAATGGTATTCCCACCTTTACCCATCGCTCTACCTGCTCGACGGAGGTCATACGCATCACGGCGGCGTCGAGATCGTATGCGGAAGCGTAGGCTGTGTTGAAAGACCAGTTGCCCCATCCCCCGTAGGAGTAATCGTAGACGCCGCCCGCTACGACCGGGACAGACTGGTCCAGGCTCTCGACGCCGGTCTCTCCGGCCCAGTAGGCCATAACCATCGAGAGTGAGGCCGGGCTGCACCAAGCCTCGCCGCCGTTCGGGTAAATCATCTGCGAACGTGCCGGGACCGAAAGAGTCTCTCCCCAGACCGCTCTAAGGGGTAACATACCGGAGCTCCGCCCGTGACGGCGAGAATCCGAGATGGCGAAAGAGATGCCCCATGCCCTCGGGGAGACGCCCCACTTCTGTGTAAAGAGCTTGAAACGATACTGGTAGGCGCTAGCGAAGATCTGGCCATTACTCTGAAGGATGTCTGTTAGCACCTCCCAGCCTTCCGCCTCCTGGCCATTAACGCTGTGGCGCTCCACGATGCTTGCCGCCGAAGACCAAATCCCCATGTTGAGCCACGATGTCCAAGCCCCGGCGGAGCGCACCCGCACTTCCAGCTGAGTCCACGTCTCGTCCGGGGTCGTAACGTTCCATGAGGGCAAGAGCGTATCGAACCGGGTCGCAGTCTCGCAAACAGGCGACGTGAGCGCGCCCCAGTGGTACCGACCTCCGTTGTAGAAGTCCGAACGATCAGTCGCGGTGTAAGGAGGTGCCAAGGCGCAGACGAGCCTCAGTTCACCCGCGCCATCGGAGAGCCGGCGCACAGTCACGCCATTCTCCTCGCCCGCCGAGAGCGACGCATATGTTCCGTGCCGAGCTAAGTTGACATAGGCATCAGCGTCGCAGCCGGGTGGCGGGAGGGCGGCGGCTGCCGTGTAGGGGCTGGCCCCCGCGTAAAGCCGGAGATCTTGCGGCTCTCGGCGGCTCCAACGAAGGTTGGAGCTGTGTTGGATGTCGTCCTTCAGGTATCTCGCTCCGTTCCCGAGGCATACTTCACCGCCACACCGGCCAAAGCGAAGAAGAAGATGGTCGAAGGTGGGATGTACCAGTGCCATTCCAGTGCCGAGGAGGTGAGGTATACAACGACCGCCGCTGTAAGCCCGGCGAGCAGCACCTTACGCTCTTCGGCTTCCTCTTGCAGGCCAGCCCGCCACGCCGCCCGTACCATGTATCCAGTTAGCAGTGCGGCGAAGCCTGCCAACGCCAGAAAGGCCACGACGCCCGTCTCTGTACCTTGCTCCAGGTAGACGTTGTACACCTGTTGGGCGCTCCCGAAGCCCGGGCGATTCTCTTGCCAGGTGTATACAAAGGTGCCAGCACCGGTCCCCGTCAGGGGATGTTCACTCCACGCCTCCCACGCCACCTTCCAATACTTTAAGCGGGGGTCCGAGGTAAAGTAGGAGCTCCAGCCCCATTCGCCTTCCGTTTTCTCCTGGAGGTTAGGGAAGACGCTCGGACTCCCGTTCGAGCCCTGCTGCCCGCCGAGCGACATATAGCCTGAGGCACCCGCTCCGGCAAGGACCACGACGATAGCCGCCACGCCGAGCAGCCGACGCGCGGTCCGACCAGGCTTGTAGCGTCCGATGAGGGCCGCGTAGATGGCCTGCAAGAGAAAAGCCAGAATCGCGGCGATCATAAGGTAGATACCGAAGGTCGCACCCTCGGCGTTCCTCAAGCTCTCGGAGGACTCATACTCGAATAAGGTTGCCAACGTCCGCGTGCTAGCCAAGAGCCAGGCGAGCGGTCCCGAGACCAGGAGCAGGTTCACCATCATATGCAATCTGCTTCCACTCACTGCGAAGAGCACGATCAACCCTAGCCCGAACGCGAGCATCCCTCCGCGCGAGAAGGTAAGGTAAAAAACCGTACCGAAGACCAGGATCAAGGCCGCGTAGACCCCCCTGACGAGCGGGTTCTTGAGTTGGGTCATGCGCGCGAGCCCGAGCGCAATACCCATGCCCATGACCACCGCCACGGTGTTCGCATACCCTAGCGTGGAATCGACGCTGACCCGATCGGGAGCGCTAGAAGTGTACTCGGCCGGACTCACTTTCTGGAGTACCCCGTAACCCGCGACCGCTCCCACGATTAGGTTTAGGCCGTCCATGAAAGGCCGCACGAGCCGCCGCGAGGAGAGGGATGACACGGCCAAAGCGAACGTGGCCAAGTACATCGAGGAGCGCAGAAGCTCCTGTATGCTCTCTGCTCGGCTAATACTCCAGGTCAACGAGAGCCCCTTAACCACGACGAGTATGGTGAGTAGCCCCACAAGGACCCAGGCGATACGCGGCATGTCCGCGAAATAGTCGACGATGAACAACGTGACGAAGACCACACCTAGGATCACCACGGCAACCGGCAGCCAGCGCTCAGCGCCGGAGAGGCTCCGGTCGAGCATTCCATAGAACGTGAGGGCGAGGAGCCCGGCGAGTATCAGGCTCTTGAAGATCGTTAGGTTACGGCCTGCTGTACGCCTCCGCTCCGGGAGGGTCTCTTGGTACCGGCCGACAACCGGCATCTCGCCAGTCTCGATTTGCCTCGTGCTCTTTCTGCTAAACATATCCGTTGAGCACAACCCCGAAAAGCTCCATACGCGCGTCAAGCAGAGCGTCGGTGAGGCCGCGAGCCACGCCTTTCGGGGTGCGGGTAGCGTGTACGACGAGCAGGACGCCGTCGAAGGAGCCCCACAGGTTGGGGGCGGCGAGCACCCCGTCCGCTACCGGCGCGTCGAGGAGAATCACGTCTCGCTTCGCCTCAAGAGCCCGAACGGCGTCGACGAGCTTCGAGGAGTGGGCAAGGGTGCGCCATCCCGGTAGAACAGGGCCGGTCGGGACCACCTGTAGGTTCGACGTAGCCTCAAAGCCATAACCCTCCAGATCTTTCTCACCCTCTAGAGCGCTAGTAAGCCCGGTAAAGTTTGGCCTGCCAAAGCAGCGGTGCAAGTGGGGATGGTGAAGGTTACAGTCCACTATAGCAACT
Source organism: Rubrobacteraceae bacterium (assembly GCA_035645375.1). GTDB lineage: Bacteria > Actinomycetota > Rubrobacteria > Rubrobacterales > Rubrobacteraceae > Rubrobacter_F. The sequence continues at coordinate 13,248 of DASQMR010000241.1, forward strand.
TGTTTGCCGTCCGCGGCGAGCGCCGCCCCGAGACCTATACATACCGTGCTCCGCCCCGCACCGGCCTCCGGACCGGTGACGACCACGCTACCTATAGGCCGCCCTAAAGAGCCGAGGTTCTCGGCTAGATCGGCGAACGAGCGTCCCACATCGGAGGATGGCTTCAGAAGCTGGTTCGTCCGTGCAACGAGCCTTTTTGTCTCCAACTCCTCCGTGGCGTTTGAGGCATCCATTCTCAAGGCGGCCCCGCGGCCCTCTCTCTAACAGAGAGAGTCTCATCGGGGGGTTTGTCCGAAGAGCCGCCGGAGTAGTCCGGAATCACGCCGAGCACCGGCGCCCGGAGCGTGAGTTCGGCATCCTTGGATCCGCTCCAGCGGCGCGCGCGCCCCTCGACTGAGAGAGCCACTATCCCTCCTACGAGTAGCCCCGCGCCACCCGCGGCGATCGATGTCAAGAGGACCCCAGGTCCGGAGCGATGCTCTGGCGGTACGGCGGTCTTCTCGACCTCGGCGTCCGTGGAAGCGGTGCCCCCCGCGAGTCGCCCCTCGAATTCCCTGACCCGTTTGACGAAGACCTCCGCGTAGGCGTTTGCCCCTTGGGACGCCTCTCGGGGAGTCCTACCGGAGAAGCGGACCTTTCTCCTTTCGTTGCCCTGTTGCTCCTCCCGAATACGCTCTCGAAACTCCGGAAGCCCTCCCCTCCATCCCGCTCTCTCGGTCACCTCGTCGAGAAAGCCTTTCGTCGCCTCTGCGCGGCCGAGGCCGGCTAGAACCTCATCAAGGCTGCCGGCCAGCTTAATCCCCCCCTCCTCAGAGCGGATCAATATCGTAGCTTCCGCCGTGTAGACGGGCTCCCGAGAGAGACCGTACAGCAACGCCGCCACGATGAACAGGAGGGTACAACCAGAGACTAACAGGCGCCGCTCCCAAAGTATGTGACGCGCCTCAGAGACGGTAAGGTCGTCGCGCTGCTCACTTTGCCAATCTTGCCAGCCGCCCTGACGATTATACGATGGCGGCATCGAGGACTGCTCTCCGGTAGCCTTCAGGGTCATCGTTTAGCAGCTCGATCACCGCGCCCGCCTGCTCTGCTTCGCTCCGCGAGAGCAGCTCCCGAGCCTCAGTATAGGATCCCTGCACGACCAGCGCGTCAGCGACGGCAAGATCCAGCGACTTCACAAAGTTCTCTCTCTCAGCCGTTTGTGACTCATCAAGAGACTCCAACCCCTCGCTAGCCCTTTCTCTTGCCTCCCCGAAGGTTTCGATTGCCTCTTCTGACTCCTCGAGCTGCACCTGTATCTTGCCTAGTAAATAGAGATCTCTAAGACGGATTTTTCCGCGCTCCCGCAACCAGCTGTACTGGGCCTTCGCTCCCTCCAAGTCTTTGGCGTTTAGAAGGGCGTCTCCCAAACGGGAGATAGCAGCGACAGCGTGCGGGTTGTACTCTAGAGCCTCCCGGTAGCTCTGCGCCGCAGCCTCCGGGTCGCTCAACTGTTGCCTCTGAAGATCGCCGAGGGCTATCCGATTCTCGTAATTGTAAGGATCCCGCTCGATAGCTTCATCGAATGCTCTTACCGCTGCCTCCGGCCTCTCCTGCCGCAACTCGAGATTTGCCGCAGAGATAAAGGGAGCAGGGCTAAAGGGATCTAAACGTGAAGCACGCGCGATCTCTTCTCGCGCCTGCTGCAAATCACCCGTCTCCACGGATCTAAGTTGCTGTTTGAGGTAGTAGTCGGATAGATAAAGCGAGATAGCGAGCAGGAACAGAGCGCCCGTCGCGAAGCCCATAGAAACCTTGAAGATCACCCTACCCAAAGCTCTTCACCATTAATGAGGATATACGTGGGGCAGGCTTAATACAAGCACGGCGCCTCGCACCGTAGAGACCCCAGCATAGCCAGAGATCGAAAGCTGAGAGCAAACGAAAGAGGCGGCCCCCCGAAAGGGACCGCCTCTTCGTCGTGCTAGCCGGAGAAACTCCAGCTTAAGCTTTCGCCTTCTTTAGGCTACTTACTTGATGATCCTGCGAGCCACCAGGCCGCCACCCACGAGCAGGGCGCCAGCACCGAGGGCGAGCA
>DASQMR010000242.1:0-3430 GCA_035645375.1 Rubrobacteraceae bacterium
TAGGGACTTCGTGGTGCAAACTGGCGATCTCTCGGTGGCCGGCTCTACCCTCTTCTGGACGGTGATAGGAGTCTCCGGGATCGCTGGCGGACTTGCCGGCGACCTCATCCGGCGGTTAGGACTCCCCAGAGCGTTCCGTGCCTCGCTGCTTTGTATGGCAGCGGCGGTGGGGCTACTGGCCGCAACTCCCGATGTGTTGCTGTTGGCGTACTTGAGCGCGACGCTCTTCGGTTCGACTTACATAATGCTCACAGGGATCATCCTCGTTTGGTCGGTGAGCGTTTTTCACGAGCGGCCGTCAGCTGGCTTAGGTGCGGCCTTCTTGCTCCTCGCCGTGGGCCAGATCCTGGGATCACTCATCGCCGGGGTAGTAGCCGGAGCCGCCGGGCTAGCACCCACCTTCTGGGCCTTCGCGGGAGTGGCTGTTCTCTCGGCCCTCATCAGACCCCGCACAGAGCAACCGCAAGCAACGTAGGGCCGTACCGGCTAACAAAGTGTAATTACCTCAGGTTGGTGGCGAACAGAGTTAGCGAATGCCCTCGGAGGATCTTCGCCCGAACCTCCCTATCCCCACTGGGCGGAGCTAGGGTCATAGAGGCAACGAGGCAGCTCCCTACCTACTCTCTGTAGGGACAGATGAGAATACTATTGATACTGTCCGTAGATTTAGAGGCGCTGCTCCTTAGAGGTTCGGCTTGTCCGCTCGGCCGTCTGACTGGATGATCTCGGTCTGCTCCCGTTCCTCGGCCATGCGGGCTAGCACTGCGTTCATCTCCACTCCGAGAAGAACCATAAAACTCCCAACGTAGAGCCACAGCATCAGCACTATTACCGCCCCAATCGGCCCATAGAGCTGATCGTAGCGTCCAAAATTGGCCACGTAGAAGCTCAACGCTACGCTGGAGACCAAGATGAGGACGGTGGCCGTCAGTCCACCCGGAGTGATCCACTTGAAGGGCACATCGGCGCTCGGAGCTGTGTAATAAAGTATGGCATGAACGATGGTTACGGCGACGAAAGCCACCACCCAACGCAAGACACTCCAGAGGGAGACAAAGAAATCAGGCAGCCCGGTAAGCCTTTGTAGGTAGCCTTCGGTCTCGGCACTGAAGATCACAAGAGCCAAGGCTCCTATGAGGAGTGCTAACCAGAAAACCATCAAGAGGGAAATACCCCATACCTTCCACAACGGCCGGGTCTCCCTCAGTTCGTAGGCTCGATTTGCAGCATTGATTAGAGCGTAGGAGGCAGTCGATCCGGACCAAAGGGTAGCCAAGACACCGAAAAGGAGAACGCCCGAGGTTGCACTTCGCAGTGTGCGCTCGATGTAATCCACCAAGAGCCCCATCCCTTCTTGAGGCAAGACTCCCTGCATACTTTCGGTTAGGGTCCTGAGGGCTGACTCAGGGTCATCCATCACGAGACCTGCCACAGCGACTAAAGACATGAGTAAGGGGAACAAGGAGAGCAATGTAAAGTAGGCTAGCTGTCCAGCCAACCCGGCACAATCGTCATCCAGCATCTTGCGCACAAGCCGCTTGAGCGCACCGAGGCTCAGAACACTTTTCAAATCTGCAAGGAATTTACTCAAGTTTAGGACGAAATTCTTAGTTTGCTGAATTGTGACATTATACACTAAATATTAACCCATATGCTTGGTTAGCAACGGCAGATGAGAGCATCCGCCGGTCGTGGTGAAGCTTGCGCGGAGCGGGGCAAGCAGTTCTGAAGTAAGCTGTTTGTTGGGTTAATCTTTAATGCGCAACGAGGGCGCGAAGCCGCGAGTGATTTGTCTTTGGGGGGTATTACCTAAGGAGATAACCAGTATGTCGTCACAGAAGGAAGAGTACACTCTAGGAGTCGAGGAAGAGTACCAGATCGTAAACCCCGAAACTCGCGGTCTGCTTGCTCGCGACGGGTATGCGGTACAGCAGCGGGCACAGCGCGCTCTGGGCGAAGAGGCTATGCCCGAGCTGCTGACCTCGCAGGTCGAGGCTATTAGCCCTGTATGCCGTACGCTCGCGGAGGTGCGTGCAGAGATCTCGAGGCTAAGACGCGAGGTTAACGAGGTGGCGAAGAAGGAGGGCGGCCGGATCGCTGCCGCAAGCACGCACCCCTTTTCGCACTGGCGTGAGCAGTACACTACACCCAAGAAGCGTTACAAGAGCATCATGGAGCGCTACCAGCAGCTGGCCCAGGAGGAGGTCGTGTTCGGCTTCCATGTGCATGTAGGCTTGAGTGACCGCGAAGCGGCGGTGAACGTGCTGAACAGGCTGCGAGTGTGGCTTGCACCGATGCTAGCGCTCTCGGCCAACTCCCCTTTTTGGCTTGGCGACGACACTGGGTATGCTAGTTACCGCACGCAGATCTGGGGTCGGCTTCCGACCTCGGGGCCGCCAGCACCCTTCGAATCGCTGGCTGAGCACGACGCTCTAGTAGAGACCCTGGTGGCCAGCGGGGTCGCGGCGGATTCTACCTTTATCTACTGGGACGCACGACTGCCGGAGAAGGTCGACACGGTCGAGATCCGGGTGATGGACGTGTGCAGCAGGATTGACGAGGCGGTGATGATGGCGGGGTTGACCCGCGCGCTGGTGCGCACCTGCCACGAGCAGGACGAGCGCGAGGAGCCGTACCCGAAGACCCGTCCGGAGCTTCTGCACGCTGCCCACTGGCTCGCCTCACGCGACGGCCTAGAGGCGGAACTCTTGGACGTAGAGTCCGAACTCGCCATCCCGGCTGAGGACGTGATCGAGAAGCTACTCTCCACTACACGTCCGGCTTTGGAAGAGGCTGGAGACTGGGAGGAGGTCTCGGCGTTGGTGCGCGAGACTCTGGAGCGAGGCAACGGAGCAGACCGGCAGCGCCAGGCGTACGAGCGAGCGGGACGGCTTGAAGATGTGGTCGACATGATGATCGAGGATACTGTACGGGAGACGGGCTCGACATAGAGATGTGTTGGCACTAACGAGCTAGTGTACCGACTGACTTGGAGGGCGATCACCCTTCTGTTTGGTCTAGGCATTAGCGCGTCGAATCTGTAAGGAGCGCGGATGTGAGTAGCGCCTTCGGATCACGAAGATAATGTGCCGATTGTTCGGGATGAGCGGTGGTCCCCGGCGCGTGCGCGCCGCATTCTGGCTGTTGAAGGCACCGGACAGCCTCGCCGATCAGAGTCACAGGAATCCCGACGGTGCTGGTATTGGCACCTTCGAGCTCGACGGCACCCCGGAAGTGGACAAGAGCCCCATAGCCGCCTACAAAGACGGGACGTTCTTGCGCGAGGCGAAGACAGAAGAATCACGCACCTTCGTTGCGCACGTGCGCTTCGCCTCCGCGGGAGGCGTCGAACTGAAGAACACGCACCCCTTTGAGCAGCACGGTCGTCTCATGGCCCACAACGGGGTGGTGGAGAACCTGCCGCGCCTGG
>DASQMR010000243.1:0-3051 GCA_035645375.1 Rubrobacteraceae bacterium
CGAAACCTGAAGGCGTCTGTTGTAAATATAGAATTACCTTGAGAGGTGTCGTGACACATTACAACCCAAATTGACCGCAAGAAGCTCTCCGTCATTAGCCAGCACCTTGAGACGCATCATTCCAAGCCGCCGCTCATTCAGTTGTTGATACATCGGCACTCGCCAATTGGCGCAGCCTCTTGTTTAGCTCTACGCCTTGAAGAGCGGGGTGACCTTATCTAGAAGAGGGCACTTGATCCCGCTTTTTTAGCTTGTTATCCCCGTTTTCCTTCTTCGATATCTGAATTGACGTGGAGCTCACCTCGGACGCGGGAATGCTGTTGCTGCTTTTCTGGCCTGCAGGGCCGTTGCTGTCTTCCTTCTTCGAAGAATGAGGCTGTGTGGGGCTCGCTTCGGACCCGGGCGCTTCGTCTTTAGCGTTGCCGGCATCGCCACTTTGCTGACCTGTGAGGCCGTTGCTCACTATGATCGTTACATCAGCTCCCCACTCTACCACGGCTCCTATGGGGGAATAGGTCTCTATAACCGCCCCAGCGGGCTCGGGACTAGCTTGCGTCTTTGTGCCCACCACCGTGAACCCCATACCCGAGAGCGTTCGCGAGGCTTCTTGTTCGCTCCAGCCCGAAACGTCAGGGATGCTGACCTGCTGAGGTTCAAGGCTGGCTGTAATGTTGGCCGCATGGCCCACTTGAGAAGCTTGCTCGAAACCGTTCTGGGAGACTGAATCTTCCTGGCTGGGGATTTCGGTGTCAATCTCTACCGGGATACCAGCTGTAGGATTCTGGTCGATAACGCTGGTCTGGAGGTGGGCATCGCTGGACCCAGCGTCGAGATCACCGAGCTGCAGGGTGCTTCTATCTGCTTGAGAACTCTTCCGACTGTCGTCTTCCGGCAGGATCTCTACGTCAGAGGTTTCCTCCTTTGCACCGGTCGCCTGTTTGTCATGTTCAAACGTCTCCCCTAACCCCTCGGGGGAGTCGCTGACCATACCTTTTACCCGAGAGACTTGCTGCTCTTCAGAGCCCGACCACAAGTCCCAACCGGCAACACCGAGCAGTACCAACAGCGCGACTAAGACCGCCCCGAGCGACGAATAAAGTTTCCCAGAGCTCCTCCCATATACAACGGCTGGAGGATCGGGCGCGTTACCTCTGCGTATAGTGGTGGGGATCGCTGATGTTAGCAAGACAGCTGGATCCGCCGCAACCGGCTCGGAACTCGCGAAGGACCAGGGCCCTTTCTTCCTAACCTTCCGGAGGTCCTCGATGAACTCTGCGGCACTGCTATAGCGATTGGCGGGATCTTTGGCTAACAGCCTCAGCGTGACGGCGTCGATCCCCTCCGGAACTTCGGGATTAATTTCCCTTGGAGACTGGGGGGGCTCGATTATATGCTTCCTTACTACATCTCCCGAGTTGTCGACTTCGTAGGGCAGCTCGCCGGTAACCATCTCGTAGAGCACAACGCCCAGGGAGTAGAGATCGCTTCGCGGACCGACGCGCTCACCCATGGCCTGCTCCGGGGACATGTAGCGCGCGGTGCCCAGCAGGAGGCTCCCTCTCTGGGATGTCGTTGTAGTCGAGGAGTCGGCTCGGGCAATACCAAAGTCCGCTACCTTCACGTCTCCCGAGGCGGTTAGCAAAACGTTCTGGGACTTTATGTCCCGGTGGACCACGCCGCGCTCGTGCGCTGCTTTGAGGGCTTCGGCGATCTGGGAGGCGAACTGTGTCGCCGTATAGGGCGGCAGAGCACCATCTCTGAGGATATGTTCCTTGAGGGTGCCACCGGGCACGTGCTCCATGGCCATGTAGTATGTGCCGTCTTCCGTACACCCCCAATCGTAGATGTGAACTATATTCGAGTGATTGAAGGATGCCGCCTTCTGGGCCTCGCGTCTAAAACGTCTAACGAACTCCTCGTCGTCAGCGTATTCCTCCCTCAGGATCTTAATAGCGACGTCCCGATTGAGGATCTCGTCGTGTGCTAAGAAAACCTCGCCCATACCTCCGCTACCCAAAGGGTCACGTAGACTGTAACGGCCATCGACAACGGTCTTCTTTATGATAGAGTTCACCCCACTACAAGCTCTCTAATTTATTTGTCGATTGTTTGTATACACCACGCGAGTGACAAGACGATTACAAAAACGTGGCAAAAAGGAAACGAACGAGCAGTAAGCGAATGTCAGCTGTTTCTATAGCGGTGTGCAATGGTATTAACCCGTTGTCATATCGGGGGGTTAGACGAGGCCGCGCCGTACACCGTGACCTACCCGATTCATTTGCTCAGGTTGAGGTAACAGAGACCACGCCGGGTGAATGCGGTGAGGTTATCGGAGTCGAGCTTGACGATCCGGGTGTTCACCTTCACGGCCTCTGACACCCGCCTACCCACTGTTCCCAAACGGCGGGCCTGGTCTGCCAGTATCCCACCATCGCAAGTCTTTACTTCATCAGCTACTCACGCGAACTCTGGCTGCTCGCTCGCGCTTGTGGCGGGCGTTGGAACGGGGTAAGTAGAGCCATGATGACGCATGACCTTGCGAGCCGTCTCCGGAAGCGGCAAGCCACAACCCTCGCAACGTCGAACCGGCCTCCTCCCGGATACGATCAGGATCAGCTGAAGGTGCAGCGCAGAATGCGATGGCGTCGTGGATAGGCTCTGCCCCTATTACATGGTAGTCGTCGAGAACCAGGGCGAACTCGTTGGGTCCTGCGGCAACCTTATTGATCAGGGCCGTCAGCACCGACTCAACAGGCGGTGGTTGAGGTGACCGTAGTGAGACCAGGGCGGGTTCTCCTATATCCGACTTTATGGTTTGCAGCGCGGCAACGAAGTAAGAAAGGAAGCGGGCCGGGTCATTGTAGTCTTCGTCCAGTGAGATCCAGGAGACCGGGTACTGGTCGCCCGAGTGCATCATTCGCCACTCGCTCGAGAAGGCAGTCTTGCCGAAATCCGCCGGAGCGGAGATAAGGGTTAGCTTGCGTCCCATCCCTTCTTCGAGCTTCTCGCTCAGGCGCACGCGGGGTACCAGGTTCGGGTGCGCCTGCG
>DASQMR010000244.1:0-3285 GCA_035645375.1 Rubrobacteraceae bacterium
CAGATTGCCGCTAAGAGGTCTTCTCGGAAACCGGGCTTCTCGGGTACAAGATTTTCAGAAATACGCTTTACTAGGGCAGTAAGTGAAGCTAACTGTACTGAACTGCGAGCGGCCTCAGACACGCTCCCAGATCAGGTGGGCTGTCTGTTGTATACCCCCGAGCAACATCGGCCGCGTACTCAACGACAATCGATTTCCCCTAAATTCGACCAGGCGTTCTTGCTCAACACCAACCCAGTTGGGGAATAAGCTGACTTCTACGTAGTGCGAAACCGTATCTCCATGGAACTCATACCTACCACAATAAGACACGTAAGTGGAAGCGGCTTGGGCTTTCTCCTCCGCGCTACCCCCGAGAAGGTCTCCGGCCGTGAACTCCTGGCGGTTGGGGCGCGAGATAGCTACGGACATGTATCCGTCCTGGGTGTAGATGATGTATCCCACAGCATCCTTGCCGAGTGGGTAGCTGATCTTCTGGCCATCAACGCTTCTGATTTCCCAAGATATAAGTCGCCAGGTGCCAACGAGAGGATTAGATGTCATCGGCTATTCTCCAGTTTGAGCTATAGAGGAGGCCCTACGAACTCCGAGTCGTACTTCTCAGCCACAACGTCGGCTGGCAACTGACCGAACTCCTCGAAGGATCGCTCTTGCCCCCCCGGTACGTAGGCCGCGAGCACCTTACCCGGCTCAGTCCCTATAACCTTGGCAGCGTGAACCGTCCCCCGAGGGATGAAGACAAACGTTCCGGGCGGACCGTTAACTTCTCGCTCCCCGACCAGAAAGAGGAACTGCCCCTCTAGGACATAGAACAGTTCATCACAGCTGTAGTGAACATGGCGAGGTGGCCCGGCCCCTGGGGGTGTCGTAGCTTCAATAAACCCGATCGAGCCTCCGGTTTGCTCACCAGTCGCTTTGAAAGTTATGCCGCCTATGGTTCGGCCTTCGCCTGGCCCGAGGACAATACCTTCTGAGGTGTTTGCCGCCCCCTGTTTGGACGTGTCTGGTTCGCTCACAACGTCGTCGCTCCCCTCGAAGTCAGGACGATCTAAACCGTCATCCTCGTTTTGCCTTCCGATCCACTTACTGGGTAGGCCACCCTTATTCTGAGGCATACTGCCACTCGGCGCGGCGTATTAGAAGGTCTATTCCCTCAGCTGCTTAGAAGACGTTCTCTCGGAAACTGCTCCCAGAGTAGCTTCGGTAAGCAGAGAAGACTAAAATGTTTGGCATGCCTACTGAAATCTGGCTCCACGGATTCCCGATTCCCCGTCGCACAGTTGAGCTTGCCGTGCAGGCTGAGCGGTGGGGCTTCGATGGGCTGCTGCTCGCCGACAGCGAGAATCTAGTTGGGGACCCTTACGTGGAACTTACATTGGCGGCGCAGGCCACCGAACGCCTGCGCCTAGGCCCTGCCGTGACCAATCCCCTTACCCGCCACCCAGCGGTCACCGCTGCCGCTATAGCCACGCTCCAGGTCGAATCTGAAGGCCGGGCCGTGCTTGTATTCGGGCGCGGGGATTCCGCCGTGCTACAGCTGGGATTACGTCCGGCGACGACCGCCGAGCTCGAGAGAGGCTTAACCGAGCTGCAGGGGTTCCTCCGCGGAGAGGACGTCGAGTTAGCGGGGGGGATGCAAGCTCGCATGGCTTGGATCGCGACGCTGCACCCGACTAAGGTTGCGGTTGCGGTTGCGGCGACGGGGCCGCGGACGATCTCTCTCGGGGTACGTCACGCCGAGCACGTAAACTTTACGGTGGGGGCCGATCCCCGCCGGGTCTCCTGGGCGGTAGGAGAGGCACGGCGCACGGCAGAGAGTCGCGACGACGGAGTGTCCCTCGGAGCTTTCGTAAACTTCGCTGTTAACCCTGACCTTAGGGTCGCTCGAAACTTGGTGCGCGGTAGCGCAGCGATCTTCGCCCACTATGCTAGCGAGGGGCCGCTTGATGTGCTGCCGACCGAGGATCGGGAGGTGGTGAAGCAGATCGGCGTCACCTACGACGAGCGCAGCCATGGGCTGAGTAGTGCAAACCACGCCGAGATGCTTCCGGACGAGTTCCTCGATCGCTTTGCCGTGGTAGGCGATGCTGATCACTGCGTGGAGCGCTTGCGCGAGTTGCTCGAGATAGGCCTCGACCGAATCGTTATGGTGCCTGGTTCGCGCGATGCCGATCCTGAGCTGATTGCCGAGTCGAACGCTCGCTTCGCGAGCGAGGTACTGCCGGCGCTGCGCTCCTAAGGCAGTATTTGGTCCTCACTTTATTCATCAGGTTGCCTATTTGGTGTCTTCTCGGTAACCCAGGTGAAGAGCACGTCTTCTCGGTAGTTAGCCAGCGAAGCGTTGCGCAAAGCGTGCTTGGTCTAATTACACTTGCTTCATCCTCGTAGAGACAAAGGGAGTGCAAAGAATGGACGACTGGCACGACTTCTTCTCGACCGCGGCAGAGGCTGCTGCGGCCCTCGCGGGATTAATATTCGTCGGCCTCTCCATCAACTTGCAGATGATCATGTCTAACCCCAGATATGGCTTGTCGGGCCGTACCTTGGAAGTGTTGGTAATGTTGGTTGCCGTGCTCACAATGGCTGCCCTGCTGTTGATGCCAGGGCAGGGGACAGTGGTGGTTGGGTTAGAGGTGCTGGTGGTAGGGATCGCTAACTGAGCGGCTATCTTGGCCATCCAGTTGCTCCAGCTGAGGAACTGGAACTCCCTAGAGGCTACCCTTCGTACATACTTCGTGGGACGTATAGTAATGGGGCAAGTAGCTACGCTACCGTTTGTGGCTGCGGGAATCGCGGTGCTGAGCTGGGGCAAGAGTGGACTGTATTTGCTAGCAGCCGGTGTGCTCCTAACGATTCTGGTCACGGGAGCAAATGCGCGGATCTTACTAGTGGAGATTAACCGGTAAGGTTAGGCCCAACCATGCAAGTCTCTTCACCGAATTGCCGCTAAGACGTTTTCCTGGAAACCCAGCTTCCGGTTTTTACGATTCTCGGATATTGGGGTCGCAGCTTCCACGTTTTCTCGGAAACTTAACATCGCGCCGGAGGGCTAGACGTCACCGAAGCCCAAGCTCACGCCTCTGCTTTCGGCGGGGCTTGGGCGGTATAAAAACCGCCTGAAACAGGCCTACTCTACCCCTCAACACCGTCAGGCATCCCTGCGTGCCGGTGCGTCGCCTCCGTAGCCGCCGATAAGAAGCGGGAGATGATCTCCCGCTCCTCTTTCGAGAAGCGTCCCTCGATGCCCTTCATCTCCTCAATGTACGGCCACAGGTGCTCTAGTGA
>DASQMR010000245.1:0-27245 GCA_035645375.1 Rubrobacteraceae bacterium
GAACGCCCCGATCCCGAGAGCGAGCATCATGTACCCCAGCTGCGAGACCGTCGAGTACGCGATCACGCGCTTTATGTCCTTCTTTGTGAGCGCCATCGTTGCCGCCATCAGGGCCGTGAAGCCGCCGATATACGCGACCACCAGCATCGCGGTCGGGCTCTGCACGAAGATCTCGTAAGTGCGCCCCACCAGGTAGACCCCCGCCGCGACCATCGTGGCCGCGTGGATCAGGGCGGAGACCGGCGTCGGACCCTCCATCGCGTCCGGGAGCCACACGTGCAGCGGGAATTGGGCGCTCTTGCCGATAGCGCCGATAAAGACCAGGATAATCGCCGCCGTCAGAACGGATCCTCCGATAAATCCGGCCTGCGCCGCCTCCGAGATCCCCTGATAAGAAGTCGTCCCCGTAGCGCGCCAGAACATAATTATCCCGATGAACAACGCCATATCTCCTATGCGCGTGACGATGAACGCCTTCTGTGCCGCCTTGGCCGCCGAAGGCTTCTCGAACCAGTGGCCGATCAGGAGATACGAACACAGACCGACGAGTTCCCAGAAAATGTATAGCTCGATGAAGTTCGGCGCGAGGACGAGGCCGAGCATGGATGCGGTGAACAGGTTCAGGACCGCGTAGTACCAGGCGAAACGCTTGTCGTCCTCCATAAAAGCGCCTGAGTACAGTTGCACCATCAGGCTCACGAAGCACACCACGACGAGCATCACCGCCGCGAGGCCGTCTATATAGACCCCTATCGGAAAGGAGCCGCCGTCGCCGAGATCAATCCAGTTGACCGCGAACTCTATCGGGACCGCGCCGTCCTGACCAATAATATCGGCCACGTCGAGCAGCGCGAAGACGGAGAAGATCAGCGCGGGTGCTACGGCAAAGATAGCGACGAACTGGGCCGCCTCCTTCACGTAGCGGCCGGAGAGCGCTAGCACGAAGAAGGCCAGAGCCGGGAGACCCGGGATGGCCGCGATTAGTAGCTGTCCGAATACGCTCTGCCCCATCTACCCCTAGCCCTTCATCAGGTTGATCTCGTCCACGTTCACCGTCTTGCGCGAGCGATACACCGCGAGCGCTATCGCCAGGCCCACCGCGACCTCAGCCGCGGCCACGGCTATCACCAGCACCGCGTACCCGCCCCCTGCCCCGCCCGCGTTCGGCAGGTAGTCAGCGAACGCCACGAGCGTCAGGTTGACCGCGTTTATCATCAGTTCGATACACATAAACACCACCACGGCATTGCGACGCACGAGCGCCCCCCACACCCCGATGGCGAACATCAGCGCCCCAACGATGAGGTACGCCTCCAACGGCAGCGTCGCGTTCAACTGATCCAGAAACTGTTGCCCCTGCGGCGGCATCAGCGAGTCGCCTCCTCGCGGTCGGCTGTCGGACGGTCGATACCTTCACCGGTCTTACGCCGGCTCACCACGATAGCCGCGATCACCGCGACCAAAAGCAAGATCGAGATAACCTCGAAGAGCAGCGAGAAGATCGGCGGCGCGCCGTTCACGCCGAGCAGGATCTCACCGAGATCTGATACCTCTTGCGGCCCGTTACCCGGCTCCGTGTAGTCCCAGTTCTGCAAACCCAAGACATAAGCCAGGAAAGCCCCGACCCCGATAGCCACAAAGAACCCCGACCAGCGTTGTCTCTGCAGAATCGACCCGAAGCGCCGCACCTGCGGTCGCTGGGTAAACATGGTCCCGAACAGGATCAGCACGGTAACCGCCCCGACGTAGATGAGTACCTGAAACGCCGCCAGAGCCGGGGCGTTGAGCATCACGAAGAATCCCGCCACACCCAAGAAAGACCCCGACATGAACAAGGCGGAATGAACCACGTTCCGGCTCAAGACCACCCCCATCGCGCAGAGCAAGGTCATCGACGCCAGGAAGATAAACGCGACTAACATTTAATCCGCCGTGTCCTTCTTCGGCGCCTTTTTGGGAGCCTTCTTCGGAGTCTCGTCTCCAGCCGCCGCCTTGGCCCCGCCTTTGGCCGCCGCTGCTTTGGGCTTCTTCTTCACGGCCGGCCTTGGGTCGATGGTCGGGTCTACGGGCCGCTCCCCGAACTGCCTGGCTAGCTCCAGACGGTTATAGGCCTGCGCCTCGAACTCCTCGGTGTGATAGATGCAGTTGACCGGACAGACCTCGACGCACAGAGAGCAGTACATGCATCGCGAGTCGTCGATGACGAAACCAACCGCGTAGGGCTTCGCCTTACCCGAGCCATCGGCGTCACGCTTGGTCTGCTCGATAGAGATGCAGTGGTCCGGACAGATCCGCATGCATTGCAGACACGCGATACATCGATCCATGTCAACGGTGAGCATCCCGCGGCTGCGTTCGAGTCTGTCGCGCTTGTACTCGGGGTAAGCGCGAGTGATCTTTTTGTCGAAGAGGTGCTTGAGGGTGATCCCCATCCCCTTCAAAATTCCCTGTCCTAGCTGGGGCATCTAAGTAAAACCTTTCTTCTCTAAAACACCGAGGGGAGCAGGAGCATCAGACCGGCGGTGACGAACAGCCAGACCAGGCAGGCCGGCACGAGTATCTTCCAGCCGAAGTCCATAAGCTGGTCCATACGAAGGCGCGGGACGCTCCATCGGATCCACTGAAACGTAAACACGAGTAGCGAAGTCTTGAGGCCGAACCAGATCCAGTTAAAGTTACCGAGGTCCAACGCCTCGATTGGCGGCTGCCAGCCCCCCAAAAACAACGTCGCGGTGATCGCCGATATAAGACCCATCGAGGCGAACTCCGCCGCCTGGATCAGGCCCCATGTCATGCCCGAGTACTCGACCATGAACCCGCCGACGATCTCGCTCTCGCCCTCCGGCAGGTCGAACGGCACCCTCCTCGCCTCCGCGAGCCCCGCGACGTAGAAAGCTATGAACATCGGGAACTGCGGCAGGAAGTACCAATGCCAGAACCCGCCGCTTTGGGCGTTTACGATGTCCACGAGAGAGAGGCTTCCGGAGAGCATGATGACCCCGAGCAAGCTTAGGATTAGCGGCACCTCGTAAGAGATCATCTGCGCGGCACCCCTCATAGCGCCCAGGAGCGAGAAGGTGGATCTGCTCCCGTAGCCGGCCATGATTAACCCGAGAGCCCCAATGGAGGTGACAGCGATAAAGAACACAACCGCGATGTTCAAATCCGCGACCACCGCGTTGGGCGCGAACGGCACGACCATCCATACTACCGCTGCCGGTAAGAACATAGCGATCGGCGCCGCTAAAAAGATCCAGAAGTCTGCCCTGCTAGGCATGACGTTCTCTTTGCTGAAGAGCTTGAACACGTCCGCCGCCGGCTGCAAGAGCCCTCGCGGCCCGACCCGGTTGGGCCCGTACCGGAGTTGTATGTAAGCCGACACCTTGCGCTCAGCCATCGTAAAGACCGCCGCGAGGTTCAACACGAGGAAGAGAATCGCCCCAGCCGAGACGATAAAGCGGAACGGCTCCTGATTCAGATATTCGAGCACGGTCGCCATCACTTGTCCCACGCCCCGGAGACCGGGTCTATAAGGCCCATGATCGGCATGATATCCGGCAGGTAGTGGCCGGGCACGATCTCTTGCAAGAGTTGCATGTTGGTGTTGCACGGCGTCCGGTAATGCACCCGGTACGGCGTGTCTGAACCGTCGGAGACGACGTGAACGGCAAACTCACCGCGCGCCGACTCGACCCGGCCGATACCGTCGCCCTCGGTCGGCCTTATGCGCCGGCCGAGATCCGCCATGACCTCGCCCTCGGGCAGGTTTTCGAGGATCTGCTTAACTATCCGAATGCTTTGCCTGACCTCGGCGATCCTGACCCGGTATGACGCCTCTACGTCGCCCGCCTCGTCCGTTATCACGTCGAAATCGAGGTTCTTGTACCAACCATAGGGGTAGTGCTTGCGCACGTCGAACTCCACCCCTGTACACCTTAAAGGCACACCAGTGAGGCCCATCTCGATCGCCTTCTCGGGCGGGATCCTTCCGACGCCTCTCGTGCGGGCGATGAAGATCTCGTTCCCTTCGATAAGGTCGACGAAGTCCGAGTCGAAGCGCTGCTCCAAGCCCTCGATGTAATCCCATATCTGCTGGGGAATGTCCTCCGGCAGGTCGGCCTTCACGCCGCCGATGCGAACGTAATGGAACATCATCCTCGCGCCCGTAACCGCCTCGAAGATGTTTTGTATACGCTCCCGCTCGCGGAACGCGTAGAGGATCGGGGTGAACGCGCCGAGCTCTAGCATGAGGAAGCCGATGGAGGGAATGTGGCTCATGATGCGCCCGAGCTCGTTCATGAGCGCCCGTATGGCATCCGCCCGCGGGGGAATCTCCGCGTCCAACAGCTTCTCCACCGCCAGGACGTAACCGTACTCCATGGCGATGTTGTTCATGTAGTCGATGCGGTCGGTGATCGGGATGACCGCCGGGTACATCCGGTTCTCGGAGATCTTCTCCTTGCTCCGGTGCAGATATCCCATCACGGGGTCGCAACGTACCACGGTCTCGCCGTCGAGCTCCAGGATAAGCCGAAGCAGCCCGTGCATCGCCGGGTGCTGCGGTCCCATGTTCATGTCGAGCGTCTCCAGCCCGAACTCGTCCCGGATGTCGGGGTTTGCGAGCCTGCCGCTCGCCTTGCCGCTTAAGTTTGCGCTCTCGGTACGACGTTCTTCGCTAAGCATCTCTTACCTCAACCCTTCGAAGGTACGCTTGGTGCTGATCTCGAAGCTCTTCAACAGCGGGTGATGGTCGAAGTGATCCTGCCACATGTACAGACGCCTGAGGTCCGGGTGCCCCTTGAACGCGACCCCAAACATGTCGTAAGCCTCCCGCTCGTGCCAGTTTGCTGTTGGGTAGACTGCGGTCACCGAGTCTATAACCGGCTCCTCGCCCTCGATGGTCGTCCTGACCCTGACCTGTCCGCCTCTCAGGTCCAGAAGCTCGTACGTCAACTCGAGCGACCCGACCCTGTCCACCACCGTGATAAACGAGAGGTGCAGTATGCCGAGCCTCTCCCGAGCGGTCGTCAGCACCGCGGGCACGAGCCCCGGTTCGACCACGACCCGCACTACGTTGCCCTCGATCTCCGATTCTTCCAGCCCATGTTGGTCACGGAAACCTTTGAGGTACCGCTCAAGCCTCTCATCCAGGCTTCCCTCGGGCAGCGTGACGGCCACTTAGGCGGTCCCCTTAGGGTCGGCGGGCTCCTCGGGAGACCCATTCTTCTGAACGCCCGTCTCGGCGGCGGCCTTTTCGGCCTTCTGCTGCTCCTTGAGCTTCTTCTTGGCCTCCTTAGGAATCCAACCGACATCCGTCTGAGAGGCGGGCGGCATTCCCTTACGCTCGAAGACGTAGGTTCGCTGCAAGGGCTTTATGCCCTCGAAGCGCGG
Source organism: Rubrobacteraceae bacterium (assembly GCA_035645375.1). Lineage (GTDB taxonomy): Bacteria > Actinomycetota > Rubrobacteria > Rubrobacterales > Rubrobacteraceae > Rubrobacter_F. Next base: position 5,392 of record DASQMR010000245.1, read on the forward strand.
GGCCTTGCCCTGCGCGATGTTGGTGTACTCCCGCTCGGGTAGGTACTCCATAATCTCGCCGTCGTCGTTGACGAGCGCCGGACGCGGCCTCTCGTAGCCGACCTGCTGGTCACGCTCTATCTTCTTCTGCAGCGTCATGATCCCGAATATGAGCGCCTCCGGCCGCGGCGGACACCCCGGCACGTACACGTCTACGGGGATTACCCTGTCCGCGCCCATCAGCACCGAATACCCATCCAGGAACGGCCCGCCGGAGATGGCACACGCGCCCATCGCGATGACCCACTTGGGCTCGGGCATCTGCTCGTAGAGCCGGGTCATCCGCTCCGCCATCTTGGTCGAGACGGTGCCCGAGACTATCATTACGTCCGCCTGCCGCGGCGACGCCGTAAAGAACCCGGCTCCGAACCTGTCGAGGTCGTTGTGCGCCATGCCGGTTGACATCATCTCGATCGCGCAACAAGCCAGCCCGAACTGCAACGGCCACAAAGAGTTCTTCCTGGCCCAGTTGAAGAGCTTGTCCGAGCTCGTCGTTAGAATGTTCGGTTCGTCGAACTTCTGCATCAAACCCATTTAAGGGCCCCCTTCTTCCAGGCGTAGGCAAGCCCCACGCCTAATATAAGCACAAAAATAACCATCTCTACGAATCCATAAAGCCCGAGACCTCGGTAGATCACCGCCCACGGATAAAGGAAAGCCGCCTCCACATCAAAGATGAGGAAAAGCAGCGCGAATACGTAGTAGCGGACCGGGAAGGGGCGCCACGGGTCGGTGACGGTCACCTCTCCGGTCTCATAGTTCTGGCCCTTGGCCTGCGAACTCTTCCGTCTCGGCGAGATGAGTCGCGCCAAGACCAGAGTGGCCGCAACGAAACCGACGACCAGCAAGATAAACAGGCCCACGTACACGTAGAGCGTGCCGTAGCCAATCTCCTGAAGTAACAGAGCTAGAGCCAAAACCGGCCTTTCTTCCCTTAAAGCGCTACTAGAAAACTAAACGCAATATACTCGCGCTACACGCAACTTTCAAGAAGCTACTAATGGTAGCAAAGCACGCTTAATAGCGTCACATTATATCCTTTGCCCGAGTAAAGAAGCTGGTAAGCGAGTCGGCTACCCTTTCAGGGGCGTCCTCCATACAAAAGTGTCCGGCGTCCGGTATGAACTTTAGCTCCGCGTTCGGGAGCATCTCCTCAAGGGCCTGGCGGCGGAGGGATCCAGCCACGCGTCTCTCTCGCCCCAAAGTATCCGCACGGCGTCCTCATTAAGCGCGGAAGTGGTTCGAAATCTGCGGTGTGCCCCTTGTCTAGCTGGGCGTCTTTTTGAAGGGAAATCTTCTGTCCTATCTACCCGCGCCATTGCTCCATGTAGACCACGAAGGCCTGCTCGTCCATAGGGTGGTACGAAGCGGTACGCAGGTGCCCGACGACACTGGCCTCGAACGAGCCGGTCGGCATCGTCCCGTAAACATCCAGGTTCGCCTTGACAGACGGGTCGTCGGGGGGATCCAGGGGCGCAGCACGACGGCGTCGATAAGGGAGATGCGGCTGAATTCAATCCCTCCCAGGAGATGTGCACGAAGCACTATGCCGCCTCCTATATCGTGGCCCGCGACCACGGGAGCTTCGAGCCCCCAGAACTCGACCAACTCGGCGAGTAAGCTCGCCTGGACCGCGACAGAGACGTTCAACCCGTACCTCCGCTCCGACTCGCCGAACCTGAGGAGGTCGAAGGCGTACTCGGCGAAGCGGTCGGCGAGCTTCGGCACGACGTTGCGCCAGATGTGTGAACGGCTAGGGGTTCCATGCACGAGAATCGCCGGCGGACCTTCGCCGAAGACGCCGTAGTCTATCTCACCGCCGGAGAGCCCTACACGGTGTCGTAATCGCCAGTCGCTAGCCTCGTAGGCTATACAGCTTCCACACCGGCTCCGCCGTTCGCGGCGAGAATCTGCACGAACTGCACGAGCATCTGCCGGTAAGTCTCCAACGAGTCGGAGACGACGAACTCCCTGGGACCGTGGTGCCCGCCGCCTACCGGGCCGAACTCGACGCCAGGGATGCCGACGCGCTGGAAGAAGACCAGATCGGAGGCGCCATGACGTCCAACCCCGACCGGGTTGCCGTGGAAGTGACGGCTTGCGACCTCACGCAGCGCCTTCACGAACGGGTTCTTGCGAGAAACGTACGTTGGTTCGTGCGTAAAGAGAACCTCCGTCTCGGCGGGTAGATCCATCGAGCGGATCTGACGAACTATCTCCTTCGGGTCTTGGTTCGGCAGGTAGCGAATATCCAGATCGTAGATCGCGTGGTCCGGTACGCGGTTGATCACGTCTCCGCCGATGATCCTAGCCATGTTGATGCTCGGGTAGGGGAAGAGCTCGCTTCTCTCCCTCGCAAAGGGCAACTCCAGCACCCGTTTGTGGTGCTCGTATGCGAGAAGGACGGCATTCTTGCCTAGCCAGGGGCGCGAGCCGTGTGCGCTCTTCCCCTTCAGCGTTGTGCGCAGAGCTAAGACGCCCTTCGCCTGGATGCCAATGTGGAAATCCGTGGGCTCGCCGGTTATGAGAAAGTCTCCCGTGTGACCGTTGTCGATCAGGACCTCCGCCCCCTTGCGCCCCCCATACTCCCGCTCTTCGTCCGGCACGATGAGTAGCTCCACCATCGCCTCACAGCCCGTAACGTGCAGATCCTCGACCGCGTACATCATCGCGGCCAGAGCCCCCTTCATATCGTAGACGCCGCGTCCGAGAAGCTCACCGTCCTGCTCGTAGGCCTCGAATTGCTCCTCCTCACCCGGTACCACGTCCGCGTGAGCGTGCAGCAGTATCTTCGGCCCTCCCGAGCCTCCTACCCTCGCCACCAGCGAGGAGAGCTCTCCCTTGGGCCCCGCCCCCTCGTAGCGACTCGTCTCCAACCCTCGCGCCTCGAACCAACCGTTGATGAAATCCATGATCGACTCGGCCCCCCCCGGCGTGAAAGACCGGTACTGGACAAGCCTCCGCGTCAGCGTGAGCACTTCCGTCCTATTCGCTGCTATCGTCAGTTAGAGGCTCCGTTCTCAAACGGGGACTATGGACAATGCGCATATACTATCAATCGTTTGGGAAACCGTCTCACCACGCCTGCCGTCTAGCCGACTCGTCGGGAGCCCGAACATCAGGACGCTTCTCCACCGAAGCCTGCGAACATTGCGGTGGCAGCAGTGCAGCGGCGACGGGAGCTACCTACACGGCTCATCCAAGCGGGGCACGCCCTGATACAACGCCGGGTCCCAGCCGCACTGGAATCGAGGCGCCGTTCGCGCCGCCGGCCGTCGTCCGCGTGCTGCTCCGCCTGCCAATACTGCGTGCCCTGCTCGCCCGCATCATCGGCTTCGGACCCTTGCGCGCCCGCTTGAAGGATTGAGCACTGCCGCCAAAAGCGAGACGGCCTAGCGCGGTACAGAGAGCTAACGCTGCAGCGCTGGCTCGGCCCCGAGAGCGACGGTTGCGCCTAGAGAAGAGAGCTTCTTTTCAAAGCCCTCGTAGCCTCGCAGGATGTGGCGGGCCCCTTCCACGATTGTAACCCCCTCTGCGACGAGCCCGGCCATCACCAGCGCCGCTCCGCCACGAAGGTCCGGCGACTGCACGATGGTGCCGGAGAGCCGTCTCGGTCCCTTCACCAAAGCCCGGTGGCCGCCGAAGAGATCGATACCGGCATCCATCCGGTTGAGCTCCTCGGCTACCTGAAGTCGATTCTCATAAACGTTCTCAGTAACAATGCCAGCCCCCGAAGTCTGAAGGAGGAGGACCAGCATCTGAGCTTGGAGATCGGTGGCAAAGCCAGGAAACGGGAGCGTGGAGACGTCTACGCTACCCAGAGATGCTGGGTCTTCTACACGCACCCGCACGCCGTCTTCAACGTTCCGAGCATCTACACCCATCCCACGCAGTTTAGAGATCTCCATCTTGAGGTGCGAGAGATCCACCCCCCTGATCGTAACGTCGCCGCCCGTCGCGGCGGTCGCCATTATAAAGGTGCCAGCCTCTACACGATCACCGATGACCGCGTATTCGACAGGGCGTAGCTCGGCGACACCCTCGATCACGATACGTCCCGTTCCCGCGCCGTGGATTCTTGCGCCCATCAGGTTAAGGAAGTCGGCCAACGCTACAATCTCAGGCTCGCGCGCGCCGTTCTCGATGATCGTAGTGCCCCGGGCCAGCACGGAGGCCATCATCACGTTCTCCGTTGCGGTAACGCTCGGGTACTCGAAGTTGACCTCCGCGCCGGAGAGACCTCTCCGAGCCTCGGCCTTGATAAAGCCGTGGTCTAACGAGATCTCCGCACCCAGAGCTCGCAACCCGTCAAGGTGGAAGTTGAACTTCCTTAGCCCCAGGTTGCATCCACCCGGCGCGGACACCTCGGCCTCCCCAAACCGGGCGACGAGCGGCCCGAGGACCACGATGCTAGCTCGCATCTGGCGCACCAAGTCATAAGGAGCCGTGTAAGAGTCGATCGTCGAGGCGTCTATGGAGAGCGTGTTGCCGGAGAACTCACAACGCGCGCCGAGGCCTTCGAGCACAGCCAGCATCGTCTCGACATCCTTGATGCGCGGGACGTTATGGAGCACGGTCCGGCCCGGAGCGAGGAGCGCAGCGGCGATCAGCTTAAGGGCGGCATTCTTCGCGCCCGAGCACGTCACCTCCCCATGGAGCCTGCCTCCTCCCTCGACGAAGAACCTCTCCATGAAACCACCCTCCCTGTCGCGACCGTCTCTCTACCTTGTCGTGCAGCAGCGTCGTATTATACAGGGCGAAGGTAACGAAACGGCTACATCAAAACAACAATCTTGGCACAGCTAGAAGGATTGTTCCTAGCCGTCGCCGTGCTCGCGCGCCACCCGCACCAAGTTCTCCCCGATGGTGCGGTTGCGCTCGATTTCCTTCCGCTGTCTGTCGCTGTCCTCGTCCTCCTCGGAGATCTCGGACAACTCGTTTTCGGCCTCCTCTACACGGCTCTCGGCTGCATCTACGTCTATCTCCCCGGCAGCTACGGCCTCCTCGACCAGTATCTGCACCAGGTTCTCAGAGATCTTGAAGAAGCCGTCGGAGGTCGCGTAGACATGCCTCTCGTCGTCCTGGTTGATGCGCACAGCCCCGATCTCAACGGTGGAGACGACAGGCTGGTGGTCTACGAGAATGCCGATGTCACCATCGGCTATCCTCGCCACGACCATATCCGCCTCGCCGTCGAAGATCACTTGCTCCGGCGTAATGACCCTACAGAAGAGCTGGCGCCCTTCCTGCTGCTGGCCCTCGGACACTAACCTTCCTCGCCGTTCTCGGAGTCGTTATCCTCCTCGCCCTCTTCTTCCTCTTCGCCGCTCATGCCGCGGGCCTTCTCGACGACCTCGTCGATGTTGCCAACCATGTAGAACGCATTCTCGGGCAGCTCGTCGTGCTTGCCCTCGACGATCTCCTTGAAGGAGTTGACCGTCTCTTCGAGCTCCACGAACCTGCCCTCCTGGCCCGTGAACTGCTCGGCCACGAAGAACGGCTGAGAGAGGAAGCGCTGCAACCTTCGCGCGCGGCCGACGTAGACCTTGTCCTCCTCGGAGAGTTCCTCCATGCCCAGGATGTTGATGATGTCCTGCAACTCCTTGTAGCGCTGCATGACGAACTGCACCTGCTGGGCAACCTCGTAGTGCTCCTGTCCGAGGACGTTCGGGTCAAGAATTGTCGACGAGGAGTTCAACGGGTCTACCGCCGGGTAGATGCCCTGCTCGGCGAGTTCACGCGCGAGCACCACCGTCGAGTCGAGGTGAGTGAACACGGTGAACGGGGCCGGGTCTGTGATATCGTCCGCCGGCACATAGACCGCTTGGAAGCTCGTTATAGAGCCGTTCTTAGTCGAGGTAATGCGCTCCTGCAATCCACCCATCTCGGTGCCCAGGGTTGGCTGGTAGCCGACCTCCGAGGGCATCCGGCCCATGAGCGTCGAGACCTCGTTGCCGGCCTGCACGAACCTGAAGATGTTATCGATAAAGAGCAAGACGTCCTGGCCAAGCTCATCCCTGAAGTACTCGGAGAGGGTGACCCCGGTGAGACCTATGCGGAAGCGAGCGCCTGGCGGCTCGTTCATCTGCCCGAAGACCATCGAGGTGTTCCCGAGAACCCCGGCCTCCTCCATCTCGCGGTAGAGGTCGTTCCCCTCGCGCGTCCGCTCGCCGACGCCGGCAAAGACGCTCGTCCCCTCGTATTGCAACGCGATGTTGTGGATCAGCTCGGTAATAACGACCGTCTTGCCGACGCCCGCGCCACCAAAGAGCCCGACCTTGCCGCCGCGCCTGACCGGGCAAAGCAAATCCATAACCTTGATGCCGGTTACAAACTGTTCGGTCTGTGTGGAGAGATCGGTGAACTTCGGGGACGGCCGGTGTATCGGCCAGTGGTCCTCGGCATCTATGGGTCCCTGCTCGTCGACGGGGTTGCCTAGCACGTCTAAAAGACGCCCGAGCACCGGCTTGCCCACCGGCACCGAGATCGGACCACCCGTGTCCTGAACCTCCAGCCCACGCTTCATACCGTCCGTCGAGCCCATCGCGACCGTCCGCACCACGTCATCGCCGATGAGCTGCTGGACCTCCAGCGTAACTTCCTGAGGCTCGCCCTCCTCGGCCTCGAACGAGGTAGTAAGCGCGTTGAATATCTGCGGCAGTTCCTCGGGCTCGAACCGGATGTCCACCACGACGCCCCGGATCTCCAGGACCTTGCCCACCCCGCCCTTTCGCTCCTGCCTCGTCTCCTCCTGAGCCTGCTGCTGACCGTTGGGCTGTCCATCGCGGCCGCCGTTCCCTGTCTGCTGCCCGGAGGTTTGCTGCGCCTCTGAGGCACGCTCGGGAGCTTCCGGATCCTTCGGAATACTAAAGTAGTCTCTCTTGTCGCTCTCGCTCACGCAAACTCCTCCTGTTGAAGCCGGTCTTAACCAGCTAGGGCTTCAGCGCCCCCTACTATCTCGAGAATTTCCTGGGTTATCTGGGCCTGACGCATCCTGTTCATCTGTTTGGTCAAGTCCTCGGACATTTCATTGGCACTGTCGCTCGCGCTCTTCATCGCCGTCATTCTCGCCCCGTGCTCACCGGCTGCGCTCTCCAGGAAAGCCCGGAACAACAACGTCTCCACGTACTTCGGCACGAGCCGCTGCAGGAGCACCTCCGGCCCCGGAATGAACTCCAGGGGGATGTTCTGCCCATCCTCCTCGTTCTCCTCCTCGTCGTCCTCCGGGGCCACGGGAAGGAGCCGGGTGACGACAGGTCGTTGGACGAGGGCACTCTGGTAGCGATTGTAGATCAGGTACACCTCATCGGCCTCTTCGTCCTCGAAGAGCTGCGTTAGGTAGCGCCCCACCCGTTGAGCGTCTTCATAGGTTGGGCTGTCGGAGAACCCCGTGAAGGCCTCCTCGTAACCTACACCCTGGAACCGAAAGAAGGCCTCAGCCTTGCGTCCGGTCACGACCTGTACGGTCTCCGCGTCCTGCTCCCCGCGCAACTGCATCGTGCGCTTCAAAATCTGGGCGTTGAACCCCCCCGCGAGCCCCCGGTCGGACGTGACGGTGCAGATGGCGACCCTGTTGATCTCCCGCCCGACGAGAAGCGGGCTATTGGTCTGAGCTTTATTTGCGATGTCGCGCATCATCTCGTCTACGTTATCGGCGTATGGCCGCGCTTTGTTGAGCTGGTTCTCCGCCTTGCGCAGCTTGATGCCGGAGATCGTCTGAAGCGCCTGCGTCATCTTCGACGTGTTGTCCAGCGACTGTATCTGACGCTTCAGGTCCTGAGCCGAAGCCATTCTCTAGCCTCTCTCTCCAGAGCCGTTCTCCGAATCCTCGTTCTCCGAATCCTCGTTCTCCAACTCCTCGTCCTCGGATTCATCCTCGTCTTCGGCTCCGAGCTGCATGTCGATCATGCCGGTGTCTTCGGGTTCGTAGTTCTCGTTAAACTTCTTGAGGGCGTCCTCGAGCTTCTCCCGGTTCTCGTCGGAGAGCTCCTGCTCCTCGCGTATAGAGTCGAGGATCTCCTCGTGGCTGTTCCTGAGATACTCACGGACCTGCTGCTCGTAGTCGGTGACGTTCTCCGGATCGACGAAGTCCACGTAGCCGTTAGTGACCGCGAAGATCACCGCGGTCTGCTCCTCGACGGGGACCGGTTCGAGCTCGCTCTGCCTGAGCATGTTCATCGTCCGGTCGCCGCGGGCCAGGGTGTCCTGGGTCGCCTTGTCCAGGTCACTCCCGAACTGCGCGAAGCTCTGTAGCTCACGATACTGCGCCAGGCTCAACCGAAGGGTACCGGCGACCTTCTTCATCGCCTTGATCTGGGCGTCGCCCCCGACCCGGCTCACCGAGTTACCAACGTCGATGGCCGGCCGCTGCCCCGAGTTGAATAGGTCGCCATCCAAAAATATCTGGCCGTCCGTGATCGAGATGAGGTTCGTCGGTATGTACGACGAGATGTCCCCACCCTTGGTCTCGGCTATCGGCAGCGCCGTCAGAGATCCGCCGCCCCGGTCGTCGGACATCCGCGCCGCTCGCTCCAGAAGACGCGAGTGAAGGAAGAACACATCCCCCGGGAAAGCCTCGCGCCCCGGCGGACGTCTGAGAAGGAGCATGAGCTCCCGGTAAGCGTTGGCGTGCTTGGAGAGGTCATCGTAGACAATCAGGGCATCCTCGCCCTGCTCCATAAAGTACTCACCGATAGCGCACCCTGCGTAGGGTGCCAGGTAGTGGAGTGTAGCCTGAACGGAGGCCGGCGCGTTGACGATAACCGTGTAGTCCAGAGCTCCGTGCTCCTCGAGCGTGCTCATGACGCCTGCGACGGTCGAGTCCTTCTGGGCGATGCCGACGTAGATACACTTCACGCCCGTATCGCGCTGGCTGATGATCGCGTCTATAGCGATGGCCGTCTTGCCGAGCGAGCGGTCGCCGATGATAAGCTCGCGCTGCCCGCGTCCGATCGGAACCATCGCGTCGATGGCCTTTAGTCCGGTCTGCAACGGTGTGTCGACGCTCTGGCGCTCAATGACACCGGGTGCCCGCGGCTCGATAAAGCGGATATCGTCGGCATCTATGTCGCCCTTGCCGTCCATCGGCGTGCCGAGCGGGTTGATAACCCGGCCCAAAACGGCGTTTCCGACGGGCACGCTCACGAGACGCTGGGTGCGCCTCACGGTGCTGCCCTCACGTATATGCTTATCGTCTCCGGCGACGACGACGCCGACGTTGTCCTCTTCGAGGTTGAGGGCGAGACCCATCACCGTCTCGCCGCGGTCATCCTCGAACTCGAGCATCTCCTGGTACATCACGTTTGTCAGGCCGTGCACCTGGGCGATACCGTCCCCTATCTGGAGGACCTGCCCGACCTCTTCGCTACGAACCCGATTATCGTAGTCGGTTATAGCGCCCTTCAAGATGGAGGAGATCTCCTCCGGCCTCAACCTGGCCACCTAAACACCACCCCTCTCCATCATCTGTTCCCGGAGGCCCTGCAACTGCCCCCGTAAGCTGCCGTCTATTCTTTTGCCCTCAAGCGTGAAGACCGCGCCCCCGACGAGGTCGGGGTCCACGTGGTTCTCAAGCACTACCTCGCGTCCTTCGAGTATGTTCCCGAGCCGCTGCTTCACCCTTTCTAGCACTTCGTCGGAGAGCTCGACCGCGGTCGTAAGCTCGACTTCGACCTTCCCTTGATGCTCCTCGACCAACTCTTCATAGCGCCGGACCACGTCCTCGGTAATCTCCGCCCGACCGTAGTCTAAAAGTACCTTGAGAAAGTTCCGCGTAGAGACCGTCATCCCCTCCGTCAGACCGTCTATGGCCCGCCGCTTCTGCGATTCAGGGATCTGCTCACCGTAGAAAAAAAGCTTCAGCTCGCTGTTCTCGTGCAGAGCGTTGACGAAGTCCTGGAGGTTTTCCAGCGTCTCCTCGAGCTCCTCACGTTCGCGAGCGGCCCCGAAGAGAGCCTCTGCGTAGGCGGATACTGCGCTCAAGCTTTACCTACCGCTCCCAGAGCCGGCGACCTCGGCTTCAAGTTCGTCGAGAGAACGAGAGATCAAACGCTCGTGCTCGTCGCGGTCCAGGGAGCGGCCGATAATCTGCTCGGAGGCCTGCATGACCATGCCGGCGACCTCGTGGCGTACCTCGCGCAGCGCCGACTCACGCTCGCGCTGTATCTCCTCCTGGGCCCTCTTTACGATCCGGTCGGCCTCCTCGCGAGCCTCTTTCTTGGCCCGTTCGTGTTGAGCTTTGCCTTGCTGGCGGGCCTCCTCGCGGATCTCGCGAGCCTCGTCGCGGGCCTCCTGAATCTGCTGGCGGTACTCCTGCAAGAGCTCCCGGGCCTCTTTCCTCGTCTTCTCCGCCTCGTCTATCGCCTGCTCGATTGACTGCTGGCGCTGCCGGATCTGGTTCTTGATCGGCGGATAGACGAAGTAGTAAAGCAGGGCCAGCAGGATCGCGAAGGTTATGACCTCCCAGAACATCAGGCTGGTGTTTGGCAGATCGAATATGCCTGTTGGGTCGATGCTTTGCATACGCTCTCCTCTTCTCTTGCCCCTTTACGTACGTCTAGAGAACGAAGGCGAGCAGTAGTGCGAAGACAAGACCGTAGAGGGCGAACGCCTCTACCAGCCCTATCCCCAAGAACATCAAAGTCCTCGTCTGCTCGAAGGCCTCCGGCTGACGGTGAATGCTCGCTATGGTCTGTCCTATGAGGTAGCCCATCCCCGCTCCGGGTCCTATGACCGCAGCTCCTGCGGCTACACCAACCCCTAGCAGCTTGAGCCCTTCCTGAGCATCACCTGTTGCCTGAAGTAACGCCAATGTTTCCACCATACTGCTCTTCTCCTTTCGACTCTTTTCCCTACTACTTGCCCAACGTTTTTAATGCTCGGCGTAGATCGCCAACTCTATGTAAACCTGCGTAAGTATAGCGAATATGTAAGCCTGCAAAATGGCCACGAAGACCTCGAAAGCGAAGAACACCACCGCCATCGGCACGGAGACTATCGCTAGGAAACTCCCGAAGTACAGGATGAGGCCGAGAAAGACGAAGATGATCAAGTGCCCGGCCAGAATGTTAGCGTAGAGCCGCAGCCCCAGCGTGAGCGGCTTGCTGAACTCTTGTATTAGGTGCAGAAACCACATGAATGGAGCCATAATGAATTTGGCCGGCAGGTTCGGCGGCGTCCAACTCTTGAAGTACGTCCCCGCGCCGTTTTTCTTTATCCCCATGTACTGCGTGAGGATAAAGGTCAGCAGCGCCAGGAGCAGGGTGAACGAGATGTTGCTGGTCACCGGATAGCTGTTCGGGAAGAGGCCGATAATGTTGAGGACCAAAATGAAGACGAAGAGCGAGAGCGTGTAGGGGAACCATTTCATCCCCTCCTGGCCCACCTGCCCGCCGAGGAACTCGCGTCCGAAGCCGTAGAGGTCCTCCACAATCACCTGGTACGCACCGGGCCGGTTCTTCATCGCCCTACTCCCGATAAACAAGATCAAAAATGTCAACGCCGCTCCGAGGAACAAGAACCACACGGGTTTGTTTATCGAGATGTCGATCGGCCCGATCTGCAACGGAATCTGCCACGCTTCTCTAGCCTCCCAGGTATGCAGGATCTCGTGTCGCAACTCTTCCTGGCTTACCTGCGCCAGCGCCAGCTTAAGAGCCAACTTCTTCCCTCCATTCTACTGTTTCATTTTCCGAACGCCTAACGTTGTGCTTCATACGCGCGCCTCTCCTACCGCCCGCATCATCCCCCGCAAGAGAACTACGTTCTCCAGAAGATATACCCCAGCGAAGCCGCCCAGCATACCTAATATGGGCCACAGCTCCAGGTACGCGGGTACCCCCAATATCCCCACCACAAGCCCGTATCGCACCACGAACGAGAAAGCCCCTATCACGCGAATCCGTCTGGAGCGCCCGGTCAACAACGAGACGCTAAATGCCATCGTGATGAGGCTTAAGAGACCCGTTCCTACACCGTACAGAAAACTTCCCGCTTGAGCCACATTGTAAGCATAGAGGATCGCTCCTCCAACCGGTATGGTTATGGTGACAATCCACGCCGTGTTCCGAGCGACCAGCCGCCAGTGCCCGCTCACCCGCTACCCAGCTCTTTGAGCGCTAGGTACACATAGTAGAGGCTCACAGCGAACCCGATTGCCAAACCCAAAAGGAGAAATAGCGGAAGCGTACCGAGGATTCGGTCCGCGACGAGACCTCCTGCGGTTAGGACGGCTAGGATCATGATAAAAGTGAACCCGAGACCGATGAAACGGGCATAGTTACTATCTGTGTTTTTCCTGTGAGAGTTGGTCCCCGGCATTAAGGTGCACTATACCGCAGCTAAGCTACTGTTGCACGCGGTCTCCTGTGCCCGGACGCGCGTCAGCGCAAGGCTCCGTTGTCGTCCAGTTGTGCTACCGTGAGCCCGCCCTCGGCGGCGAGTTCCATGGCGAGCGGGTCCGGGTAGCCGCCAGCGTAGCGGACCTCCCCTATACCGGCGTTCATGATCATCTTTACGCACAACAAGCATGGCTGGTGAGTACTGTAGAGGATGGAATCTCGCACCGAGACCCCATGATAGGCAGCCTGTATGATGGCATTCTGCTCTGCGTGGAGGGTCCGCTGGCAACTCTCCCGTCCGTCCACGACCCGTATGAGGCATCCCACATCTTCGCAGTGAGGCATCCCCGCGGGGCTCCCATTGTACCCGGTCGTCAGGATACGTTTATCTCGCACCACTACGGCACCAACGGCCAGACGCGGGCAAGTCGAGCGGGTGGCAACCTCGTGATCGATGCGCATGAAGTACTCGTCCCATGAAGGTCGTACCCGCTTGAGCGCGGCGTGCTCGTCGGAAGTATCTACCGCCGGGTCTTTAAAGCGTTCCATACAGCCTGTCCCCCGCGTCGCCAAGCCCCGGCACGATGAACGCGTTCTCATCCAACTCTGGGTCGAGGGCGGCGGCGTAGAAGGTCACGTCGGGATGCTCGCCGGTCACTCGTTCGACACCCGGCGCAGCAGCCACGGCGTGCAGGCAGGAGATCCAGCGCGCGCCGTACTCCTTGAGCTTGGAGAGGGTCGCGGAGAGGCTCCCGCCGGTGGCGAGCATCGGATCTAGGACGAGCACCAGGTACTCGCCGAGCCCGCGCGGCAGGTTGACGTAGTATTCGACGGGCTCGGCGGTCTCCTCGTCCCTCTGTAGCCCCATGAAGCCAACGGTCGCCTCGGGCAGCAGGGCGAGCGCGCCTTCGAGCATCCCGAGGCCGGCGCGTAGGACCGGCACCAGACAAACGGGACCGGAGATCTCCTCCACCTCCGTCTCGGCAAGCGGCGTGCGCACCCGCACGCCGCTGGTCGGCATGGTACGGGTAGCCTCGGCGACCATAATAAGAGAGAGCTCCTTCATGGCCTGCCTAAACTCCGGCGTACGGGTACCCTCGTCGCGCAGCGTTTTGAGCTTGTTTCGGGACAGCGGCCCGTCTACCAGGTGCAGATTCGCTGCCTCAAACATACAACGGATGTGCCTCCGTAAGCGCCGTTACACGGTCCCGCAAACCTTCTGTCTCGCCTCGCGCGGCCCTCACGATGATCTCGGAGATCTCACGCATCTCTTCCTCCCCCATCCCGCGCGTCGTCATCGCCGCAGTACCGAGCCTTACGCCGCTCGTCACAGTCGGCGGCTCAGGGTCGTTGGGTATCATGTTCTTGTTGCAAGTAACCCCTATCTGATCGAGCAACTCCTCCAGCTCTTTACCGTTGGTATCCTTGTTCCGCAGGTCGACGAGCATCAGGTGGTTGTCCGTACCTCCGGACACGAGATCTAGACCACCCTCCATCAACCCTTCGGCCATCGCCTTCGCATTGTCGACTATCCTCTGAGCGTAGTACTTGAACTCCGGCTGCAGAGCCTCCCCGAAAGCGACGGCCTTGCCCGCGATCGCGTGCATGAGCGGACCGCCTTGCATACCCGGGAAGACGCGGCTGTTGACCTTCTTGGCGAACTCTTCACGGCAGAGGATCATGCCGCCCCTTGCGCCCCTCAAGGTCTTGTGGGTGGTCGTAGTAACGATCTCGCAGTACGGTACCGGCGAGGGATGGACGTCCGCCGCGACGAGCCCGGCGATATGCGCCATGTCGGTCAGAAAGAAGGCTCCCACTTCATCGGCGATCTCGCGGAAATGATCGAAGTGGAGAAGGCGCGGGTAGGCGCTCGCCCCCGCGATGATCATGCGCGGCCTCTCCCGGCGCGCGATCTCGCTTACCTTATCGTAGTCTATGTACCCGTCTTCGCCGACCCCGTAATGGACGAAGTCGTACGTGCGTCCGGAGAAGTTAATCTTCATCCCGTGCGTCAGATGACCGCCGTGCGCGAGATCCATCGAAAGGACCTTGTCCCCCGGCTCGATAAGGGCCGCATAAGCGCCCTCGTTGGCCTGACTGCCCGAGTGCGGCTGCACGTTCACGTGATCCGCCCCAAACAACTCCCTCGCCCGCTCGATAGCTAGCGTCTCGACCTTATCGACCTGCTCGCAACCCCCGTAATACCTCTTGCCAGGATAGCCTTCAGCGTACTTGTTCGTTAGCACTGAACCCTGAGCAGCCAACACCGCCGGCGAGGCGAAGTTCTCACTGGCTATGAGCTCGACCGTCGTTCGCTGACGCTCCAACTCCCCATCGAGCGCCGCCTGGACCTCAGAATCAACCTCGGTATACGGACCTATCATCTTCTACCTCCACTTTAGGCTTAAATGAGGCTCTTATCGAGCGGAAGCTCCAGTGCGACCGCAGCCCCTGCGTTTTCGCGGGCTATTTGGCAACCGTACGCGTGAGTTCGGTGCGCCCAGTGTTTGATCGTGTTTCCTGCCCACATCAAAGTATAAACGTTCCTGCGTACGTTGCCCGTACCCTTTCAGCAGGCCGACAATCCCGCCAGCTTGGAGTGCTCCTAGCGCAGGGTCCCTTGCGCCTACCGCTTCAGACGGAGGAGTTCCTCTCTGCTTAGGATTGCCGTGGAGCGCAGGAGTTGTACCTTGCCCCCTGAAAGGTCAACGACTGCCGACGCCTCTCCGCCGCCCGGCTCGCCTTCGACGACGAAATCAACAAGGCTGAAGATCTGCGATTCCACCTCACTCAAAGAGCGGGGGGCGTTCTCGCCGGAACGGTTGGCGCTCGTAGCATAGAAGGGCGCTCCGTGGGAGAGGAGCAAAGCCCGAACGACGGAGTGATCGGGCACCCGCACGCCGACGGTCCCACCCTCCCTTGCATCTAATACCAGGGTAAGCGGACCGGGCCAGAAGGAATGCGCGAGGGAGTGAGCCAACGCCGGCACCTCTCGGGCTAGATTAAACGCATCTTCTGTAGAGGCACAGAGAAGAGAGATGGGCTTGTCGGGGTTGCGGCCCTTGATCTCCGCAAGCTGGTCTATCCCTTTCTCCACCGCTACGAGCCCGACGACTGTCTCCGTCGGCACGATCCCCACCTTCCCCTCGCGCAGGAGTTCTGCAGCCTCCTCGACCGAGGCCAGCCTCAACGTACGCCCCAGCGCAGCAGAACGGCTCGCGGCGAACCGGCCAGATCCGCATGCGTCCCGAGCGGTGTGTAACCAGCGCGCTGCCCCAACTCCAGCACGTCTTCCGCCTGCCCGTCTCCTACCTCGAGTACTACATCCGCTCCGTTTGCTAGCAGCGGTTTTACCTCGGTTAAGATGCGCCGGTAGAAGTCGAGCCCGTCCGGGCCGCCATCTAGAGCTGTCGCCGGATCCCAATATCGCACCTCCGGTGCGAGCTTCTGAAGGTCATCGCTCCTTACATACGGCGGGTTCGAGACGAGCACCTCAATACTCTCGGTTGAGTCATCGAGACTTGGGACGAGGTCGGTGTGATGCAGCTTGACGGTCACGCCCGCGCGTTCGGCGTTTTGACGAGCGATTCTCAAAGCTTGGTCTGAGTTGTCGGTAGCATGCACCTTGCAGAGCGGGCGCTCCTGGGCAATAGAGATGGCGATCGCGCCTGAGCCTACGCCGACCTCAAGTACGAGGCACGAGCCCTTCCGTCGATCCACGGCTCCGAGCGCGGCCTCGACCACGCTCTCGGTATCCGGGCGTGGAATGAGGGTGTGCTCGTCAAGTTCCAGTTCAAGATTACGGAAGTAGGCATGGCCGAGGATGCGCTGTACGGGCTCACGTTTCAGGCGACGGGAGACCCAGGTTTCGTACAACTTTGCCTGATCCCCGATCAAAGGCTCCTCGAGAAGTGCTAGATCGCTCCGCCCAACGCCGAGAAGCTCGGAGAGAAGCACCTCGGCGGAGACGTGCGCCTCTGGAACTCCGGCGTCTTCGAGCCTCCGGGCGGCGTCCCGGACTAGTTCGAGGACGTCTCCGACGTTGCCACAGGCTCGTTTAGACCGCGGCTCCGCCACCGTTCGCCCCGGCAGCGAGCTTATCGGCCCGCTCCTTGGCGGACAGGGCCCGGGTAAATTCTTCAAGGTCACCGCCTAAAGTCGCCTCCAGGCTATGAGAGGTGACGCCGACACGATGATCTGTAATGCGTCCCTGAGGGAAGTTGTAGGTGCGCACCTTCGCCGAGCGGTCGCCTGAACCTACTTGGGCGAGACGCATCTCGCCCTGCTGCTTCGCCCGCTCCTGCATCTCGCGCTCAAGGAGCCGAGACTTCAAAATGCGCATCGCCTGTTCCTTGTTTTGAAGCTGGCTCTTCTCGTTCTGACAGGTGACCACCAAACCCGTCGGCTTGTGCGTAATCCTGACTGCCGAGTCCGTAGTATTCACGCTCTGTCCCCCCGGCCCGCTGGAACGGTAAACGTCGATTTCAAGGTCGTTCTGAGCGACTTCGACCTCCACGTCCTCTGCCTCCGGCATGACCGTCACCGTTGCCGTCGAGGTGTGAATGCGTCCCTGACTCTCGGTCTTCGGAACCCTCTGCACCCGGTGCGTGCCACCCTCATGCTTGAATACGGAGTAAGCCCCATCACCCTCTACTTCAACTACAATTTCCTTGTACCCTCCAACTTCGGCCGGGCTAGAGGAAAGGGTGCGGTGTTTGTAGCCAAGGCGCTCAGCATAGCGAGTATACATCTCCTGAAGCTGCCCGGCGAAGAGGGCTGCCTCATCGCCGCCGGTACCGGCCCTTATCTCGACTATGACG
Source organism: Rubrobacteraceae bacterium (assembly GCA_035645375.1). Lineage (GTDB taxonomy): Bacteria > Actinomycetota > Rubrobacteria > Rubrobacterales > Rubrobacteraceae > Rubrobacter_F. Next base: position 22,589 of record DASQMR010000245.1, read on the forward strand.
TCTTTATCGTCGTTCGGGTCGCGAGCTACGAGCTCGGTACGGATCTTCTCGGTCAGCTCCTCGACTTTTTGCTCCGCCGTTTCGGCTTCCTCCGCGAAGTACTCTCTCTCCTCGGCCGTCTCGGCCGTAGAGAGCAGCTCCCGGGCCTCTCCGCCTTCCTCGATAGCGTTCAAAAGCTCTTCGGACATCTCCGCGCCGCGTCTCATGCGCGCATGCTCTTTGGCGACCTCAGCGTAGCGCCGCTGATCAGAGTAAATGTTTGGATCGGAGAGTTCGTCGGTGAGCGCTTTGTGGCGTCCGAGCGTCTCTTTCGCGAGTTTTACTACCTGGTTATCCATAGCTTCTCAACCTAGATTACGAGTTGCCCCGTGGCGTCCGGCTTTATCCGGGCCTCGTCTTCTTTGTCGAGGACCTTTTTCAAGGAAGCCATCGCAACCTCGACCATCTCGTCGGTAGGCTCCCTGGTGGTGAGCTTTTGAAGCTGCAAGCCGGGCCATATCAAAGCTTTAACTATGGGGTTATTCTGGTTCTTGGCGCTCCACATGATGAATTCAAAGGCTATGCCAGCGACCAGTGGTATTACCAACACGCGGCTGAGTACCGCTTCTACCCACCAGTCTATGGGGAGGGCGCTGAAGACCAGGATGCTCAGGACCAGTACGTAGAGGACGAAGCTCGTCCCGCACCGTACGTGACTCGTGTCCAGCTTACGAGCATTCTCGGGGACCAGCTCCTCGCCCTTTTCGTAGACCTTTATCGCCTTGTGCTCAGCGCCGTGGTAGGCGAAGAAGCGTTTGATGTCTTTGCTCGCCGCCGTGATGCCGACGAGATAGAGCATAAAGATCCCGATCCGAAGCGCGCCCTCGACAAGGTTGAATACGATAGGGTTCTCAATGGAGTCCCCGATAAGGTAACCCATCCCCTTTGTCCCTAGAACGGGCGCCGCAAGGAAGAGCAGGAACGCCAGCCCGAGGCCGACGAGCATAGTGATGGCGATCTCCTTCTTGGAAAGATCCTCCTCCTCACCCAGCGCAATGTTAGTAGAGAGGGTCAGCGCCTTCATGCCGAGCCACATGGTCTCAGCGAGCGAGAGGAAACCCCGGATTATAGGGAGCCTGAAGAGCTTGCTCTTCCGCGTAACCGAGCGAAACGGCTCCGCCTGGACGTCTACGTCGCCGGCAGGAGTCCTTACCGCCATCCCCCAGAAGTTGGGGGAGCGCATCAAGACTCCCTCCATTATCGCCTGTCCGCCGACCCTCAAGACTTAACCTCTATTTGAGCGAGCTTGACGGTTCCTGAACCGCTGTACCCTACCGCCGCTGTCCATTATACGCTGCTTGCCAGTGTAGAACGGATGGCAGTTAGAGCAAACGTCTAGCGTAATTGACTCTCCCGCCGTCGAGCGGGTCTCAAAGTCCGTGTTGCAACTCGTGCAATGTACCCTCGTCGTAGTGTACTCGGGATGTATATCCGTCCTCATCTGAAGCCTCCAATTTATATCAACACTATCTATGTATTCTATTACGCCTGTAAAGAGGTTGCGGAGGGCGGCCTTCAGACGCGCCCGCCCTCCCGAGTGGTTCTTTCTCCTAGCTGCGAACCCGCTGTAGCTCGCGCAGGAATTCAGCGTTCGTGCGAGTCTCTTTGAGCTTCTGTATTAGTAGCTCTACCTTCTGATCAGCGCCCAAAGCGCCTAAAATGCTCCGAACCTGCCATACCCGTTGCGCCTCGGCAGACTCCATGAGCAACTCCTCCTTGCGAGTCCCGGAATCCTCTATGTTGATAGCCGGGTAAATCCGCTTGTTCGCCATCTTGCGGTCCAGGTGAAGTTCCATGTTGCCCGTGCCCTTGAACTCCTCGTAGATCACTTCGTCCATGCGGCTACCCGTGTCGACGAGCGCGCTCGCGAGGATCGTGAGCGAACCACCGTCCTCGATGTTTCGGGCCGCGCCAAAGAACTTCTTCGGCGGATAGAGCGCCGCCGAGTCAACGCCGCCGGAGAGAATGCGCCCGGAGGCTGGGGCGGCGAGGTTATAGGCGCGTGCGAGACGTGTGATCGAGTCGAGCAGCACCACGACATCATCGCCCTCCTCGACGAGCCGCTTGACCCTCTCCAGCACGAGCTCAGCCACCGCTATGTGGTTGTCCGCTGGCTGGTCGAAGGTAGAGGAAACGACGGTCGCCTCGGCCACGCTCCGCTCCCAGTCGGTAACCTCCTCCGGACGCTCGTCAGCGAGTAGGACAAAGAGCTTGGTCTCCGGGTAGTTCGCTGCGATGCTCTGGGCGATCTGCTTAAGGATCGTCGTTTTTCCGGCCTTCGGCGGCGAGACGATCAAACCGCGCTGACCCTTGCCTATAGGAGCGGTGAGGTCTATAACGCGCGGGGCGATGTCGTTTGGCTTCCACTCCAAGCGTAGCCGCTCCATCGGGTAGAGCGGCGTGAGGTTATCGAAGTTCTGCCGGTAGCGGCCCTTCTGCGGCTCGACGCCGTTGACGGACCCTATCCTAACCAAAGCCGGATACTTCTCTCCATCGCGAGCAGGACGAATCTGTCCGACCACGTAATCCCCGCGCCGGAGGCTGAACCGCTTTATCTGTGAGGTGGAGACGTAAACGTCGCCCTTACCCTGGCTATAACCGTTGGTGCGTAAGAAGCCAAAGCCATCTGGTAGCACGTCGAGGATGCCACTCTGGGCCTGCCCCTCCTGCTGCTGCTGGCGTCCGTCGCCACGCTCGCCCTTCTCGCGACGTCCATCACGACGATCCCCATCCTTATCGCGACCTCGCTGCTGCTTCTGCTCCTGGCGGCGATGCTGAACCTCTTCCGGGGCCGCGATAGCCGTGTCGGCCTCTCCAAAGGGATCCGTATGAGCCTCTGTAGGCTGCGGGGAAGCCCCGTTGGGTTCTTCGCCGTTTGGGGCAGTCTCTGGAACTGCGATCTCCCCGTTGGCGTCTCCTTGGGCTGGGGTCGCCTCTACGGGAGATGCAGCAGCGTCACCACCGTTGGAGGCGGGTTGCTGGTCGACGGCCTGCTCGGTAGCCGTCTTGTAGATAAGCTCGGCCAACTGGGGCTTGCGGTACTTGCGATACCCCGTAATACCAAGTTGCGAGGCGATCTGGTGCAGATCGCTCAAGGGTTTACGCTCGAGGGTGGATAACTCCGTCATCTAGTCTACCTCTCTCGTCTTGCCACGACACAAAGTGCTCGTTCAAACGTTCTTCTTCAAAATTGCTAAAGCTGGATGCCCTGTATACCCACGTTGGGTTCGAGGGCGTGAATGGTGTCTATAAATCGTACCATACGAGGCCCCGTAGACACGACTACCGTGTGTGTCCGAGCACCTCCCCGGAAATAGCGCACCCCTTGAAGGGTCTCTCCCGGTGTTATGCCCGTTGCCACGAAGACCACGTCGTCACCCCGGATCAAGTCATCCAGCGTAAGCTTCTTCTCAGGGTTCTCGAGACCGTACCCCTTGAGCTTCTCGACCTGCGAACGTTGGGTGGGCCACATCTTGGCTTGTATCTCCCCGCCTAGACACTTTATGACCGCCGCCGCCAACACGCCCTCGGGCGCGCCTCCAATACCGATGATCGCGTGTAGCTCCGACCCATGCAGACCCACCGCGATTGCGGGTGTAAGGTCTCCCTCGGATCGAAGCTGTATACGCGCTCCGGTCTCTCTGATCTCCTCGACAAGTCCCTCGTGACGTTCTCTATCCAACACTGCCACCGTTATCTCCGACGGCCTGCGTCCGTGTGCTTCGGCGATAGCGCTTATGTTCTCTACTACCGGCGCGTCTATGTCTATGCATCCCCGGGCCCGCGGTCCTACGATGAGCTTGCTCATGTACATGTCCGGCGTCCTTAGCATCGTACCCCGGCGCGACGCCGCCACCGCCGCGATAGCGCCTTGTTGCCCCCGCGCCAAAAGATGAAGTCCCTCGACCGGCTCTACCGCAAGGTCGATCGCTGACTCTCCAGAGCCCAAGGTGTCCCCGACGCTCAAGATGCCGGGCCGGGTCTTCAGCCGGCGAACCTCTCCCTTCTCATCGAGCCGCTCCTCGCGTAGGATCGCTACCTGTGCACAGACACCCAGTTTGTCGAGCTCCTCGCGGAATACCTCAGTCGCCAACGTGTAGGCCTTCTCCGGCGCGCCCGCCCCCTCTAGTCGCGCTACGTTGAGGGCGACCTTCTCGGTTACGGACACGTAATCGACGGCCGAAGCGAATATGTTGCCAGGATGTAACCTAGCAAAGCTCATTGAGAGAAGATCATCCAACCTCCCATGTCCAACGAGGCCCCACGTGCAGTAGAACCTGTTGGCTCTATGCGCGATCTTCGTCGAGATAGTGCGGAACGGCCTGAGTACTTGACCCTAGCGGCCGATGCATCGTTGGAGCGATTATACACTACGAGGTGCTACGGAACCACTGATGCCGCTCGCGAACTGGGCGACCACCTCCTCGGCAAGTCCTAGTAGCGCTGGGTCGATTCCACCGTAGCCCTCGACGGCAATAGGTTCGTTGTCGCAGTACAAGACGGGCTTCCCCTCCTCCGCTCCCCGCCGCGTCACCACGTCTACCGCCGCCGCCTTTATCTCAGTTAGGTAGGCCTCCACCCCAAGGCCTCGCATTTCCTGCAGATCTCCCGCCAGCCC
>DASQMR010000246.1:0-11695 GCA_035645375.1 Rubrobacteraceae bacterium
TGGCAAGGATGTGCCGCTTACGCACGGGCTGTATCGTTCGAAGGGCGCAAGAAGATGTCAAAGAGGCCGACTATCTACTTGCTTGGGAGCTCGTGACCTCCCGCTCTAAACACCCGCCCAAGTCCCTTAGAGTAGCTCTTCTCAACGTTCTCGCAGGGACCGCATGGTTACTGCTCTAGCGGACGCGAGCCTTTAGGAGCAACTGAAATTCGAGTTCGGCATTAAACTGAGCCGGACTGACGATGCTCTTGGCAGTAGAGCCGTCTATGTCGTCGAGCGTGTAGGCGGTGAAAACCTTCTTGCCTAGGGTCGCCCCGGAGGCCGGGACGGCAAAGATCAGCAGGGATCCTATCATGGCAGCCATCAACCCGAAGCGGCGCAACCCCTTGCCTCCCTTCTCTTTCTCCATTGCTTTGTGACATCCACTCGTATAGAGAGGGTTACGCCACCCACTTTAACAAACAGCCTTACTCGGTGAGATTACCCTTGATGCTTCTGAAGTCCAAGCTCTGTAGCGCGAAGCTTATGCCGAAGGCGATGTGATGCGCGCTCGCGGGGCGGCTTCGCGGGCTCCGGGTCCTGCCGGCCGTACGTTACCGGCCGCGGAGTGTCTACGGGGGCCTAAGATCCTTCGGCCTCTTGGAGATCCGCTGGTAGTGTTCCTGAACGAGGTAGCCGCCGTCTTCGTCTGCGCCCACTTCGAGGTCGCTCCGGTCTTGATCGAGAACCGCCTGGGCTTCCGCCCGCGTCGAGAAGTCTGCGCAATCGAGGGCACCTCTGCTGCCCTTTACTTCGAAGGCGAGCTTTCGCATGCCACCCCATTGCCATCATCGTCAGGGTAGTTGGGGTCGCTTAGGTCCTGGTTGAGAACCTCTTGGGCTAGAGGCGACTGGCGGCGATGTGCACCCGTGGGCCGTGACGGTTGTCGGGGAGGCGGGCCAGGGTTACTACGGTTCCATAGCCGCTCTCCGAGAGGAGCCTGTAAAGTTCGTCCAGGGTTGGCCAGAAGGCCGTGCCGGAGAGCCCGCTCTGGGGATCTTGCGGATCTTCGGCGCGAACCCAGCCCTGCAGGCCGTCCCGCTCCACGAGTTCCCAGTCGGGCCGGGCGTACTGCGTGTCGAGGTAGAGGTTTGGAGCTACGGCAGCCGCGCGCTCCACGAAGGCGCGGGGATTAGCAAGGTGATAGAGCAGCCCACAACAGAACACCGCGTCGAACTTACCGTACGACGATAACCCGTCCTCCTCGAGGTTGGTGACATAGAAGGCAACGTTGTCCGCCCCGAAGAGGCCCTTGAGGAACTCCGCTCGCTCCACATTCTGAGGCCTGCCTTCCAAACCCACCACTGCCCTCGCCCTCCTGGCGAGCTCGAGGGTCATGGCGCCCTCCAGGGAGCCCGGCTCAAGTATCCTGCCTCTGGAAGCCTTGGGAAACGCCTCGAAGAACTCCCTGAGCCTGGGGCTGGAGTGGCGGGTTGCCCTGCCGTAGGTCTTTCCGTCTATCCGCACGCCGGTAACCCACGGACCGCGCATGTCGAAAGCGTCAGAGACCAGATACTGCACAAGCCGCTTGTCTTTCGTGCGAGCGGCCTTAAGCTCGCTGACCTCGGACTTCAGCGCAGAAATCTTCTTCGCTCGCTTCTGCGAGGTTCTCCGAGCCGCGTGCAAGCCTTCTGCGAAGGTCTGCACGCTTCGCGCAGGACTGCTTCCGGCCTCTTCTCTGACTCTGCCACCCAGCCGGAGAAAGGCCTTCAGCTTGCCATAAGAGAAAGCTCTACTGTTAAAAAAGTGTGGCACCTCGCCCTCCAGATAACCTATCGCTGCAGACTGCAGCCCGGTGCTGATCGTAGCAGATGGCTGCGGACGGCCGAGAACGTCGGTCAGTGCACAAGAAATGGGCCGAGTAATCCCTATGAGCAAGCTGCAACCCTAGATGCTCGCCACAGTGGTCAACGGCTTCGTCGGCGGTGCTCCCCTGACTGGGAGCTCATACGGCGACCGTGCGTCACCTGACCAAAGACGAACACTTCGGCCCGGAGGTATCGAGCGTACGGATCGGGCCATCGACTTCTGGCTCGTCTTCCTCGAAGTGACCATCAGTGTGGGCAGCTTATCCGGCCATCTTAGGATCGGTATCGCCGGGAGCCCTGACTCTGGCGCAGGCCATAAGGAGTCGCCTGCCGGTGTGGGATGTTGATGTGACGCTCTACGGGAGGGCCACACTAGCCAGATAGCTGCGCCATCTCCATGATCTTGCGAACGGTCCGCCAGTTTCTACCGGTCATCGGAACACCGAGTAGCTTTTCTGCGTTGGCGGCGAGTCTGGACCTCCCTATACCGTCAGGCGCATGCAGGTAGAAAACGCCATCCTTAAGGGTAAACCGCTCGCGGCTACTCTTGATGCTTTCGAGGGCATCGAGGTCTGGACTCCGTGGCTCTGAGGACAGGAAGAATAGGTGTAGAGTCTTCGGCTCGGATTCTGCTTCGGGAAACGGATTCTCTCGGACCGCTTTCTCTATTTCCCTTGGCTCAAGCAGGAGCACTTGAGGTTCGAAACTGCGGCTCTTCTTGATTGCAGCACGAATTGTGTCCGCGAGCAGCGAGACATTCGTTTCCTCACTTTGGAACACTACGTTACCGCTTTGAACATAAGTCTCGACATTTCGTAGGCCGATATTCTCCAGCATGGAGGCAAGTTCGGACATCGGTAGAATCTTTTGCCCACCAACGTTTATCCCTCTGAGAAGTGCAATGTAAGTCTTCATCTCGTTAGCATACCGATGGTTGATCTCTCCACCAAAGGCCACCGTCTGTAGTTCAAAAGCAACAACGCCTGAACTCGTCTTCGGGCCTATTGAGGTGGTCTATAAGGGCTTGATGAATCTCCTCATTTATCTGAGCCTGCATCTTCTGCTGTCGCAAATTCTTCTTTGGTACGAAGAAATGGACTTTTAAACGCTCTATGTGGAGGCCGGCTACAAGACCAAGACCGCAGTTCAGAACAGCCTACAACCTCTATCACCAGGAGTTCAAGCCGCTCTTGAAGAATGCGGGGCTGCCCGGATTCACCTTCCATTCCTTGCGGCACGCGTGCGCAACCCTCTTGTTGGCGAAGAACATCAATCCCAAGATCGTTCAGGAAATGCTGGATCAGGCCACGATTCCGCAGACGATGGATACATATTATCATGTGATGCAGGTCCGCCGAAGAGCCGAAGTCAGAGCAGTCTACGTCTCCGTCTGGATGTGCAGCCGGGACTGGCTGAGGTTGGGGTTGCGCGGCCTTCTCCAGGCACCCCTCCCCTCCTATACCGTTCCCTCGGTCCGTTTGCTGGGCGAGCTGCTCCGGAGGCTGGCCCTACAGCCCGAGACCTGCCGCCCTCGCCTTGGCCTGCGCCTCCTGAAACTCCTGAAACCTTTCGACGTACTTCACGTTCGGCGGGAAGGTGGCGAGTTGGGCGTAGCCTTCTCGCAGCAGCGTATCGCTGAACAGCGAGCCATCAGATGAGTAGACGTAGGCGAGCAGACGATCGTAGCGGTCAGTCTTCTCTACGTCGAATTCAAGACCTACCTGCTGACCTTGGAGCTGCGTGGTAGTGAAGGCAGAGGCCTCCGCTCCGTAGGATTGAGAGGCGCAGTTAGGTTTCTTCGTCTCAGGGATGTCCACTCCTATTAGCCTGACGTCCACGATATCTTCGATCGCCGGCGAGATCTTTAAAGTGTCACCGTCTACCACACGCGTCACGGTGGCAGTAGTCTCGGCATTTACAGTCGGCCCGGCCTTCTCCGAAGACCCTTGCGAGGTTGCGGGTGAAGAGGCAGTTTGCGAGGTCTTGGTCGTGGTCTCCCCGTATGTTGTCTTAGCTTTGGCCCTCTTTTTTACACTTCCATCAGCCATAGGTTTCCGAGAAGACCTTGGAGCTCGGTCTCCTAAAAGACCTAGTAGCGGCAATCTAGTGAAGAGACAATTGGCCCCCCTGGTATTTTGCTCTTCTATCCCTTGACAGATTTGTTATTTAGAGTCATGTTCAAAGAGAATCAGCAAACTTTTGTCGAAAGGGGTAACAGCTCAAACTTAGACAGCAGCTAAGACGCACTGGCAAGGGGCCGGGCGCTCGTTTCTGGCTGGACACCGCTACAAAACGCCCAGCCCCCCGCAACTAGGCATTCTACTAACTAATAAAGAAGCGGTTAGCTAGTAATGCCAGAATAGGGAAGGTGGTGTTATGACACTAACGCAGGCAGTCCAGAGCATAAAGGAGATGGACAGAAAGGATCTGGAAGCGGCGATACCTAGGCTGCGCGAAGAAGTGATCGAGGCCGAAGAGGCGTTAAAAGTTGCGCAAGCTAGGCTTCGCGAAGCCAATGGCAGGTTGGCCAAAGTCTCCTCCTACGTTGAGGTTCAAGGGGATCACCTGCTGCTCAACGTGAAGACAAGGGACAGAAAGCTCATGTTGGTTAGTTCCATGAAGATCCCCCTTGAACATGTGGTACGCGCAGAAGCAGATCCTAATGTTGATTGGGAAGTATGGAGAGGGTGCCGAATCCAAGGCGTCAAGGTACCGGGGGTTCAGTTCTACGCTATGCATGGACGCAGAGACAAAACGCTTGTGATCTGGCTAGAGCATGAAAGCTGCGAGAGGTTAATCACGGAAGTTGAAGATCCTGTCGAGGTTGCCAAGACCATCAACGAAGCGGTCGGCGTCCTGAGTACTACTCACTCCTTATAAACCCATTCTCTACGGGCCGGGGCGTAGTGGCGCCCCCGGCCCTTTTTACGCCCTAAAGTTTTTCGGGTTTCCGAGAATAGCGGCAATCTATGAATAGGGGAGTATCCCTTCGGTCCCGAGTTGACTGAAGGGTCTGCCTCCACGAGCACTACGGAACCGGAAAGGTCCGTGATGGTCCCCCGAACACTTCCTCCGTCGCCTCCCGACGAATTGGCTCCCTGATCTCCGTTGACGGTGCTCTATGCTAGGGCGGGCACGGCGCCGATCAGCGCCATCGCCAGCATCGCTACCAACAGGATCAACTTCTTCACGCCCTTCCTCCTTCTCACGAAGACTTTGCAACTCAATAAAGTCTGCCATGCAGACCCAGACCTTCGCCTCCTCCAAAGGTAGTATTCAGGAGCGCCGAATGGATGATCGGCGGCGCAAGAACGCCCCGCTCACTGCTACCCAGCACTCGTTCCGCCCGGCCTCAAAGATTGTGAGGTGGCAGATTTCCTTAAGGACGGGCTGTCTCATGCCCGCGGTGGGGGAAATTGAACAGTCTTGGCGGTTATCGGCCCAAGACCGTTCAGCTGCTATCATTGGCACTATTGGGATAAGGGGGCAGTGGTCAGACTCCGTACCACGAGCGCAGAATTTGAGGAGGACGAGAACGGTGAACTTCGACCCGACGAGTGAGCAGCGGCGGTGGCGCAACCTGGCCCGCGACTTTGCGCAGACTGAGATACGACCCCGCGCCGAGCAGCTCGATCGAGAGCAGAAGTTCCCTTATGACATCATTTCAGAGATGGCCCGCCTCGGGCTGATGGGCCTTACGTTGCCCGAGGAGTACGGTGGTTCGGGGGGCGACTTCGTCGCCTACAGCCTCGCGCTTGAGGAGATCTCCCGAGCCGACACTTCGATCGGCATCACGATGGAGGCCCACATCTCTTTGGGCTGCGCGCCGCTAGCAATCCACGGCACCACCGCTCAGAAGGAGCGCTACCTAGCCCCGTGCGCGACCGGACAGCGCCTGTGGGCCTTTGGCCTAACCGAGGAGAACGCTGGGACCGACGCCGGGGGAACGCAGACCACCGCTGAGCTAGAAGACGGAGGTTGGGCTATAAACGGCTCGAAGAAGTGGATCACCAACTCCGGCACGGAGATAACCGACGGCGTCACGGTTATGGTACGCACTGGCATCCGCGAGAAGGGCAAACCGGAGTTGACCGCCATAATCGTGCCGCAGGAGACGCCCGGCTATACACGCGGGCCGGCCTACGAGAAGACCGGATGGCGCGCTTCCGACCAGCACCCTCTCTACTTTGAAGACTGCCGGGTGCCGGAAGAGAACGTTTTAGGTGAGCGCGGGCGCGGCTTCCGGCAGTTCCTCCAGACGCTTGACGCGGGGCGGGTAGCGGTCGCCGCGCTCTCGGTAGGGCTGGCGCAGGCCTGCCTGGACGAGGCTCTAGTAAGGGCCAGAGAGAGGCGGCAGTTCGGCAGGCCCATCGCGGAGTTCCAGGGCATCCAGTTCAAGCTCGCGGATATGGCGATGGAGATTGAGCTTGCGAGGAACATGGTGCTGAAGGCCGCGTGGCTCAGAGACCAGGGGCAAGCTTTCGGGCGCGAGGCGAGCATGGCAAAGATCTTCGCCAGCGAGGCGGCTAAGAGGGCGGCGGACCAGGCTATTCAGATCTGGGGCGGCGAGGGTTTCATGGAAACGAGTGCGGTGGCGCGCTACTGGCGGCAGGTGAAGATAAACGAGATCGGAGAAGGGACAAGCGAGATCAACCGCCAGATCATCGCCCGCTCTCTCTTGGCGGAGCCCGAGACGGCCGAAGATGCGAAGACGAAGGTGGTGACACAATGAGGTTGAAGAACCCTGTTGCGAACGAGGAAGAATGACCAAGCTCCGCACCCTCGTAGACAGGAAAAGCGACGGGTTCAAGGCGAACGCCGAGGCTTATGAGGGGTTGCTCGAAGAGCTGCGCGACCGGACGGAGAACGCGCGCAGGGGCGGCGGAGACAAAGCCAGGGAGAGACACGAGGAGCGGGGCAAACTGCCGGTGCGCGCCCGCATAGACAAACTCCTCGACCCGAACACGGCGTTTCTGGAGCTCTCGCCTTTGGCGGCCTTCGGAATGTACGATGGGAGGGTGCCCGCAGCCGGGATAATTACCGGCATCGGACGCGTCTCGGGACGCGAAGTCGTGGTCGTGGCGAACGACGCTACGGTCAAAGGAGGCACCTACTACCCGATAACCGTCAAGAAGCATCTCCGGGCTCAGGAGATTGCCGAACAGAACCACCTCCCGTGTATTTATCTGGTCGATTCCGGCGGGGCGTTCCTGCCCTTGCAGGACGAGGTCTTCCCGGACCGGGAGCATTTCGGGCGCATCTTCTACAACCAGGCTCAGATGAGCGCGAAGGGGATACCTCAGATCGCCGCCGTCATGGGTTCTTGCACGGCGGGCGGAGCATACGTGCCGGCGATGAGCGACGAGGTGGTCATAGTCAAGGGGGAGGGCACGATCTTTTTGGGTGGACCGCCTCTGGTGAAGGCCGCGACCGGCGAGGAGGTGAGCGCGGAAGACCTGGGCGGAGCAGACGTCCACACGCGCTTCTCGGGCGTGGCCGACCATTTAGCCGAGAACGACGAGCACGCTGCGGCGATAGTCCGCCAGATAGTCGCCAACCTGAACCGCAAAAAAGATTTACCCTGGACTCTAACGGGGCCTGAGGAACCTCTGTACGATCCAGGGGACCTCTACGGCATTATTCCGAGAGACCCTCGCCAGAGCTATGATGTTCGGGAGATCATCGCGCGTATCGTGGACGGCAGCCGGATGCATGAGTTCAAGCCGCTCTACGGCGAGACGTTAGTCTGCAGCTTCGCCCGCATCATGGGCCACCCTGTTGGTATCCTCGCCAACAACGGTATCCTCTTCAGCGAGAGCGCCCTGAAAGGGGCTCATTTCATCGAGCTGTGTGCCTCTCGCGGCATACCGCTGGTCTTCTTACAGAACATCAGCGGCTTTATGGTTGGCAAGGAGTACGAGAACGGCGGCATCGCCAAGGACGGGGCAAAGCTCGTGATGGCCGTCGCCAACGCTAACATACCGAAGTTTACGATAATAATCGGCGGCTCCTTCGGAGCGGGCAACTACGGTATGGCGGGCCGGGCCTACTCGCCGCGCCTCCTCTTTATGTGGCCGAACGCTCGTATCAGCGTCATGGGCGGTGAACAGGCGGCGAACGTACTCCTCACGGTACGCGAGGAAGGTCTGGCACGCGAAGAAGGCAAGCAGATGACCGACGAGGAGCGTGAGGAGTTCAAGAAGCCTATCTTCGAGAAGTACGAGGAGGAGGGCAACCCTTACCACTCGACCGCCCGTCTCTGGGACGATGGCGTAATAGACCCGGTCGACACCCGGATGGTCCTAGCCTTGGGCCTCTCGGCTGCCGCAAACGCCCCGCTTGAAGATACACGCTTCGGAATATTCAGAATGTAGTGGTGATCCGTCAGTCGCGTGGAGGAGTGATGAGCGTTCGAATAACAGCCGCATCTTTAGACAGCGAAGCTTGTTTGCGGGACGAGGACGTAGTCGCCGCGCAGAGACCGATAGTGAGTACCTATGAGTAGCAACTATAACCACCTGCGCGAGCCGCCGTTCGGAAAGCTGCTGGTCGCCAACCGCGGGGAGGTGGCGGTGCGCGTGATACGCGCCTGCCGCGAGCTCGGCGTCTCTTCCGTGGCCGTCTACTCTGAGGCGGACGAAGGCGCGATGCATGTCCGGCTCGCCGACGAGTCGTACCTGATTGGTCTCGCCCCGGCTGCGGAGAGCTACCTGAACGTCGAAAAGATACTCACGGTCGCGAAGGAGAGCGGGGCCGCGGCTGTGCATCCGGGATACGGGTTCCTCTCCGAGAACGCGGGCTTTGCGCGGGCGGTAGAGGAGGCGGGGCTCGCCTGGATCGGACCGCCGTCGGAGGCGATGGAGAAGGTCGGAGACAAGGTGCGGGCGAAGGAGCTTGCGCGGGAGGCGGAGGTACCGACCATACCCGGATACTCCGGCGAGGAGAACGAGGGAGATGAAGCCGAAGAGGAGCGGCTGTTAGAGGAGGCGGAGAGGATCGGTTTTCCGGTTCTCGTCAAGGCGAGCGGCGGGGGCGGCGGGCGCGGGATGCGGCCCGTTCATGAGCCTGAAAACTTCGTCGAGGCTGTCCGGGGGGCGAAGAGAGAGGCCGAGGCAGCCTTCGGAACGGGAGCCGTATTCCTTGAGAAGTTCATCGAGAACCCCAGACACATCGAGGTGCAAATAGTCGCTGACCATCACGGGAACGTACTCCACCTCTACGAACGGGAGTGCTCGATCCAACGCCGCCACCAGAAGATAGTCGAGGAGGCTCCCTCGCCCGTACTCTCCGAAGACCTGCGCGAGGTCATGGGCGAGGCCGCGGTAAGGTTGGCTTTGACTGCAGGCTACCGGAACGCCGGCACGGTCGAGTTTCTTCTGGATGGCGAGAGCTTCTACTTCCTGGAGATGAACGCTCGCTTGCAAGTCGAGCATCCTGTCACCGAGCTTGTAACCGGCCTGGACCTCGTGCACCTGCAGCTCGCGGTAGCCGCCGGGGAGCTGCTGCCTTTCGCTCAGGAGGACGTCGCTACGCGCGGCGCCGCTATCGAGGCGCGCCTCTACGCTGAGGACCCTTATACGGGGCTGCCCTCCGGAGGCATGCTCCGCGCATGGGCGCCGCCGGTCGGTCCCGGTATCCGCAACGATGCAGGGGTCGAGGCTGGCGATGAGGTCTCTTTAAACTACGATCCGATGCTCGCGAAACTAATCGTCTGCGGGCCGGATCGGGCGGCGGCGGTGCTTAGGCTCCGCCGGGCGCTGGAAGACTACACGGTCCTAGGAGCTGCGACGAACCTCCCGCTTCTGCAGCGCATAGCAAACGAACCTGCCTTCGCAGCGGGCGAGACTACGACGGGATTCATTGAGGAACACGGCCTCGACGAGCCTCTCCCAGCGCCGCCGCCACCGCGAGAGGTGTTGCTCTTGGCGGCGGCCGGAGAGCTCGCCCGGACTCGTGCGCCCGATGGAGGTGACCCCTTCGAGGCAGGGTCGTGGCGGCTTGGTGGCGTCGCACGCCTCGTATACCGGGGGACAGACGGTGAAGAGTACCCGGTTGAGGCGCGGCGCGAGAGCGGACGGACCGATGCCTGTAGGCTCGTGTCGGGCGGCGAAGCGTCGCTTGTGGAGATGCGTTCTCTAAGCGACGGGGAGATACGGGCCGTGGTGGACGGTCGCGCTGTCAGTAGCGGCTTCGCGCTCGAGGAGCGTATCCTCATGGTCTCGCTCGACGGTACGTCGTACACACTGGAGAGGCCGGCGGCGCCAGACGTAGACAGAGCTGCCTCAGAGGCGACGGAGGGGGCGAGCTTGACCGCGCCGATGCCGGGGACGGTGGTGAAGGTGTTGGTGGGGGAGGGCGACGAGGTCGATGAGGGACAGACGCTACTAGTGCTTGAGGCGATGAAGATGGAGCAGTCCGTGGCGGCCCCCCATAACGGTATAGTAGTGTCGCTGCCTTACGCCGAAGGCGACCGCGTCGCTGGCGGGGCGGTCCTGGCGGAGGTAGAGGCCGCCGGATAGCCGAAAGCTCGGGTGATGGAACCCTGCACCGGCTCCCTGTCAGTAGTGTGACCGAGCATGCGGCGTATCGGTTTCTCTCTCTGTTTTTTCCGCCTCAACGTGCATAATAACGGTTGTGAGCGGACTATTAATCGCGGCTGGTGTTCTGTTAATCCTCGCCGGCATCACGGACGTCTTCTTTACTGTGCTCCACCCGGATGGGTTCGGGGTTTTGAGCAGCCGTCTCTACGGCGGCCTGTTCAAGGCGGTTCGTCTCCTCACGCGTCCCCTGCCCAAAAGGCTCCGATCTCTAGGGCTCTCGATGGCCGCTCCCCTGATGGTTCCGGTTACCATCACAGCTTGGATAGTCCTTGTGCTCGTCGGCTACGCGCTCATCTACTACGCTGGGATGAACACGCGGAGTTTCAACTTCTCGAACCCCGGCCTTGAGCCCTCCTTCGGCGAGGCGCTCTACGTCAGCGGGACGGCGATCTCCACGCTGGGTTTCGGCGACGTCACCCCGGCGACCGGCGTTTACCAGGCCCTCGCTATCTCCGAGGCGCTCATAGGCTTCGGGATTCTCACGCTCGCTATAAGCTATGTCGTAGGCGTGTACGGAGTCTTGCAGCAGCTAGGTGTTGCTGCCGCAGGCCTCCTGCACCAGGCCTCCGATAGCGCCGAACCTCTAAGCATCCTGGCGCCGCACTTCCCCGACGGCGAGCCCCGGGGCATAGAGTCTCAAGTCGTGGCCCATCACAGCTCCCTCGTGGGGCTCTACGAGGGGTTACGACGCTATCCTATCGTCTACTACTATCACAGCCGCCGGGCTTACCGCTCGCTACCGTATACCTTCCGGATGATGGGAGGAGTGGCCGGTGCCTTGCGGTGGGGTCTCCCAAAAGGTCACCCCGCCCGCCAGACCCCCTGGCTACCGGCCCTCCTAACAGGCCTCGACATGGCGACCTCCTTTTTAGACGAACGCTTCCTCTCCGAGAACCTCGAAAAGGCCCCCGCCCCCGTTCCTTTCGAGACCTTTCGCTCCGCGTACGATCAGGACGAGGAGCCCGAGGACCCCTGGTTGACGCGCTTCTTCGAGATGCAGCGCTACATGTACGATCTTGTCAGGATTGAAGAGCCTCCCAGCGCCGGGGAGGCCTACGACCAATACAAGGAGTGGCTCCCGTTCGCCCACCGCAACCAGGCCTTCTTCGAGGTATCGGCCAGGGATCTTGGCTACGAGCTGAAAGATCTAAACTATAGTCCTGGCGACAGGCTATTTTAAACGGCCTCTCGCCGGGGCGTAGCCAGTCTCCCGCGAGTCCGACGTTTCCCGCTCGTCGGACTCTATAC
>DASQMR010000247.1:0-7062 GCA_035645375.1 Rubrobacteraceae bacterium
TTCCCCGTAGTGCTGATCATCTTGAACGGGCTCGGAGCGCTACCGGCGCTGCCCTAGCCGTGAAAGGGGGAAGGATAAAAAGGAGAAGCCCAACCTCGTGAACGAGAACGACCTGGATTGAGGCGAACAAAC
The DNA here is from genome assembly GCA_035645375.1 of Rubrobacteraceae bacterium. Taxonomy (GTDB): domain Bacteria; phylum Actinomycetota; class Rubrobacteria; order Rubrobacterales; family Rubrobacteraceae; genus Rubrobacter_F. Next base: position 133 of record DASQMR010000247.1, read on the forward strand.
TACACGGCGACAAGAGTGGTTTACGCCGCAAGCAGCTAATCCTTCGGCTGACCACTGAGAACGAAAACGGCCCCCGGGAGATCCGGGGGCCGCACCCTTTGAGTGCTACGCAGGTATCTGGTCCAGCACGTCCGCCTGCAACTGTTGGAGAGGCGGATGGTTTTTATAACCCAGTATCCCGCAGGGTTTTCAGTGGGCCTAGGTCAGAGCCACCTCTCCCAGAAGATACCTGCAACTACTACTCGGTGCGTCTATCTGGATCACCTCCTCTCCGTGCTAACAACGAGGAGAATTTTACTACTACTCTCAATATCCGACAAGGGAGATTTTTAAGTTTTGTTTCGCTGGATAATGCGCTGTCTGAGGAGATCGAAGGCGCGGTTGGCGCTCCGCTCCCGGACGGCATCACGCGAGTATTTCCAGGCCGAGAGGTCTAGCCTTTCGGCCACCGTTCCGTCCTCGTCGGAAACCCCTACGAAGACGAGCCCTACCGGCTTCTGCTCCGTGCCGCCTCCGGGTCCGGCGACGCCCGTGACGGAGAGACCGTACTCGGTACCGGCAGCTTGGCGCACCCCCTCAGCCATCGCCCTCGCCGCTTGTTCACTCACGGCTCCGTGTTCGACGAGGAGGTCGTGGGACACCCCGAGCAGCCGCTCCTTTGCCTCGTTAGAGTAGGTGACGAGGCCTTCCTTGAAGTATGCTGAGGAGCCGGCTCCGTCGGTCAAGCGCTTGGCGAGTAGGCCGCCGGTGCAGCTCTCGGCGAGGGCGAGGGTCTCGCCTCGCTCCGCAAGGAGACGCCCGACGGATCCTTCGAGCGTTTCTTCGTCGGCGCCGAAGTAGTAGTCGCCGAGGCGAGTGAGGAGCTCCTCTGCAACTGGCGTTATCTTCTTTTCGGCTTCCTCCAGGGTGGCGGCCCTGGTGGTAATGCGCAGCCTGACCTTTCCCTGGCTGGCCAGAGGAGCGACCGTCGGGTCGGAGGCGTCCAGAAAGTCCTGGACCTTCTCGGCAAGGGCGGATTCGCCGATACCGGTGAAGTGGAGGGCACGTGAGACGATGGCGCCTTCGCTTCGCGCCCTTACAAGGGGCGCCAGCGTCCCCTCGAACATACCCTTCATCTCCGCCGGTACGCCGGGAAGCGTGGCGACCAGAGCGCCGTCGAGCTCGAGGAGAGCGCCCATCGCCGTGCCTAGAGGGTTCGGGATCAGCGTGGTTCCCTCGGGGAAGAGGGCCTGCTTATAGTTCGACGGCGTCGGTTCGCGGCCGAAGGTAGCGAACTTCTCGTCCACGTGCCGTCTCGCCTCGGGGTACTCGACCATCTCGCGACCCGCCGCGATCGCCAGACATTCGTTGGTCAGATCGTCGGAGGTCGGCCCGAGTCCTCCGGTGGTGAGGAGGAGGTCCGCACGCGAGGCGGCCTCCGAGAGGGCGGTGATGATCCGCTCCCGATTGTCCCCGACTGTCGTATGGCGATACAGGGAGACTCCCAAAGACGCGAGCCTGCTGCTCAACCAGGCCGAGTTCGTGTCCACCAGGTCCCCGAGCAGCATCTCGGTCCCGATAGTCAGTATCTCAGCGCTCTCTATAGTGCCGGTATTCTCGAAAGCTTCTGTTTTCGTCTTCTCATTCTGCATGGTCTTATTCTACAATCCCCGCCATGATGAACGACTCCCTACTCACGGCTGCCGAGAACTATGCCCGCGAACACCTCTCCGGCAAACGCTATGCTCACACTCTGCGCGTCGCCGACACCGCCGAGCGCCTCGCAAAGTTGCACGGCCTCGACCCCGAACAGGCGCGTCTCGCCGCCCTCCTGCACGACTCTGCGCGGGAGACGGGCAAGGAGGAGATACTGCGGGTGGCTGAAGAGCAGGGTATCCGGGCGAACGACCTCGAACGCGAGCGGCCGATGCTCCTGCACGGGCCAGTCGCCGCGGAGCTTGCGAGGGAGAAGCTAGGGGTCGAGGACAGCGAGGTACTAGACGCGGTACGGGCGCATACAACAGGCGAGCCCGGGATGCGTCCACTGGCGCTCGCGTTGTACGTAGCCGACAAGATTGAGCCAGACCGCAACCAGCCCGGCGTGGAGACCCTGCGCAAACTGGCATTGAAAGACTTGCGCAGGGCCGCGACGGTAGCTTTGGACCGTTCGATCTCCTACAACGAAGAGCGCGGCCGCCCGACCCACCCCAAAAGCTACGAGACCCTGGAATGGTTAGAGAACCGTGGAGGTAAGCGCTCTGAAGAGCGCGGGATGTAGAGCATAGATCCCTAGCCCCGCCGCTACGACTACGACGACCGCCACTACAAACTCCGCCGCTCCTCCCGACCTAATTCCCCCCGGCAAGAGCCTCAAGGACGGTCCCGCTGGCCACAACAGCGGCACCCCCCTCGTGTTCAAAGCGTCAGCGAAGAGGTGCGAGGCATAGCCGACGATTAGAGCTACGACCAGGTCGGGGGAGAGCGGCGCGAGAGGCGAGATCAACAGACAAAAGAGCGCTACCCCGAGCAAGGAGTGGGTCAGCGTCCGGTGTCCGACGGTGCGAAAGAGCACGAAAGAAGCAACTTTCAACGCATAACTCAACGGCCGGGTGAGAAGGTTCAACGTCGGATTTCTCATCCGGCTCAACCCGTTCCCGAGCCGACTGCGCGGGTTGTCCACATCCGGCAACAACGCTGCCACGACGGCTACAGGATAGGCATAGAGAGGCGGCTCCTCCCCCATGAGCAGGAAGGATCCAGCAAGGGCCGCAACCCCGAAGATAGAGTGTGTGGTGGCGTTCATCGCGAGGCAGTCTAGCAACTCTCGCGGAAGCGCGGCTTACTGCTGCTCAAGTCGACCGAGGAGCAAGGGGCGGAAATACTTCCCTAACGGCCTTCTAGATCGAGCGAGCCACGGCCCTGACCATCGCCGTCTTCGAGTCGCGCGCGAAGCGCCTCTGAAGCGCGCGGACCAGTGGGTAGCCGGGCCATGCGAGAGGGTGGTTTGGCCGGGAGAAGGCGAAAACGTCGTAGTGTACCAAGTCGTTTTCGCGGTTCCATTCAACGAGGAACCGTTCCTCCCCACGCTCGCCGTGCCCGGGGAGAGTACCGTACCCGAACCCGAACCGCTCCACCTCGCCTGACTCCTCGATCACGTAGACGATGCGGGCGGAGTTAAGCGACCAGAAGCGGTAGTGCCGCGCGAGCACACCGACCGTCGCGCCGACTTCCAAAGGGGTGTCGGGCCAGCACAGCCGTACCCACCCGATGTCGAACTGCCGCCACCCACGCAGGGCCTCGACCGCGAGCGCATATGTCTGCGGCCCCTCACCGAGCCTCACCCGATAACGGTCCACCACGTAGCCTCGGGGGGCAATACCAACCCTCGAAGCTCCGACCTCTTTGTAGGAGAAGGGCAGGTTCTGCTGTGATGAGAGAAAGCGTCGAGCGACGGTAATCGATGGTCTCCTTATTAGAAACATAAACTCAACATCGACGGCTTCACCTCGGGCTGCTTCTTCGGTGCCACAAGCGGTTAAAAACAGGATGCCGCATCAAGGCCAGCACGGGCAACTCCTCGCGTCGAGGGGCGCGAGAAGAGAGTTGAACGCGCCTCGGCTTTTCGGTGTGACCATCTTGCTCGGGCTATGTTCCAAACTGCAGTAATAGCGTTGCTGCTACGCCGGTTAGATGCCCTTGATCTCGTCTCCTGCTCTACTCCATAGGAGTTGTAGTTGTTGCAGCTTGCCGCATTTCCCCTGCAGCCTTTCTTCGGCGCCCTGCTCCCTCTCGCCTGGGCACACGCAGAAGGTGCCTGGCAGGCTATCATGTTGTCTTAGGAGGTTCCTGAAGAGCCGAAGCCCCCTTCTCCGCGTTCGTCAGACCCCTCTTCGAGGAGGTCTACGTTTACGAAACGGGCCTCCGCCACCCGCACGAGGACGAGTTGGGCGATCCTCATGCCCACCTCCACTTCGAACACTTTATCGCGGTCGTGGTTTATGAGAGGGACCATGAGCTCTCCACGATACCCAGGATCTATGAGCCCGGGCGTGTTGATGAGCGAGATCCCGTGCCGTACCGCGAGCCCGCTCCTCGGAAGTACGAAGCCTGCGTACCCATCAGGGATGGCTACCGCTATCCCGGTGCGTACCACGACCCGCTCTCCGGGCGCCAAAACGGCCCTCTCGGCGGCGGAGAGATCGTAGCCGGCATCCCCAGCATAGGCGCGGGACGGCGCTCTGGCTTCGGGGCGTAATAGCCGGAAAGCTACCTTCAAGATGTAAGTCTTGAGGAGATAGAGGTTTCGTGGGGGCGCGAGTAGTCCATACGGGGCGGATGTTAGCACGGCTCTCTGGAGACTCTCGGGCTTCGTCAGGGAACGTTTACGATGCTATTCTTTATCAATGATCGAGAGAGAAGTGAGCGGCAGGAGAGAGCGGTATCTGGTTACCTCGGCGTTGCCGTACGCCAACGGACCGCTGCACGTGGGCCAGATCGTGGGGGCGTACCTCCCGGCGGACGTCTTCGTACGATACTTGAGGGCGCGCGGCGAGGACGTGATCTACGTATGCGGGACAGACGAGCACGGCGTCCCGATCACGCTGACCGCCGAGCGTGAGGGGAAGGAACCGAAGGACGTCGTGGACTACTGGTGGGCGCACATGAAAGAGACCTTCGCCCGCTTCTGCATCAGCTTCGATAACTTCTCGCGCACCTCGACACCTCTGCACGCGGAGAATACCCAACTCTTCTACCGCAAGCTCAAGGAGGGCGGCTACATCTCGGAGGCGGAGAGCAAGCAGATGTACAGCCCGACCGAGGGGCGTTTCCTGCCCGACCGGTACGTCGAGGGGACGTGTCCGGTATGCGGTTACAGGGAGGCGCGGGGCGATCAGTGCGACAACTGCGGCTCATGGTACGAGGCATACGAGCTTATCGACCCGCACTCCAAGGTCACCGGTGGACCGGCTGAAGTCCGGGAGACCACGCACCTGTACCTTGATCTGCCGAAGTTCTCCGATCGCCTCAAGGGATACGTCGGCGGGCAAGAACACTGGCGCGCGTCCGTCAAGAACTTTGTCCTCGGCGTCATAGACGGGGGGTTGGAGAAGCGGCCTATAACGCGGGACATAAAGTGGGGCGTGCCTATCCCCGAGCCCGGCTTCGAGGACAAGCGTTTTTACGTGTGGTTCGATGCCCCCATCGGATACATCTCCTCGACGATGGAGTGGGCCGAGAACATCGGGGAGCCGGACCGCTGGCGCGAGTATTGGCAGGAGCCGGACACGAAGCTGATCCACTTTATCGGGAAGGACAACACGGTCTTCCACTCCCTTGTCTGGCCCGCGCAGCTCATGGGCGCGGCGGAGGATGGCGAGGAGCCCTTTATCCTCCCCTACGATGTGCCTGCGAACGAGTTTATGAACCTGGAAGTCGTAGTGGACGGGGAGCCGCGCGCCATGCAGATGTCCACGAGCCGCAACCTCGCCGTGTGGCTGCACGAGGCGTTAGACAGCTTCCCGGCCGACCTGTTGCGGTTCTACCTCGCATCGAACCTGCCGGAGACCGGGGACGTCGTGTTCTCCTGGCGCGAGTTTCAGAGCCGGGTCAACTCCGACCTCATAGGCAACCTCGGCAACTACATCAACCGGACCCTCTCCTTCGTGGAGAAGTACTTCGACGGTGAGGTGACGCGTCCCGGAGACGTCCCCCAAGATGCGCGCGAGGCATTAGACGATGTAAAAGAGATCGAGGCGCGCTACGAAGAGCGCATGTACGCCGGGAGGCCCAGGGAGGCCCTTGGGGAGCTGATGGCTATGAGCAGGCGGGCCAACCGTTTCTTCGACGCCTCTGCCCCTTGGAAGAGTCGCAAGGAGGACCCGGAGGAGGCGCGGGTCGCGCTGTACTACTGCTGCGTACTGCTCGGCACCATCGCCTACCACGCCGCCCCCTACGTCCCGGAGGCAGTCGAGCGGCTGCGCGCGTTCTTTGACGGGCCTGTAGAGCGTATCTCTGAGCTATACCCTTCGGAGAGCTACCGCGTGGCCGGAGCCACCCCCCTCTTCCGACGCGTGGAAGACGAGGAGGTAGTCGATGCTGAGGAGAAGCTTGCGAATGCGGCAAAGGGCGCTGCTTCGTAAACCGGCCGGCGCCTGGGCGCGCCGACTTTGGTTTGAGCGGTCGCTAACCTCTGGTGCGGCACAAGGGAACGGATGTTCCACATCCCGTCGCAACCCTGGGCAAGGCGTACGTACTCGCACGTTCGTACCGGCTCCGGCGCTATCCTTGGTGACGCAGGCTCCTGTCGTCCTACGGTGCAATCCCCGAAGGATGCTGTAAGACCTATGTTGTCAAAGAAAGTACAGGGTGGCGCACGCGAGCGCGAAGTAACGCAGCCCCTTGCCGAGCGTCATCCAGAAGCAAAAATCCCAGAAACGCAACCGAGTCGCTCCCGCGAGCACGACCAGCCCGTCCCCGAGGATCGGCACCCATGAGAGCAGCAGCGCTGGCTGCCCGTAGCGGCGGTACAGTCGGGCCGTCCGGCTCTTAGAGGATTGGCGCGGCTTCTTTAGAGCCTGGGCGGCGCGGCGCGAGATCCAGTACGTCGTACACGCCCCTATGGCATTCCCCAACGTCCCTACCAGCACCGGCGCCACCATAAGCTCCTCGCTTCTTACGAGGAAGATCAAGGGAGGTTCCGAACTAAGCGGCACGACCGTGGCCGCCAGAAAGCTCCAGAGAAACAGAGCGCCATAAGAGTAGAGCAACGACAAACCGACGAGCTTTTCCTATCTTTACGGGCGGTATGTAATCAGGGCGTTCGCGGCCGTCGGCCAGGGCCCGACGCCTGCGAGGTCAAGCGATACCGGTAATACACGGTCGGCGACAGCCAGTAGATCTTATTTAAAGCGGTACTGGCGGTACATCCCGGCGCTCTCGTCCACGTCAGCC
>DASQMR010000248.1:0-1898 GCA_035645375.1 Rubrobacteraceae bacterium
CCTTTCCCCCAGGTTTGTGAATCAGCTGAGGTCGGGCTCACGAATGCGCTTGTTGGGTTGCGCTGGTTCCTGCGGCAATTGGACCGTGAAGCGGGTCTGGCCAGACTCCACGTTTACGGAGACTACACCCCCATGGCCGGCCACCACACGCCGGACGATATCCAGCCCGAGACCGGTTCCCTCGCCGACCTCTTTGGTCGTAAAGAACGGATCGAAGATGTGGTTCTGGATATCGGGCGGTATGCCGGGGCCGTCGTCGACAATTTGGACCGTCACACTGTCTCCGGTTCGAAACGCCCGCACCACTAGACGCCCTTGACCTCCTAGGGCGTCTGCTGCGTTATCTATGAGGTTGGTCCACACTTGGTTGAGTTCGCCGGCGTTGGCCCATATCTTCGGCAAGTCCTCCTCGTACTCCCGCACCACGCTCGCACCCACTAGCTTGTGGTTGAGGATGGTAAGCGTCTCTTCCAAGCCTTCTAGTACGTCGGTCTCAGCATACGCTGCTTGGTCCATGGAGGTGTAAACTTTCATGGCCTGAACCAACTCGGAGATCCTGCTTACGCTCTGCCGGACCTCGTCGCTAAGATCGGTCGACTCCAGCGTCGCTGCGAGCCACTCGAGTGCACCCCCAAGCGACTCGCCGTCACCCAATTCGTCGGCCAGCTCTTCTAGGCGCCCGGTATGCAGGCCAGCAGCACACAGGACTGGCGCGTATTCCCAGGCTTCGGAGAATCCCCTTTCCTCCAACCAGCTGGCAATCTCTTCCTCCCGGTCGCTCTGCGAGAGCGGATCGAGAGAGACGGCGTCGAACGCGGTAACCTCTCTCAGCAGCCGAACCAGTGCCTCTTGCTCCCCAGGAGAGAGGCGACCGGCGTGCTCGAGGGCAAGCAGTTGTGCCTTGAGAATCACCTCGCGCAGTCTCCCCGCCGCGTGTCGCGCCGCTGCGGCCGGGTTGTTCAACTCGTGGGCAAGCCCGGCGGAGAGCTTGCCCAAAGCCGCCATTTTCTCCTGCTCAATGCGCTTACGCCTGCGCATCTCCTGCTCGAGGGCGGGCTGCACTATCTCCAGGTTGTCCGATTCGCTCCATTCTTCCACAATCTTGCCGTCGGCTATGTGGTGGATCGTAATGCCCGAATAGCTCGTCTCCTGACCGGTTGGGTCGACTCCCAAGAACGTGCCACGGTGAACGCTGGTTCCCGTGAACCTGCTGACCACCTGGTCACCTTCGGCGATCTGGGCCTCAACAGTGAAGCTGGTATTGACGAACACAGAGAGCATGTCGGCGAGCGACTGCTTATAGTCCTCGCGGCTCGGCTTTTGGCCGGGCAGGAGGCTGCGGTCGACGAAGTTGGGAGCCATTAACTCATCGAGCGTCTCCATGTCACCTCTTGCTTGCGCCACCAGGAAGCGACGCGCAAGAGCCTTGTTTTCTTCCGACATTGCTTCCTTTCCTGCTGTCGGGCCTTCGCGTAACGAGCACATCATCCTCCAAAGCCGAACTTAGCGCTACGGACAAATGGACCACAATAGCGATCGAGGGTGAGTTGCACCGAGGCATGCCGGAGGGACCTTTGCACGTAGGATGGTGCGTCTCGCGGGCGAGCGGGAGGGTCGCTTATGTATGCCGCAGATCATGCCAGCGAATGTCCGGCAGCCCGATTTAGTGCCGACTGCGGCGGTCAATGCTCCACGCGCTCGGAGTAGATCTTATCGAAGATACTCGTATCCTTGTCCATAGCGATATTGACACCACTCTGACACCACCGGGAACGCAATACGGTGCATCACTGGGCAACGCAGAGAAAGGGAAACCGCTTAGATACGCGGTATCTGCAACCCCGTGCAACCCCAGCAACGCCTATTGGCTCACTCGTAATGAGCAGGTCAGCGGTTCG
>DASQMR010000249.1:0-2866 GCA_035645375.1 Rubrobacteraceae bacterium
CCCGAGATCGGCCACAGGATCGGACGCGCGTCCCCCGCGTGGGTGAGAGCGTCGGCGAGCACGTGACCAGCCCACCCCATCAGGAAGGCGAGCGGCGGCTCGTACGGATTCCGCTCCCTCGAACCACGCCTCAACAGGACCGTGAGAGCATCAGGACGCCCACCGGGAGCGCCGAGTGGAGAGCCGCGTCGGGGTCGGAGAAGGAGCGCCTCGCGCACACCTCTTCGCGGAACCCGGGCCGGACGAGACGGCCTCCCCGCGATCCGAGCCACACCGTCCCGAGGATCGCCGGGAGGTCCGCGAGCGTCGCGCCAGCGGCGCCCAGGTCGCCGCGCTAGCTTCGGAGGGGTCCGCGAGCCCGGCGACGGTCCAGGTCAGCGCCGCGTGAGAGTAGGTGCGCACGCGAGTGATTCTATCCGCCGTAGCCGGTTCCTGTAGTCTGCGTTTGTCCAGAGCCCGCAGGGTTTTAGGTTTCGTACCATCGACACGTAATCGTCAAGAATCGAGCTCTGCTCGCAGGAGGTCCAGTTCTTCCGGGGAGATACCGGGAGAGCACGAACTCTGCCGAGGAGTGAGGCAGAAATAGCATCCGGCCGTCGCCTGACCGGTAGCACCGCAAGCCTACCCGGGACCGTCCTCTAGCGGAAACTCTTCGATCAACGGTAGTAACCCCTCCCGGAGCGGCAGGAGCGAGAGCGCGGCCCGGATTATCTGCTTTCGGAGCTCGGGGTCGTGGGGGCGTCCGAGCGGATAGCCGAGCGGCGTATCCACGAACAGGGCACGCGGGGGGTTTACTTTCTCCGTAACCTCTCTCAACATCGTGACCGAAACAGTCGGTATGCCTGCCTTCTCGATCACGCTCTGTATCAACCCGACCGATTGATGGCAGAGTGGTCAGACCGGTGTGAGAAAGACCGCATCGACCTCGTCCTCCTTCAGCGACGACGCCACGGCGGGTGCGGTGCGCGAGACCAGACGTCCTGGAGCCGGGAGGGAGCCCATGAAGCTGTAGTGTCGGTCGCTTACGGAGCCGATCCACCGCTCGTCCGCCATATCTTCAAGATCCCGTAGTGGCAGCGCGAGGTTCTTATCGGCCTCGATCCCTGAGGCATCGAAGGCGTCGCTTTTGTGGGCGATCTTCAGCGTGTCCAGCGCGGCGTCTCTGGGGATCACCCGGTAGGAGGTGTCCCCACCATTGACGGTCTCATCGAAAGCCGGTTGGTCCGGGAGGTGAAAGGCAGCCGTGGTCACGACGGCCACGCGCGTCTCCTCCAGATGCTTCTCCAGGACCGCGCCAGGTCTCCAGTCGTGGCTGCGGTAGGGGTACGTCCTCATGAGGATCCGGTATCTCAACTTTAGATCCGAGATTCTCGCCATCGTACCCCTAACTCTCTAGATCGTGAATAGACCGGTAATTCACAAAGTATGCCAGACTGGTCGGCGTCTTCACACGCGGCGCGTCGTTGCCGCAGACGGGCTGACCGAGGACCGTCGCGTGAAGCCGTAATCCTCCGGGGGTCGGATCCGGCACCGCGGACCCGGCACTCCCCAGGCGGACGCGGAAATCAGAGCGGCGCGCCCTAGCAAGCGTGGCCAAACCAGGCCTCGGAACTCCGGTACGGGTTCTCCCTACTGCTGGGAGCCGCCCCAAGTCCGGTCCGGACCCGGTGCGACCATGCGGTTCAGCGTGCTCGACATGAGGTTTCAGAGCATCACCGATGCGTATGTGCTCGGTAGGGAGTGGCGGAAACAAATCTGAAGCCGTACGAAAAGAGCGCACCTTATGGCGGGCGACCGCCTAACTGACGTGAAACGGTTGCTCGCCAAAACGGTCCCCTCCCTGATCATGTCGCAACGCCTCGTAGCCGAACGCGGGGTATCTATCGTCCCGACAAGAGAACGTCTCACCTCTTGGGAACAACTGGAATGCAAGAACTTCCCCCGCGCGCCATACGATCCCAAAATAGCCTACGGCCTGAACGAACGAGTAGCCGGCGTGTCGCCGTACACTTCGGTCGGCAAGGATGGGAGGCTCGGGCGGGGGTGGCGGTGCCGGTCGTTGTTGCAGGCGATGTACCTCATGGTCTACCTCGACTTTACCGGCGGTAACAGGGTCCGTCGATGCGCGCGCCGTTCGTGCGGCGCCTACTTTCGTCTTGGCGCCCACGAGAGCGCCTACTGCTCCAAAACATGCACCAGTTGGGCGACAACACGGCGCAGCCGGGGTCAAGGAATCTAACCCCGCTACATCAATCTATATCACCCGTACATCACCGGGGTGCAATGGTCCGCAAGAGTGTGCAAGGTGGGACAGGGGAAACGGCTTAGGTAAAGAGATTTGCAACCCTATGCAATGGCCCGCAACGGCTTAGACTTCCCTTACAAGGAGGACGCTGGTTCGAACCCAGCAACGCCCACTTAGAAAAAGCGACGTTTTGCAGGGAAAACACCGCACGGTAAGGGGGTTCGAGATGGGTCTACCGATGCTCTTACTGCATCCGTACTGCAACCCTGCGGCACAGGCGTCTTCGAGGGCCCTGCTGGCGAGGTCCTGCCCGTAGCTCCTTGAGGATCTCACTCGCGTTGCGATGGGGTCAGCGGTTCGAGGCCGCTCATCGGCTCTTTGTTTTCCTGCAAATCCTAAAAAACAAAAAACCCCGGTTCAGTTGTCGGGGACTTTGGCAGCAGTAGGGCAGCAGTAGCTACCCTAGAGCTTCGTCCATACCCTGCGCGGTTGCACGCCCCATCGAAGGTGGCAAGAGATAAGGCCTAGGGTAGAGGAACGAAGAACTCTGGGAGAAGACCTATGAAGATAACGGGTGCAGATCACACCAATTGGCGGGTGAGGGATCTCGAACGGTCTTTG
>DASQMR010000250.1:0-41292 GCA_035645375.1 Rubrobacteraceae bacterium
ACTACCCAGTGTGCCAAGTCTTACACTGAAAAGCTGTGCTGTTTAGTCAAAGCGCCACCAGCCCCTTATTCACCTAATTGCCGCTAAGACGTTTTCTCGGAAACTCACATCTACGATTCTGAATGCGTTGCAGCTTCTACCCCGTTTACGAAGCAGTGGGTGACTCTTGCAGTATGGCACTCATCACTAGATATGGTTGTACTGCATAAAGTTGCAGAGGAATTGAGGCTCCGTCCCGCTCTTTTGGCACCAGGGTCTCCGGCAACGAGGCCAAACTTACTTACCTTCGTTTAACGAATAATAGGGCTCAGATATTCCAGACGCCGGGAGAAGTCGGGAGACTGAAACCTTCATGGATACCAGAAACCCTTATGGATGACGTTAATGCGGGGGGCAAAGAGCGTGCGAGGAGCAAGCGGAACACTCAGCAGCAACAGAAGGACCGGAGCCCCTAAAGACTCCGGCCTGATCGTCTATGGACTAGCCCATTCTCTCTGTCCACCGTGAAGAAGCGCAGGTTGCAGGACATGCAGTACATCGGCCCCTCATAGCCCCTGGCGTTCAGGATCGGAGCCACAAGCGTCTTCGTGGTAGTACTGCACCCCGCACAGCTACTGCGCTCGCGAGTGGTGTTAGCCTCGTGCCCGGTGTGGCTACAGTTTCCTTAATCACGGTGGCCTCTAAGCTTTCCGTAGTCCGGGCTCCAGGGTGCTCCAACACCTACGGGGCCATTTCTTTGTCTGAGGCACTTTTTTACTACAAGTGTCTACAATTGTCTACAAACCCAGTATAATGATTCTCGTAAACTACGAGACATGGAGGTAAACGTGGAGAAGCTGCAAGAGCTGCGAATAAACCAAGGACTTTCCCAGCGTCGACTAGCCGAGAAGGCAGGGCTCTCCCCAGGTGCAGTGTGGAGGCTGGAGGAGCGCGGTAGTGGACGCCCCGACACGCTCAAGAAGCTGGCTGATGTCCTTGGAGTACGTCCCACGGACCTCCTCAGGCAAGGACTCTAGATCATGCCCTCAACGAACCTCCGTCGGCCCGAGAGGGCGATTCTCTACGCGCGCGTATCTACAGACGAACAGGCCCGCACAGGCTACTCTCTATCCCAACAGCTTGAAGCCTTAAGGAGCTATGCAGCCTCCGAAGGTTTAGAGGTTTTGGAGGAGGTCATTGATCGGGGACAGAGTGGAGCGAGCCTTGAGAGGCCGGGCATGGACCGCGTGCGAGACCTTGTGGCCGCCGGCGAGGTCTCTCTGGTGCTCGCCCAGGATCGGGACCGCTTTAGCCGTGAGCCAGCGTATCACTACCTTCTCAGGCGAGAGTTTGAGGAACACGGCACGGCCTTGAGAGCGCTTAACGACCGGGGCGATGGGAGTCCCGAAGGGGACCTCACGGACGGCATCTTAGATCAGCTCGCCAAGTTCGAGCGGGCGAAGACAGCCGAGAGGACCAGGCGCGGCAAGCTCAGGAAGGCCAGGGAGGGGAAGATCGTCGCCGCCTCCGCCGGCGCTGCGTTCGGCTTCGACTTCAACGAGGCTCGGGATGGCTACGTGGTCAATCCGTCAGAGATGGCAGTCGTGCGGCGCATCTTCAACATGGCGGGCGTGGAGAGGACGACAGTCTACGCGATCACGCGCCACCTCGAAGAGGCGGGCTTGAGAACGCCCTCGGGAAAGGCCGATTGGGATTCAAGCTTCATCCGGGGGGTGTTGGTCAATGACTTATACAAGCCCCACACCTTCAAGGAAATGCAGGGGATAGTCTCCCCCGAGGTAGCGGCGCGTCTAAATCCAGACAAGCTATATGGCGTGTGGTGGTCTGGCAAGAGAGCGTTCGAGCGCAAGCGAATAGCCGAAAACGGGCCAGACGGGCGACGCTACAAATACAGGTACAAGGTGAAGGAGCGCGCGCCGGAGGACAGAATAGGCGTCCCGGTCCCCGACTCGGGCATACCCCGCGAGTGGGTAGACGCCGCCCGAAAGAGCCTTGAGAACAACCGCAGGCCCGCCAACGCCGGGCGCCGGGAATGGGAGCTGTCCGGCGGCATACTGCGCTGTGCTGAGTGCGACCGGGCGATGAGCGCCCGCTCCTACATCAAGTCTACCCGCGACTACTTCTATTACTGCTGCAGCGCCGGCGGGTACAACAAGCCACACCTCTGTTCCGCGCGGACGCACCACAAGGCGGAGGATCTGGAGGCGCGCGTGTGGAAGGAGGTCGCGGAGATCCTCAAGAACCCTACCCGCTTACGCGCCGGCCTGGACCATATGATCGAGCAGGAGGCGCGCGGCGCGCACGGCGACCCGGCCACCGAGGCGGAGCGGTGGTTCGAGCAGCTCTCCGAGGCGGACCGCAAACGCGCTCGCTACCAGGAGATGGCGGCACAAGGGCTGATAGAATTTAGTGAACTTCGAGACCGGCTAACTGCCCTTGAAGAGACTAGGGAGACTGCCGAGCGGGAACTGCGCGCCCTGCGGCACCGCACGGATCGCCTGGCACAGCTAGAACGCGATAGGGACAACTTGCTCGAAGCCTACGCCGGGCTCGTGCCTGAAGCTATCGACGAGCTCCGGTCGGAGGAACGCCACCGGGTGTATAGAATGATCAGCATGAAGGCGCACATCGGCGCCGAAGGCTCGCTCGAACTGAGCGGAGACGTCATATGTTTCTCCAACGTGTTAATTTCATCGGCATGAAGGTTCTTATAGCAAGCAATCTGGTGAAGTACCACGGGGGGGACCTAAAAATCCTCTCCGGCACCAACCTCTCTATTGAGGCGGGCGAGAAGATCGGGCTGGTCGGCCGCAACGGCGCCGGTAAGACCACGCTGTTGAACGTCCTCTCGGGCGTCTCGGAGTTGGACGAGGGCTCGGTGGAGCTGGTCGGCGGGGCTAGAATCGGGATGACCGCGCAGAGCCTCTACGTTGGTTCGGGATGCTCCGTGGAAGAAGAGATGCTCTCAGCGTTCGAGGATTTGATCCGGCGCGAGAAGGAATTGAAGGCGCTCGAGGACGAGCTTTCCGGCAGCCCCTCGACCTCCCTCCTGGAGCGCTATGGACGCATGCAGGCTGAGTTCGACCGGGACGGCGGCTACTCCTACCGGGCGCACGCAGCCTCCGCCCTTTCATCCTTGGGCTTTGACCCCGAGGACTGGAAGCGTCCCTTAAGCTCCTTCTCCGGCGGCGAGCAGAGCCGCATCGCCCTGGCCCGTCTGCTCCTCTCCGAGCCGGACCTCGTCCTCCTCGATGAACCGACGAACCACCTGGACCTGCGCGGCATCGAGTGGCTCGAAAGCTTTGTCAAGAACGCGAAGAGCGCTATCCTAGTCGTCTCTCACGACCGCTACTTCTTAGACGCCATCGCCGCGTCCATCGTTGAGCTCGACGACGGCAAGCTCACCCGCTACCCGGGCAACTACACAAAATATGTCTTCGAGAAAAAGGCCCGCGACGAGCAGCTCGCCCGCAGGGCGAAGGCGAACCACGAGCGCCGCGAGCAGCTGGAGCGGTTCATCAATAAGAACCGGGCGAAAGCCACGAAGGCGAAGCAGGCCAAGAGCAAGCAGAAGCTACTCGACCGCATGGAGAAGATTGAAAGTCCGGGGAACGGCAAGAGGAGCATGAAGCTCGACCTCAACGGCGAGACCTCGCGCGCCGGACGGGTAGTGCTGGAGATGGAGAACGTCTCCTACGGTTATGAGGATGGTGAACCGCTCCTGAACGACGTGGAACTCATCGTCGAGCGGGGGGAGAGGGTGGCGCTCCTCGGTCCAAACGGGGCGGGCAAGAGCACGATCATGCGGCTGGCAACTGGGGAGCTAGAGCCGCGCGGCGGGCTCGTTCGTCTGGGAAACAACGTCGTGCCTGCCTACCAAGACCAGCAACTCGACCGCCTGAACCCGAACAAGACCGTGCTCGAAGAGGCTATGGTTACCACTGGGTTCGACGCGCCCGAGGCGCGAGAGCTTCTCGGCGCGTTCCTCTTCTCTGGCGAAGACGTCTTCAAAAAGGTCTCGGCACTCTCGGGCGGCGAGAAGAACAGGTTGTCCCTGGCGGAGATCGTGGTGAGCGGCGCGAACCTGCTAATCCTCGATGAACCGACCAACAACCTCGACATACCCGCCCGCGAGGCCCTCGAAGACGCCCTGGCAGGGTACCGGGGTACGCTCTTTTTTATCTCTCACGACCGCTTCTTCCTCAGCAAGCTAGCCACCCGCATAGTCGAGCTTGAGAAAGGCGGTCTCACCAACTACCTCGGTGGCTACGACTATTACCGCGCCCACCGCCGCCTGGACGTAAAAGAAGGCGGCAGCGGTAACCGCCGCGCCCCCCGTCGCAGGGTCAGGCCTGGCCTCGACAAGAGGCAGAGCATTGTCGCGACGCGGCTCGTCGCGGTGGAGGGCGAGATCGACGCGACAGAGCGCCGCATCGCCCGACTCGAAAAGGAGCTTGCCACCTCGGAACTCTACGCCGACGGCAAACGCTCCCGCGAGGTAGTCACCGAGCATCGCCAGCTAAAGAGCACCCTCGAAGATCTCTACGAAGACTGGAGCGGGCTCATAGAAGAGGCCGAAGAGGTGGATCTCTAGAACCTCTGGCAAGGACTCCCAGGCGAACAAAGATCAAGGATCAGGGGGATCACCCCACAGAGTCGGGACGAGAGGATTCGAACCTCCGACCTCCTCGTCCCGAACGAGGCGCGCTACCAGGCTGCGCTACGTCCCGACTGCAGGGCACATTATAGCAGCCAGCGTCTGGCTGTCAGCCCTCAGCAAAGGTTCTAAGATTCTCCACCGTATACAGCACGCGAGCGCCCTCTGACGATACGGTCCGCCGCCTGCTGGCAATCCGAACCTCTATACCGGCCAACATCTTCTACAGGACGATCGCTGTATCCTCGCTCTAAACGAAAGGTATAGGCGCAGACAGGTTCACACGGCTCTTATATAGACCTTCCTCCTCCGTATATGTCCGGTCTCCAAGACGCTGGTACTTGGCCTGCAGCACTACACTCGCAACGACCTCGAAGCGGAACGCGCAGCCGGTGAGATGTTGGAGATCAAAGTGCTGGGCTTGGCGAGCATCGCCGACGACGTCCCGCCCGAGCTTGCCCTTGAGATCATCGGCTCTGTAGCCGTACTCGGCGCTTTCAAGGCGAGCCCAACCGTAAAGGCGGCGCTTGCGGGACGCATCCGCTCATCCTGACAGAAGTAAAGCCTAACGAGAGAGGAGAACTTGTTTATGAACAACCACATGCAGGACGGAATGGCGGAAGCCACACGCCTCATGCGAGAGGGACGGCTCGTTGAGGCGACAGCCATCATCCAGCGTACCCTAGGAGAGGGTCACTTAGGGAGCACGTCTGAGCAGGCGACAACTACGGACGCGACCGGCAGGCCGTTCGAAGCGTTCTACCGTATCGTGGATGAAGCTCCGCAGGCCACCGCGAATCCGGAAGCTAGCCTGACCGAGCATGTCCTTCGGCCTGCCCCCAAACCGCCCCAAGGCTTCCGCAGGGCGCCACGCTAGCCTGGCGGTCTGCCCGGCAATGCTCCCCGACCGACAGAGAGCGGACCCACGCCCGAGGTCGTTCCGGCAGGGAGACGATTCGTCGAGCGATCTTTCACCAACCAGGCTGGCACCCGCGCCTACAAACTTTACATCCCGAGCGGCTACGTCGGTCAAGCGGCTCCGTTAGTAGTCATGCTTCACGGCTGCACCCAGAACCCGAACGATTTCGCTGCAGGTACCCGCATGAACAAGCTCGCCGAGGAGCACACCTTCCTCGTCGCCTATCCCGCACAGGCCCAGAACGACAACATGCAGAAGTGCTGGAACTGGGTTCAAGGTCGCTGACCAGCAGCGAGGGCGAGGCGAGCCGTCGATTATCGCTGGCATCACGCGCGAAGTCGTCGCCGAGTATGGCCTCGACTCGGAGCAAGTGTACATAGCCGGCACGTCGGCCGGTGGGGCTATGGCCGCCATCATGGGGACGACCTATCCTGACCTGTACGCCGCGATGGGCATTCACTCCGGGCTAGCCCCCGGCGCGGCCCACGACCTGCTCTCTGCGCTCACCGCGATGCAAAACGGTGGACAGTCATGGGATATCCCTATCGTGGCCACCACCCGCGTAGCACCGGCGATCGTGTTTCATGGGGATCGCGACACGACCGTTCACCCGCGCAACGGAGACCAACTGCTCGCGCACTTCGCCGCCAGCACCGAGGGCCCAGACCCTGCAGGCAAGCCAGCTCCAAGAGCGAAGATCCGCCAGGGCCAGGTACCCGGCGGGCACGCCTACACCTGCGCTACTTATCGCGACGCCGACGGTCGTGCCGTTATAGAGAGATGGACGGGCCACGGGCTCGGACACGCCTGGTCGGGCGGAGGGCTCTCCAGCTCGTACACTGACCCCGAAGGCCCCGACGCCTCGGCGGAGATGGTGAGGTTCTTTCTCCAGTACCCGCGGCGCGAGCCGCTAGGATAGCCGGACGGTTGCTTGGCGCGGGGTTAAGACACGCTCTAGATCAAGGATCCGTGTCTTGCTCGCGCGAAGGCTTCTTCAGACCTTAGATCCGTCCGGCGGAAGATCCGGCCGCTAAACAGCTATAAAAGCGGCGTCCCTGCCGGCGTAGAGCTCCAGAGCGGCGGCTATGGCCTCGGCGGCGGTAGTAGGGTAATAAGGATCAGAGGCTAAGTGCAACTCGCGCGGATTTGTCAGGTAGAGAGGCTCGAGCAGCACAGCCGGGATATTGGTCTCGCGCAGGATGTCGTAGGAGCGGCCGAACTCTCCTATATCGCACGTACCCAAAGCCTGACTCACGCCTTTCTGGACGTAGGTCGCCGCCATGCGGCCTCGGTGTGACTGGTAGCCTAGACGGCTGAAGTAGAAGGAAGCCGTGCCCTCAGCACGAGGCGATTCATGGTAGGCGTGGCGGATGGAGACGACCATCTTCGCTCCCGCCGCGTTGGCGAGGTAAGCCCGGTCGGAGTTAGAGACCTCCTCATCGCCACTACGGGTAAGAAGAACCTCGCGAGCAGGCAGGATCTGGGCTAGCTCCTGGGCCATGGAAAGATTCAGGTCCGCCTCGCACAGGCCGGGGTTTCCGGGAGGGATGTATCCCCTATGACGGCCACCATGAGCGGCGTCGATCACGATCGCGCCCGAAAAGAGGTCTTCGGGAAAGTAGCCGCCGTTTTTGTCCGGCATCTGATGCGTACCTAGAGTCTGAGTCGCATAAGTTTTAAGGACCCTAAAAACTCCGTCGTCCACGACTCCATCGGCGGTAAGACCAGCGTTACGCTGGAACTCCTTAAGCGCGCGGGCCGTGCGTTCGTCGAAGATACCGTTCACGGCACCAGGGTCGAAGCCAAGGTCGTTGAGCATGCGTTGGAGTTCCATAACGTCAGCCCCCCGGAAGGGGGGCTGGCGCAGGTAGAGATAAATACGTCCGCCGGCGCGGTAGCCAGCCTCGACGATCTCGTTCCAGGTGATCTCTCCGACTACCCCGTCGGCAAGAATACCTATCCCCTGCTGGAACCCTCTAACGGCCAGCTCGGTCTTTGGCCCGAGGACTCCGTCTATCCCCCGGTTGCCGAGGTCCAGACCAAGCGCCTGCAGCCTGGTCTGAAGGTCCACAACCGCATAGCCCCTGTCTCCCTTGCGCAAGGCGCGCATGCTCTAGGTTAGCTCCTCGGTTAGCGGGATCGAGCGAGGGTACACAAAACCTCCGGGTAGCGATTCAAAGAAGCGCGCCGGGCTCTCCGTAAGAGAAGCCCGGCGCGGAAGGCCGCAGGGAGTATAAGCTCCCTTGCGAGCTTCGGATCTAAGCCTCTACCACCCCGAGGATGTCGTCGGCGTCGAGGATCATGTAGTCCTCGCCGTCAAGACTGATCTCGGTCCCCGAGTACTTGGCGAAGACGATGACGTCACCCTGGCTGACCTTCAGGTCATCTCCCTCGCCGACCGCGACTACCTCGGCCGTCTGCGGCTTCTCCTTGGCCGTATCAGGCAACACTATGCCCGAGGCGGTCTTCTCCTCGCGCTCCACTATCCTTACCAGTGCCCTCTCACCAAGCGGCCTGAAGTTCATCCGCTACCTCCTTTGCTCTTCGAATTTACACGCCCTCCGGCACACCCGAGGGGCCGCCGGAGCGGCTAGGTCCTACGCAAGAGATTGTAACCGGGCGGGTTACTAGAAGCAATCGTACGGGATTATAACCCGAGCTGCGAGGCCAGCTGATTCTTGGGCAGGGCACCGACGGCCTGCTGGGTCACCTGGCCGCCTTCGAAGCGGGCAATAGTCGGGATGCTCGTGATTCGGTAGCTCATCGCGGTCTGGGGATTGTCGTCCACGTTTACCTTCACGAAGCGCACGTCGTCGCGGCTCTCGCTCATCTCGTCCAGGATCGGGGAAATCCTGCGGCACGGCACGCACCACGGCGCCCAGAAGTCCACTATAACTGGCTTCTCCGAGCCCAAGACCTCACTCTCGAACGTGGCATCAGTAACGTCGGCAACCGCCATAACCATACCTCCAGGGTCGGTAAAACTTGCTCCAACCAGACCAGTCTATCACGCTCCAACGCCCCTTTAGACGACAGCTGCGGTACACGAAATGGCGAAAAAGGTTCACGTCTTCACAACGCTCTGACCGCCTGTAGCCCGATCGAGGACCGAAGCCGGGTCGCCTAGAAGCGTTCCAGACTCTCGGCGACGGGTGCTTCCACGCGCACGGCCTCTGCGAGCTCCTCGGCCCGGCGCGTCTCGAAGATTCCCGCCCCTAGACTCTCGGCGTTCGCGGCTGCGCAACCAGCGGCCAGGCGCACGGACTCGGCCGGCGAGAGCCTACGATGCAGGAGCCCAGCGAGCAGGCCCGCGAGATAAGCATCGCCGCTCCCAATAGTCGAGAGGGCCTCCACCTGCGGCGACTGGGCGCAGAAGACACCTTCCTCCGTCTTCAAGTAGGAGAACCCCTCGGGAGATGTCACGCACGCCCTCTCAGCCCCAAGCTCGACTAGCTTGTGAACGCCCCGGAGAAAGTCCTCGCGTTCTATGAAGTCGAAGCCCACAGCGCTCTCGGCCTCATGTTGGTTGGGGCTCACGAGAGATGGATTGGCCTTTATAGCCGCCTTGAGGACCGCCGGAGGAGCGTCCACTACCGTATAGAGGCCTCTCTCGCGGGTCTCGTGCAGCAGGCCGATGACGAAAGTCTCGTCCATGTTCGAGGGCAGGCTGCCCGCGAAGACGACCGCTGTCGCGTACTCCATGAGAAACTCCAGGCGCCGATGAAACTCCTGGGCCTCTTCGGGGGAGACCGCAGGTCCGTGTTCGTTGATCTCCGTCTGAGTGCCCGTGGTCGGGTCGATTATGGCGGTCGAGGTACGGCTAGGGCTCCTTATCTCGACAAAATCGAACGGGATGGCCGCTTCGCTCAAGCCATCCCTGATGGCGTCTCCGTTACGACCGCCGACGAGCCCGGTCGCGAGCACGGGAACGTCTAGGGCTCGCAGGCCGCGCGCCACGTTTATGCCCTTGCCGCCCGCGAGCGCCACGCCCTCCGGCGCCCGATGACGGTGCCCGAGCGTAAGGCTCGGTACGACGAGGGTACGGTCTACAGCGGCGTTGAGTGTGACGGTAAGGATCATGGTCTCCTCCGCGCTTCTTTGATGCTAACGACAGCTCCCCGATACTCGTTTCTATCCACCAATCCGCCCGAGGTGCGTATCCCTGAATCCCGTCGGGTACTTCAACCCAAAGCCGATCATCCGGTCGAAGCCGATGTGCGCGAACCAGATCAGGCCGAGCGCAACATAGAGCAGGCTCCCCGCCAGCACCCCGAACGCTACAAGGACGGCGGGCAAAGGATAGGTATGCCCGAGGTTGTAGTAGAGAGCCCCAACCCGGCTATCTTTAAGATAACCTAGCATTGAGAGGTCCGGGATGAGAACCAGCAACAAGAAGAGCGTCCAGCTCGTTTCGCCGAGCGCGTAGAGCATGACGCTCAGGGCTAGCAACACGGCCCCTTCGGCGCGCAGGAGCGCCGCGGGTCGCGTCAACGAAGCTACCATGCCTACTATACTCCTCCCCGGGACAGCTCCCGAAGGACCCGCCTCGCCTACAAAGTTCCCTCCCCGCTATATACCACACTACCTCTATGAGAGAGCCCTTCGCGATGCTCCTCCGACGATAAGACAACGTCACGGTAGGACGCTACAATGGACGCGATGCGTACCCTGTGTCATCTTCCAGGCGCGTGAAGCGCTTCGTCATCATCGTGCTACTCGTGCTCGTGGCCGCGGCGGGCTACCGATTTTATGGTTCGCCGGAGACGGGAACGGGTACGCTCACGCTCCCCCAACCGGCCCCGAACATAGATGATGACGCGCCCTCCTTCCAGGCCGAGAGCCGAGACGGTAGACCTTTCGAGCTCTCCGATAGCGGCGTGTACGTGGTCACTTTTTGGAGCGCTTCCTCGTTGCCCTTCCTGGCTAATAAGGACACCGCCGAGGCCCAGCCGGAGTTCGAGCAGATGGCCCGCGACTACGAGAACGAAGGAGTCTCTTTCGCCGCGGTTTACGTGAGCTACGCTCCCGAAAGCGAGGCGGGTCTTCCCTACGCGGTGCTCCAGGACCCTTCGGGAGAGTTGACGGGGCTATACAACGTCAAGAGGGTGCCAAGGCTGTTCCTAATCAGCGACGGCAAGATAGAGTTAGTACAGAACGGCCACTACCTGGAGAGCGACGAACAACTCCGAGAGGAGTTGAACCGGGTTCTCTAAAAAGAGTCCTTTGGAGAAGCTAGGCCACAGCAAGAGAAGAGGAGAACATGACACGAGAGAGTATAGTTCAGGTTGTAGGAATACTGGTATTCCTCGGCGTTATAGCGGTCACGATCGCCGCCGTGTATTACGAGATAAACCACTTCTAACGCCCCCTACCTACCACCGGAGTCCGACGCTCTTCAAGTCTTCACGCATCCGGCGGGCGGCGTCCCGGGCAGCGCTCCGGTAGTCTCCACCGCCGGGTACCTCGAAGGCTCTCAGGATACCCCGGCTGCTGTTGACCAGGACGCCCGCGCCGCCAACGTCCAGGAGCGCCCCGACGCCCGACGCGTCGCCCTTCTGGGCCCCGTAGCCCGGAGCGAGAAATAGCGCGCTCGGGAGCAACTCGCGCACGCGTAGTCCTACCTCCGGACGGGTCGCTCCTACTACCGCCCCGATGTCCGTGTATCCTGAAGCCCCAACCTCGCCGAGAGAGCTAACGAGCCGCGCCGCTGCTTCGTAGAGCGGCGGCGCCGTGGAGTTTTGGAGATCTGGGGCCGACGGATTAGAGGTGGCGACGAGGACGAATACGCCTCTATCTCCCAGGCGCCGTGCCTCGTCGAGGAACGGGGCTACGGCGTCTACGCCCATATAAGGGTTGACTGTAACGCTGGTAGCACCGTAGACGCGAAGGTGGGCCTCGGCGTAGGCGGCGGCGACGGGGCCAATATCGCCGCGCTTTACGTCGGCGATGGTGGGAAGCCCTAGGTCGTGGGCCGCAGAGATCAGGTCCGCATATACCGCCGTGCCCTCGGGTCCGAGCCGTTCGAAGTACGCCGACTGAAGCTTTACGGCTGCCGCCTCCGGCTCAACCGCTTCGAGGATACCGAGGCAGAACTCGCGGACGGCCCCGGCCTCGGTAGAGGCGGTCTTCAAGACCTGTGGCGGCAGGTAACGTGGATCCGGGTCGAGGCCGACCACGACGGCGCTCTCCTTGCGGCGAGCAGAGGAGACGAGGGAATGCACTACCGGGGATGTCCCGGTGAGATCTCGAGCATGAAAAAGCCGCGGGGGTTGGCCTCCCGCGGCTGATGGTACAGGTTCAGCTTACTTGATGGAGTCTTTAAGGGCGTTGCCGGCGGTGAACTTCGGCACCTTAGAGGCTGGTATCTTCATTTTCTTCTGAGTCTGGGGGTTCACGCCCTCGCGGGCAGCGCGCTTCTGCACGTAGAACTTACCGAAACCGGTAATCTGCACGTCCTCGTCCTTTTTGAGGGCAGAGGTGATTACATCCTGAAACGCGTCGAAGTAGCGCTGAGCCTCGCTCTTGGAACCGTTTGCCTCGCTGGCTATCTTCTCGATCAACTCCGTCTTGTTCATCCGTTTACTGCCTCCTTCGTCAGCTTTCAATCCCTTTTACCCACCACTAACTCCGGGGGACTATAACAGAGCGCTAAATGTGCCTCAATCCCCTCTTGTCACCCCCAAATCTTCCATTCTGAGCAAAGCTTCAAACGTATAACCTCTGAGCCTGGAAGCCGCCTCGTCCCTCCTGTCAAGTACGGCGACGATGCCCAGTACCTCAGCTCCTGCCTCCTCCAGTACCTCAGCCGCCCGCAACACCTGCGTGCCCGTGGTGACGACGTCCTCTATAAGGGCGACTCCTTCTCCGGCTTCGATAGGACTACCCTCGATCTTGTTTGCGGTTCCGTACTCTTTTGCGCTCTTGCGGACTATGCCGTATGGAAGCCCCGTGTGCAGAGCCACGGCCGCCACCAGCGGCACCGCCCCGAGCTCGACGCCCGCGAGCCTACGTGCGCCAGCCGGTAGCCTAGCTGAGATCTCCTGGGCCAGGTCCCGCAGGAGATCGGGCTCGGTGGAGAAGAGGTACTTGTCGACGTAGAAGCTGCTCTTCTTGCCACTGGAGAGCACGAAGTCTCCCTCCAACAAGGCCGCCTCCCTCACACGGGCAGCGAGGGCCGCAGAGTGGGGATCAGACACCGCCCGTGTCACCCGCAGGCCGCTGCTCCAGATCCTCCAACGCAGCATCGAAAGGACCAAAGTCTACTTTTTGGAGGAGTTCGCCGATCTCTCGCGCCTCACCCTCGGCTCCGGCGAGCCCGGCCTCCACCCGCGCGTTTACCTCCGAAAGCAAGGCGACCGCCTTCTCCAGAACGTCGACGACCTCCGCGTCCGGAACACCCTCGAGATCCTCCGCGAGCTTCTCGAGCTCCGCAAGCCTCTCTTCCAGAAGCTTTATATCCTCGTCCTTTCCGCCGTTCATAGATCCGGGACTATACATTATCCTCCCGGCGCAATCTCTTGCGAGCAGCACCGTCGTTCTCATCTGGAGAGTTTCGGGTACCGCCCGCTGCCAACCCGAGGATCGCGCCGAGCGTTCCTACGAGCAAGAGCGACGCGACGAGAGGCAATACCCCCCACACGAGCAAGCCGTTACCCGCGCGCCACAGAAAGTAGGAGACTACCCCGGAGACTCCGACGATCAGCGGCACAGCCCCTAGCAGGACAAAGAGTAGGGTCAGCGGGCGCACGCGGCTCACTTCACCACCCTGTCTATGGCCTTCACGAGATCCTTGACCATCTCCTCTGAGGCTCCGTCCTCGCCAGCTCTCTCCTCGACGAAGTCTTTGAGGAGAACGGCGTTGATGCGCCGGATCGCCGAGAAGATCGCGTTCGTCTGCTGGACTACGTCGGCGTAGGTGACGTCCCCTTCATCGACCATCTTCGCCACGCCCCGGACGTGTCCCTCCACGCTCTTTAAACGCCGGAGCACCTCGTCTTTTGCAACGTCTTGCAAACTCTACCCACCCTTCTCTTCTAGCTCTTTCAGAAGCTCACGTACGACGGTCGCGTCGTGAAAGTGTACGTCGCCCTGTGGGAGATGCTGCACTCTCTCGTGCCCCTTGCCCGCCACGACGACGACGTCTCCGGGTCTGGCTGCCTCTAACGCACGCTGGATAGCAGCCCGCCGATCCAGCACGACCTCGTAGCTTCCCGGTCCGCCTTCTGAGCCGACCGCGACCTCGCAGGCTATCTTCTCCGGGTCCTCGGTATAGGCATCGTCGGTGGTCACTATGCTCAACTCCGCAAGCTCAGCCGCCACTCGGCCCATCAACGGACGCTTCGCCGGGTCTCGGTCTCCAGCAGCTCCGAAGACACACACCACGCGTCCCGGTCTCTCGCCGTTGCCCGGGCCTGTCGCAGTGCGAGCGACATCTAGTACTGCCTCCAGCCCGATATCGGTGTGGGCATAGTCCACGACTACCTCGAAACCGAACCTCTCCGGGGAGACGACCCTCTCAAACCTGCCAGGTACCTGCTCCATCTCCCCCACGGCCCGCGCTACCACCTCCTCCTCTACTCCCAGAGCGAGCGCGAGCGCAGCCGCGCCCGCGACGTTTTGGACGTTGTACCCGCCAAGCAGGGGACTCTCGACCTCCAAAACCCCGCCCGGATGTCGGAGCAGGAACGCTGTCCCTCCCGGCACGGACCGGACGGCCTCCACGCGATAGTCCGCGTCCTCTGCGACGCCGAACATCTCTACACCCCGTACTTCCTCGCGCAAACGCCGCCCGAAAGCGTCGTCAGCGTATGCGAGCTTCGGTCCCTCAGCCCAATAAAAGAGCTCGCGCTTGGCCTTGTAATACTCCTCCATCGAGCCGTGCAGATCTAGGTGGTCACGGGTGAGGTTAGTGAACAGCGCGCCTTTTATGCGAGTACCCGCGACCCGCTTCAAGGCGACCCCGTGTGAAGAGACTTCAAGGACAACATGCTCCACCCCTGCGCCGAGCATCTTTCCAAGAGTACCCTGGACCTCCGTCGCCTCGGGTGTGGTGCGGATGGTCGGGCGGCGCTCCCCGCCGAAGACCAGCTCAGCGGTGGTCATTAGCCCGCATCTCTCTGCCGTATAGGCGGCGGCGAGGATGGAGTAGAGGGCGTAGGAGGTCGTAGTCTTGCCGTTGGTTCCGGTAACACCGTAAACGGCCATGCTCGCTGAAGGATCGCCGGAGACGGCGCAAGCGAGCGCGGCGAGCGCCGCCCGGGCATCGGGGACAACGACAGTATTGGGCGCGTGCGGAACCTCACGCTCGGCCACGACGAGCGCCGCGCCGCGGCGTAAGGCCTCGCCGGCGAACTTTACCCCATCGTGCTTGAAGCCGGAGACGGCGACGAAGGCGAAGCCGGGCTCTACGCGGCGTGAGTCATGGGCGACGCCGCCGATGCCCTTCACTCCCGGCGGCAGTTCCGCCCCCAGGGTACGGTTCAACCGTGCACGATTCAGAAAAACCACGCCCCCTAGTTTAGCAAGGGCCGTACCCTGTACGCCCCGACGCGGACCGTTCTGGCCCAGTCAACAAAGCGAGTATAAGAAATTACACGAGAATCCAATGACTCTCCGAAAGGGGTGTGTTAACCTACCCGGGTCATTTTTTACGGAAACTTAACATAAGCGTGGAGAACCAGGGCACCACCGAGGGGGAGCTGTGGAGCGCGGTCGTTCTTACCAAGAAAGGGGACGAATGTCTGCCGAGAACACCACGATGCTGACGGAGCGGACGGACGAGCTTTTGAACCGTGGCAGGAGCCAAGGGTTCATCAGTACAGAAGACGTCGCGGATCTGCTGCAGGAGGGGGATCTCTCGGCGACCGAGGTGGAGGAGTTCTACGCCACCCTCGAAGAGGAGGACATCAACATAGTCGAGGGTGAGATCGCACCCTCGGTAAACGGGGTCCCCTCGACCGGCGCTGCGCAGGTACCCGAAACCCCGGCGGTCCAAATTGCTCACGCGGTGGCAACAGGCGACTCCATAAGAATGTACCTCGCGGAGATCGGACGGGTTAGGCTGCTCACGCACGCCGATGAGATACGGCTCGCCAAGGGCATCGCTCGCGGCGACAAGCGGTGCAAGGACCGGCTCGTCGAGGCGAACCTGAGGCTCGTGGTCTCGATAGCCAAGAAGTATCGCAACCGCGGGGTCTCGTTCTTGGACCTCATACAGGAGGGAAACCTCGGTCTGATCCGGGCGGCCGAGAAGTTCGACCACACAAAGGGCTACAAGTTCTCGACCTACGCGACGTGGTGGATCCGGCAGGCCATAACCCGCGCCATCGCCGACAAGGGCCGCACCATCCGCATCCCCGTCCACATGGTCGAGAAGGTCAACAAGTTCCACCGCACACACCGGCGTATGACCCAGGCTCTGGGACGCGAGCCGGTCGACGAGGAGATAGCGCGCGAGCTGGACGTGCCTGTCGAGGAGATAGTGAGGTTAAAGGAGATCAGCCAGCGAGCCATCTCGCTTGAGACCCCGGTCGGCGACGAGGACTCTTCCCACCTTGGTGACTTCCTGGAGGACGCAACGACCGTTACGCCAACCGATGCGGTCTCGGAGGCCCTGCTGAAGGCGCATCTAAGGGAGGCGCTCGACGAGTTGCCGGAGAGGGAGCGACAGATCATCGAGCTTCGCTTCGGGATGAAGGACGACAGACCCCGCACCCTCGAAGAGGTTGGCCGGGAGTTCGACATAACCCGGGAGCGGGTCCGCCAGATCCAGATGAAGACCCTGAACCTCCTTCGTGAGCAGCGACGCACCCAGAACCTGCGTGAGTACCTCCGATAGCGTACCCGCTCCCGGGGGGCCGGCGGACGAATCACCCGAGAAGCTCCATGCGTTCGTGCGCGAGCTGGCCATGGCCGCCGGAGAGCTACACCTCTCTCGTCTGATGGATCCCGGTAAGATCCGGGAGAAAGGCCCCAAGGATCTCGTCACCGAGGTAGACCTTCTCTCGGAGGAGCTCCTGATCTCGCGCATCCGCGAACGCTACCCGGAGGACTCCATCCTCTCCGAGGAGCAGGGCGGAGAGATCTCCCTCACCGGCCGTACCTGGCTGCTCGACCCTGTAGACGGCACCGCCAACTTCGCCCGCGCCAATCCTCTATTCTGCGTCTGCATCTCCGTTGTAGAGGGAGACCGGATCACCCACGCCGCCGTCGGCGCGCCTCGCCTGGGCGACATCTATCATGCCCGGCTAGGTGGCGGGGCTTATCGTGAGTCAGCCTCCGGCGAGACTCACCCTCTCCGGGTCGGCAGCGCTAAGAGGCTCGCTGACTCCTTCGTCGGGGCGGATGTCTCCTACAGGGGCAGCAACGACCCTCGCAAGAACGGCACCCTCGAAGTCTTCAAGCGTTGCTGGCAGGTCCGCTCGCTCGGGAGCGCCGGCATACGTGGTGCATGGCTCGCGGCAGGCTACCTCGACGTGTCTATCGGCACCCGCAATACTGCCTGGGACTACGCTCCTACGGCCCTCCTCGTGGCCGAGGCCGGCGGACAGGTATCCAACCTTACCGGTGGCACCTGGACATACGACTCCGACGGCCTCCTCGCAACCAACAACGAAACTCTCCACGCAGAGGCGTTGGAGGTTCTAGCGACGGGCGGAGGCTGAGCCTCCGCCCGTCGCTACCGATCTCCTCGGATAAGTTACGGCTGCGGCTGGCCGTAGATCGGTGGCGGCCGCGGGTTCACCGGCGGCCGCTGCGGCTGGTTGCTCGGAGACGGTGGCTGGAAGTTAGGTTGTTGCTGCCCGGAGCTTGGCGTCGAGCTCTGAGAACCCTTTGATTCTCCGCTCTTCCCTTTGGTCGTGGAGCCCTTGGTCTTCCCGGTCGTCTCGGCGGGCTTCGAGACGGCGCGGCCGTCCGACCTGACCTGGAGCTTTAGGTCAGGACTTGGGGCATCGAGTTCCTGGACGGGCATCTCCTTGACGGCCTCCTGCATGTAGAGAGACCAGATATCCAGCGGAAAGTTCTCGCCGTTGATCTCTGGAAACCCCCGGACGTTTATCATCGGGACGCGCTCCTCAGGGTAGCCGACCCAGACGCTGGTCGCGAGCTGCGGCACATATCCTACGTACCAGGCGTCCACGAACAGCTCGGTCGTACCGGTCTTGCCAGCGGAGTCGCGCCCGAGTTCGGCCTTTAGGTTACGGTAGCGTCCCGCCGTCCCCCGCTCTGTCACGCCGCGCAAGGTCTGGGTAACAGCTGCCGCCTGATCCCGGGTGAGCACTTCGGTCTCCTCCGGCTCATGCTCCTGTACGACTACGTCTTCGCCGCCATCCCCGACTTTGGTGACTTCCTCCACCAGATACGGCTCCATGTGAACGCCGCCGTTCGCGAGCATCGAGTAGGACGAAGCCATGTTGAACGGTGTCACCCCTTCACCCAGACCCCCTATAGCCATCGCCGGGTAGACATCCAGGTAGCTCTCTATTCCTGCCTTATTCGCTAAATCCGCCACATTCTCCAGGCCGAGATCGAGCGCTAGCTGCACGAAGACCGTATTGTCAGACTGCTCGGTGGCGGTCTTTAAAGAGATGGGACCGCGCTGGACGTAGTTGTAGTTCTGGACCCGGTAGGGCTCGGCGTACGCGCCCATATCTATGCTCAAGTTCTTTGAGGCATAATAAGTATCCGGCGAGATACCCTGTCGGATCGCCTCCGCCAGGACGAACATCTTGAAAGAGCTACCCGGCTGCCGCTTGCCCTGGGTAGCGAGGTTGAACTTCACCTGCTCAAAGTCCGAGCCGCCCACCATCGCCCTGACAGCACCCGTGGGCGGCTCCACCGAGACCAGTGAGGCCGAAGGGTCACCAGACTCAGGAGCCACAACCTTCTCCACGGCCGCCGCCGCAAGTTCCTGTAGGTTAGGATCGAGGGTCGTGTGGATAGTCAGACCGCCCTCGTAGACAGCCTGATCTCCGTACTGCTCGGCGAGCTCTTTGCGAACCGCGTCCAAAAAATACTGGTTGTCGTTCTCGTACTCTACCCTCCCGCGGCTCAAGTCCAGACCCTGGGAGGTAGCCTCATCGTACTCCTCCTGGTCTATGTAACCCTGCTCCAACATCTTATCGAGGACGACGTCGCGCCTCGCCTTCGCGGTCTCCGGGTCGGCGAAAGGATCATACGTGCCAGGGAGGTTAATGATCCCCGCGAGCAGCGCCGACTCCGAGAGCGATAGCTCAGTCGCGGACTTGTCGTAATAAGTGCGGGCTGCCGCCTCGGCTCCGTAGGCGTTCGCCCCGAAATACACCGTGTTCAAGTACTGCTCGAGGATCTCTTCCTTGGCGTGCTCCTCCTCGTACTGCCAGGCGAGAGACGCCTCGGTCAGCTTGCGCTCTAGAGAAGGAATCTGGCGTTGCTCCTGAGCAATATACGTGTTCTTTACGAGCTGTTGGGTGATCGTCGAGCCACCCTCCTGCACGGAGATACTCTTCAGGTTCTCCCCAGCGGCGCGCGCTATCGCCTCGTAGTCTACCCCTCGATGCTCGTAGAAACGCTGGTCCTCTATCGCGATGACAGCGTCGCGCAAGAAGGGCTCGATCTCCTCGAGCCCCACCACAAAACGGTTCTGTACCCCGTGCAACTCGTCCACGACGTTGCCGTCGGAGTCGTAGACGACGGAGGTCTGGGCGAGCTCGGTGGCGGAGTAGCTACTCAACTCGGGCAGGTCCTCCGACACCTGCGTATAGGTATAGCCGAAGAGGCCGAAGAACGCGGCCAGCGAGGCCAAAGAGACCGAGACCAGCCCGATCAAGGCCACCCTTAATACCGCCCATACCTTGCTGCGCTTGTGCCGCTGCACCTGCTTCCGGCTCCGGCGGCGGCCCATGATCGCCAGCTTCTCGTGATCCATCGAACAGCTATTATACAGAAGGGCATCGTCCCTACCCTTAAAGTTAAACTACAGAAAGATGGACCCTTACCATGAACCTCTCACGCAAGCTATTCCCAGCCCTGGCCAGCAACGACTTCGTTTACCTCAACTCTGGCGGAAGCGGGCCGCCCTCCCGAGAGACGATAAGCGTCATGCGCGAGCTCGACGATCTGTGCTCCGGCCCGGCCTACCTTGAAGGCGTCGGCCTCTACGCTCATCAACGCGACGCTTACGCCCGCGCCCGGACAGCGGCGGCGAGGCTCATAGGCGCCGGCCCTGATGACGTTGCCCTCACCCTAAATACGTCCCACGGCATGAACCTTGGCGTCTTCTCCCTCGACTGGAACGAGGGGGACGAGGTGATCACGAGCCGCTCCGAGCACCCCGGCTGCCTCGTCCCCCTGCATGCCATACAGGAACGCTACGGCGTCAGTGTGAAGCTCGTCGATCCTCCTGTCACGGTCGAAAAAGTAGAAGCCGCCATGTCGCCCCGCACGCGCCTCGTCTCCATCTCGCACGTGGACTGGACGACGGGCGAGATCCTGCCGCTACAGGAGATCTCCGCTCTAGCCCGCGAACGCGGCGCCCTGACCCTCGTGGACGGGGCCCAAAGCGTGGGGAACATACCCGTGAACGTACCCGCCACAGGCGTCGACATGTACGCCTTCACCGGCCACAAGTGGATGCTCGGTCCGGAGGGCATGGGCAGCCTCTACGCCCGGCCCGGTCTGGAAACGGCGAGCACGAGCCTCGGCTACGCCTCCCTCTCGGACCCCGCACGGTTCGTCCCGGAGGGCGGCTACCTGGAGCACCTCCACAGGGGCGCCCGGCGTTTCGAGGCCTCTACGATGAGCCCGGCCCTCGCCACCGGCTTTGCCCACGCTGCCGAATCCGTCTCCGAACGCGGCGCGGAGGGCTTCGAAGAGATATTACGCCGTGCCGAACTCCTGTCCGGTCTCCTGGAGGAGATGCCCCGCATTACTCTTAGCTCTCCACGCCCGGCGCAATCCGGCCTCGTTAGCTTCGAGATAGAGGGCATGGCAGCGCAAGATGCCGCCGAGAGGCTGCTCCAACAGAGGCTCATCGTACGTTTCATTCCGGAGCCGTATCCCTACGTCCGGGCGAGTACCCATCTCTTCAACAGCGAGGAGGATCTGGAGACCCTGACGAAGGCGGTTGGCAGACTCTAACGTTCTCCTCCGACCGTATATAGGACTGCCGAGCCTCGTCTTAAGAAGGCTTCTATTCTAAAGACCGAGCAAGGCACAGGGTTGTGGCGTAAACTGTCGCGTCGATGAACGCTAACTGATGGCACACTGTGCTCCGGTGCGGGAGCGGGAGGTATACATGCACAGGCTTACTGGCGAGAACCTAGGACGGAGGGCCTCTTCGTGGGCGTCCACGGCAACTCTGGTCGTCCTGATGGCGGTGCTCACGGCGGTTGGGGCGCAGGTGGCTATACCCCTGCCCTTCACGCCGGTACCTATAACGCTGCAAGTGTTGGTAGTCGTGCTCTCGGGCTTCCTGCTCGGGGCTCGGGCCGGCGCCTCGGCTCAACTAACGTACCTGGCACTCGGTGCCATAGGTGCTCCGGTCTTCGCCGGCTTTACGGGAGGCTTCTGGCACCTCTTGGGGCCCACAGGGGGGTACCTGGTCTCCTACCCGTTCGCGGCTGCGGTGGCCGGACTCGCCTTCCCCATAGTAGTAGGGGCGCCGCGGTGGAGAGCGGTGGCGGTTGCGACCGTCGCGGGGCTCTTGGGGCTGGGCGTGATCTATGCCCTGGGGACGGCGTGGCTGGCATTCGAGCTGCAACTCTCCCTCGGTACGGCGATCACGCAGGCCGTCCTGCCGTTTTTGGCCGTCGATATAGCCAAGATTGCGCTCGCAGCGCTAGTCGCCGCAGGGGCCGCCCCCATGCTCAGGAGCCGCTTCCTCTAAGGTTTACCCTGTACGAGATCTCGGGGACGCCTGACGGTCCTCCCGCCGCTCGTCTAGTAGGAAGTCTGTGACAGAGTCGAAATCCCTGAAGAGGTGGTCGGGGCCTGCGGAGCGAAGGGCCTCTTCGGTAAAGGCTCCCCAGCTTACGGCGATGCTCGTCATCCCGGCGGCGTGGGCGGCGGCAACGTCGAAGGGAGCGTCTCCTACATAGACGGCCCACTCCGG
This sequence comes from Rubrobacteraceae bacterium, assembly GCA_035645375.1. Classification (GTDB taxonomy): domain Bacteria; phylum Actinomycetota; class Rubrobacteria; order Rubrobacterales; family Rubrobacteraceae; genus Rubrobacter_F. The sequence continues at coordinate 21,667 of DASQMR010000250.1, forward strand.
GGGAATGCCGCCGAGGAGTTCCAAACCCCTCAGAAGCGGGGCTGGATGAGGCTTGTGCTCCGAGGTGTTCTCCATCGTAACGAAAACGTCTATGGCGTCGCGCAGCTCAGGGAAGGAGTTCAGCGCCATCTCTACAGAGTGACGACGCTTGGAGGTAACGACGGCTAACCGTAGTCCGGCGTCGCGCAGGCGGGCGAGAGAGGCACCAACGCCGGAGAACTCTCTAATAAACGTCCCGTGGTGCTCCTCGTTGTGGTGTAGGTAGGAGTTCAACAGGTCTTCGTCTCTATCGGGGTCCAGGAGCTCCATTTGGCGGGGCAGGGGTTGTCCAACGTTAGCCAGAAGCTCTTCGCGGCTCAGGTCTCTGCCAAGAACCTCGCTCGCCGCGTGCCGCATGGACTGGTAGATCAGCTCGGTCGTATCGACTATGGTCCCGTCGAAGTCGAGTAGGACGGCCTCGAGCGGGGCGGGCATCTAGATGGACCCGTTACCAGGGAGGAAGGAGCCCATCTCCCAGGATTCTAGCTCCTCGATGCCGGCCTCGTCGGTAAGCTTGAGGTGGACGGGAGTAACGCTGATCTCGCGGTTCTCTATGGCGGCGAAGTCGGTGCCTTCCTCTTCGTGGTAGGCAGGCGGCCTGTTGTAGATGTCGTAGGTAACGCGTCCCTCCTCGTCCCTGGCCTCGACCAACTCGTCGGTGTATCGCCGCCGCCCCAGTTTCGTAGCCCGCGCCCCCCTGAGGCTGTCCTCGGGCAGGTTCGGCGCGTTAACGCTTAGGATACGCCCCGGTGGGAGGCCGCTAGCCGCTACCTTGACCAGCCGGGCAGCGAAGCTCGCCAGGGGACCGAAGTGCAGATCTTCTTCTTCGTGATGGTGCCAGGGACGCTCGACGCTCAGGGAGAGAGCGATACCTGGAACCCCGACCACGATGCCTTCGAAGGCAGCCGCCACGGTACCCGAGTACGTAATGTCATCACCCAGGTTCTCGCCGTGGTTGATGCCTGCCACGACGACGTCGGGTTCGAAGTCCATAAGGCCCAAAGCTACGAGCCGCACACAGTCAACAGGCGTCCCACTGCACGCGTACCCCATAGTTCCGTCGTACATCTTCCGCTCCTCGACGTGCAGGGGTGAGCCGAAGGAGATGCCGCGTCCCACCCCGCTCCGGTTACGGTCCGGAGCGACGGTCAAGACGTCCCCGACCTCCTCTAAAGCCTGCCGGGCCGCCGTCAGACCGGCCGCCCCTATCCCGTCGTCGTTCGTCAGGACGATGCGCAATTTTCAACCTTCTTGCAAGCGGAGTTCATCACGAAGGCAGAATTTTATCACCTGGTGTAGAAGCTCTACCGGAAGCCCGCGCGAGGTATCATCCGCCTTGTCGAGATACGGCGTACTGCCGGGTCTTGGTAGTCCTTCGCGGCATCTCATGGCCCCCGTAAATTTCGTGCCAAAATCGCTAGACAAACGTATGCCTGTAGGATAGCTTATAGACATGGAGACGAACGACAGGGGATATTCCCTACCCACAAACGTGACCGATTGGTTCGAGAAGCGTTCTTACAGCCACGAGGAGTTCAAAGATATTCAGAAGCTCGCCAGGCGTAAGCGCGAGACGGGCCTGACGGTAAGCCTTGTATTGCCGGGCCGCAACGTCGCAGACACCATAGGCGGCATCATAGGCGAGGTACTCGGTCTGAACGAGCAGGCGCCGTTGGTAGATCAGATAATGGTAATCGACGCCGACTCGGAGGACGGAACCTCCGAGGTAGCGGCGGCCAGCGGAGCCGAAGTGTACTCGGAGAACGAGCTGCTTTCACACTACGGCGGCGCGCACGGCAAGGGCGACGCCATGTGGAGGAGCCTCTCGGTGGTGCGCGGCGATTTCGTGATGTTCGCCGACTCGGACACTAAAGATTTCAAGCCTCAGTTCATCTATGGCATTTTGGGACCTATCCTGACCGTCCCGGAGGTTCGTTTCGTCAAGGGGGCCTTCCGGCGTCCCTTCAAGAGCAACGAGAGCGTCGAGCTCGACGGCGGAGGCCGGGTCACGGAGCTTACTACGAAGCCGCTCTTCAACCTCTTCTACCCAGAACTAACCGGATTTGTGCAGCCCCTGGCCGGTGAGTTCGTAGCCGACAAGGAGCTCTTCTCGTCTATCCCGTTCTTGACCGGCTACGCGGTCGAGACGGGGATCATGATAGACGTCCTGAAGAAGGCGGGCCTGAACGCGATGGCCCAGACCGACCTCGGTACGCGCCAGAACCGTCACCAGCCCCTCTTCGATCTGGGGCGCATGAGCTACTCTGTACTGCGGGCCGTGGCGCGCAGGCTGCGCCAAGATGGTCGCCTCCGGCAGGTCCGTGACCCTTCGATGCCCGACTCACTGTTCCAGTTCAGCGACTATCTTCACGCTGCGGCGACCCCCGACGGTCTACAGATCCGCGAGCACGTCGAGGAGCTTGTAGAGCGCCCGCCAATGGCTGAGGTTCTCACCGGCAGCCGGGAGCAGTAGCCCTAAGTAGCAAACCCAAAACTCTGGTTTTCTTCGGCGAGCCTGACAAGGGTTCGCCGTTTTCGCCTAACTGCTCCCAGCGGCAAGGAGGTCGAGGGCGACGGCTGCGGTCCAGGACTGGTCGGACGCGCCTAGAGCCTCTCCTGTGAACGGTTCATAGTACTCGGCGAAACCGCCATCGGCGAGGCCGTCGAGGGTCGCGTACCGCATCTCTTTTGCCCTCTCCTGCTCGCCTGCGCGGAGCAGCGACCACCACAACAACCAGTTGGCTACCGGCCAGACAGGGCCGCGCCAGTAGCTGCGGGGGTGAAACCCCGGTTCCTCTGGGCTGGTGCTCGGCGGCAGCGGGCGGCGCAGCCGCGGGTTACCGGCGAACGCGGAAGAGTCGAGGGTCTCCAGTAGGTCTTTAAGGCGTTCCGCGTTGAGGCCACCCGCGATCAGAGGGGCGAAACCAGCGATGGTGCGCACGCGGGCGGGCTTCCCAGCGCGAAGGTCGTAATCGAGACAAAGTTTGAAGTTCGAGTCCCAGTGTTCCTCCAAACTCTTGCGGCCACGCCCCATCCAGTGCTCTATGAGGACGCGGTCGTCCTCGGGAGCGCCAACGGCCGCCGCGATCTGTAGCAAGGCTTCGTTCGCCGCTACCAGGATAGCGCTAAAGAGAACGTCCTTTATCAGGAAGGGGTGCATCTCGTAGATCTTGGCCTCCTCGTAGCGCGCCCTCTTCAAGAGCTCCAGGAGCCAGAGATAGCGATCGTACTCCTCGTCGGTCGGCCTCTGGGAGGGGTCGGTGACGTGGTCGAGGTCGCGGCGAGTGTACGGTGGAAGGTCTCCAATCTCGACCGCTTCGAGCGCCGCGTCCCAGCGCGGCGAGTTGTCGGTACCGCTCTCCCACGGGTGATAGATGGTAACAAGCCCCGACCCCTCCGGGTCCCGGGCGGTCGTAAGGTAGAGGTGCCAGGCCAGCAGACGCGGGTAACTGTCGCGCAGAAAGGAGCGAGCGAGCTCGACCCGGCGCTCGTCCTTGCCCCTGGCGGTCTCCCAGATGCGCAGAACGGCTATAGCGTGAATCGGGGGCTGACAGAGACCGCTGGTATGCGGAGCCGACGGGGCATCCGAGGAGAGCGTGGCGGAGTTCCAGCGCTCTGCGTCGGGAAAGTAGCTCTTTGGAGGGGCCTGCGGGTTAAAGATGATGTGCGGTAGCTTCCCGTTCTCCCACTGTCCGGCGAAGAGAGTCTCGAGCTCTCGCGCGGCGCGCTGGTTATCCATGTGCGCGAGACCCAGCGCGATAAACGCGCTGTCCCAGCTCCACTGGTGCGGGTATAGAGAAGGGGCGGGCTTGGTCCAGGTCTCCAGGTCATTGCGGCGGAGAACGTCGGCAGCGAGCGGACTCACCTCAACGGGTTTTTCGTGGGACGACGGACGCTCTACTTCTTCCGGCTCCGAATCTTCTTTCAAGGTTACAGTCTCATCTCGCTTGCATTGCGCTCAGTTTAAAAAGTATCGGATCGGCCTTCAACCTCCACAAACGAAAAATCTGGAGCTTCCGCTAACTCTCTAGGTCTTTGGTCTCTCTCGACAGATCTTCGTAGTACGAGGAGAGGGATCCGAGGAAGCCGTCGTAGGCGTCCAACGAGCCCCGGGAGAGCTTCAGCAGCGACTCCCGGTGCCTTCTAGTCTGCTCCGCCACGCTCTCTAAGGTGCGCAAGCGCAAATCGGACTGTATCTCGGCCTGCGCCTTGAGAAAATCAGCATGGTTCTCGAAGATACTCCGAGTGAGACGATGATTGGCCTCCTGCATCGACGCCGCGCCCTCCGCGGCTGTCTCGTAAGAGTCCTGAACCGCCCCGGCCAGCCTCTCGAATGCCTCTCTGATCCTATCGGCCTCTCTCCCGTCCATAACTCTCCTTCCCGTTCTTCCACAAAATCCTATCACCTTGTCGTACCGAACGACGTTGAGATTGCAAGCTGCGGTCGTGAGGTTTGTGGGAGAAGAGTAAGCATGAATAGTATTCACTACATAGCGAGTTCGCCCGGCGCCAGCCCGGTAGACAAAAGCCAGCTAAATCCGGGAAAGCCTGACCGGTGCCGCCGCCATGATTCTCAACTAGAAGGTGTAAAAGTGCCCATGAGCACCGCCGCCCCGCTCAGGAGAACCATGGCTCAGAGCTATACGTCATCTCCGTCCTTTGCTTTCTCTGACTGGTGCTCTCGAATATCTGCGCTCCCTGGATGTTACGTGTACAGCCTGGATGAGAGAACAGGTAAGTAGCCCTGTCCTCTCATCCTCTCTAACCTCCACCATCGAAGTTCAGCCTCAAGCTGAGCGCTTTTGGCGTAGATAAGTCATCCGCTTGCATCCTCGAGGTTTAGTTGGACTTGAGGCCAACCGTGTAACTCGCTACTTACGAGCAGCCGTCCGAGAAGGACATGAGAGACAGCCCTCCCGGTGCCAGTATGCATTCTCGCACAGGTTAGATCACCCCTACGACGCTGCTGCGGTCAAACCCAACGATTAACCCACTTTCTCCTTCTGCTCCTCCCTCTCGTTGGTGGCGAGAACCTTCTCCATGAGGTTCGGCGGTACCTCTTCGTAGTGGCCGAACTCGACGTGAAAGTTGGCGCGGCCGCCGGTAATAGAGCGCAGGTCGCGGGCGTAGGTAAGCATCTCGACTTGAGGCACCTCGGCTTGGACGATCTGGCGCTCGCCGCGCTGCTCGATGCCCATGGGACGTCCACGACGGCCGGAGAGGTCGCCCATGATCTCCCCGACCAGCTCGGTGGGCGCCAGGACCTCAACCTTTACGTACGGCTCCAAGAGGACCGGTCGGGCCTGTGCGAGGGCGCTCTTGAACGCCATCGAGCCCGCAACCTTGAAAGCCATCTCGGAGGAGTCGACCGAGTGGAAGGCGCCGTCGTAGAGACGAACCTTTACGTCCACCACGGGACAGCCGGCTAGCACACCCTCCCGCATCGCCTCCAGAATACCCTTCTCGACCGCCGGAATGTACTGGCGCGGGATGGCGCCGCCGACGATGCCGTCCTCGAACTCGAAGCCAGATCCACGGGGGAGCGGCGAGACCTCTATCCTTGCGTCCCCAAATTGCCCCCGTCCGCCGGTCTGCTTCTTGTAGCGCCCCTGGGCCTGGGCCGAGGCGGCGATGGTCTCCTTGAACGGCACCTTGGGGGCGCGAGCCTCGACCTCGACCCCGTAGCGGCGGTGGATGCGCTCGATGGCAAGCTCCACGTGCATCTGTACGAGCCCCGAGAGAATATCCTCTCCCGTATCTTCAGAACGCTGCAACAGGAGGGAGGGATCCTCGTCGGCGACCTTGCGGATCGCTTCGAAGACTTTCTCTTCCTCGCCGCGCGTCTTCGCGCCGACGGCGAACGCCGTCGTCGGCTCCGGCAGCTCCACAGGCGCGAAGGAGATCGGTGTTTCGGGTCTACAGAGGGTGTCGAAGGTATGAGTATCCTTCAGCTTGGCGACGGCCACGATATCGCCCGCCACGGCCTCGGGCACGGAGATGCGTTCTTTGCCCGCGAGGTGCGAGATTCCTCCGAGACGCTCGGCGGAGCCCGTGCGCGGGTTGGTGAGCGCCTCGTCCGAGCGGCAGCGTCCGCTAATCACGCGCAAGACGCTCAGTCGCCCGGCAAACGGGTCCACAAAGGTCTTGAAGACGTAAGCGGCGAACGGGCCATCCGGGTCGCAGGGAAGCTCTTCGCCCTTCTCCGTGATCCAGCGGGAGCGGTCGACCGGGCTCGGGGCGCTCCCGGCGATCACGTCGAGCACACGATCAACCCCGATCATCTTCTCCACGCTGGTAGCTACAACGGGGATGATGAGACCGTCGGCTATACCTTTGCGAATCCCCTCGAACATCTCTTCGGTCGAGAGTTCCTCGCCTTCGAGGTACTTCTCCAAGAGCGTATCGTCGCTCTCGGCGATGGTCTCGAGCATCAGGACCCTCGCCTCCTCGACCTCTTCTTCCATACCGGCGGGGACCTCGCTCGTCTGGTGCCCGTTAACAAACGCCGTGCCGCTGAGCAGCCCGTAGACGCCCTTGAAGTCCCCCTCCTTGCCGATAGGAAGGTTCAGCGGCACGACCGCCGGACCGAAGCGCGTCCGGAGTTGCTCAACGACCTCAGAGAAGTCCGTACGCTCGCGGTCTAGGTGGTTCACGACGACGATGTGCGGGATCTCCTCTCTCTCGCCACGCCGCCAGACGCGCTCGGTTACCACTTGTATGGGGTCTTGCGCGTGCACCACCAGAATCGCGCAGTCTGCCGCCCTTTGAGCGACGAAAGCGTCCGCGATGAAGCCTCCGTCGCCGGGGGTGTCGAGAACGTTGACGTGACGTCCCTTCCACTCAAGGTTCGCCACGCTCATCCCGAGGGTCATACCGCGCTCGACCTCCTCCTCGGCGTAGTCGAGGACGTTGCCTATTGCCCCCTTCCTCCCGTATGCCAGCCTAAGCATCGCCTCCCCGAGGGCGGTCTTACCACTCCCCCGGTGCCCGATCAGACAAACGTTGCGGATAGTCTCCGGCTCTATAGCCATGATCTTCTCCTCCTTCCTACGTTTTCCCCTGTCCGCTCGTACTGAGTGGTCCATGCAGCTTAACGTAGGCAAACACCCCGCGCAGCCCTCGGGTAAGCGGGCGCGAGAGCCGAGCAGCGGGTATGTTAAAAGCGATGTCGGGGACGAAACAAAGAGGAGACCCCCCGGACGCGGGGGCGGCAGCATACCCGGCGACAACTCGCCGACTATGGGAAAGCTCTTCGGAAGGGTCACCGGAAGCTCCAGGGGCACCCGGGGGGTCTCCGCCGAAGTCGGCGAGACGCAGGCGGCGGTGAATCTAACCACAACGGTCCCCTACGGCCGGTCAATACCAGAGATAATTCAGAGGATGCGAGACGGCACTAGAGCAAGAGGGAGACCCCTGCTTCTTCGGGGGATCTCCCTCTTGCTCTCTCCTTAGAGCGCCTAAAATCCGCGTCTAGACCATCAGCAGCACCGGGTTCTCCAGGGTGCGCTTTACCTCGGACATATACAAGGCCCCGTCACGGCCGTTCGCGACGCGGTGATCCGCCGAGAGAGTGAGCTTCATCATACTCGCCGGCACGATGTCGCCGTCCTCGTCGTAGTCCGGGCGTTTCTTGATGCTTGAGACCGCGATGATAGCCGCCTGAGGTGGGTTGATGATAGCGGTGAAGCTCTCCACGCCGAACATACCCATATTAGAGACCGTGATCGTGCCACCCTGGTACTCGTCGGGCTTGAGCTTCCCGTCGCGTGCCCGGGACGCAAGATCCTTCGACTCCCGCGAGATAGCGGCGAGCCCCTTGCTCCCGCAATCTCTGATAACCGGGGTTATGAGACCGGCGTCCAGCGCCACGGCCATCGCCATGTCTACCTTCTCGTGCAGCTCTATGCCCTTGCTAGTGAAGAGGGCGTTGAGGTTCGGGTAGTTCCGGAGAGCCACCGCGCACGCCTTCATCACGAAGTCGTTGACGGAGAGCTTCACGCCCTCCTCTTCAAGCTGCTCGTTGAGCTGCTTACGCAGCGCCATCGTCGCGTCCATCTTGACCTCGACAGAGGCGTAGAAGTGCGGGACGTGCTGCTTGGCCTCCGTCATGCGCTCGGCGATAACCCGCTGCATTTTGGTGGGCTCCATGAGCGTAGTCCCCGGAACATCAGTCGGTTCCGGCAGGTGAGCGGGCTGGAAGCCCTGCTGGGAGGCCTGCTCGGGCTGCGCCTCCTCAGGCGCCTCGGCCTGGGCCTGCCCATCGGTATGCTCCGCCTGTCCGTCAGCCTGCGCAGCGCCGCTTTCCATCGCCGCCCGCACGTCGCGCTCGACGATCCGCCCCTGAGGACCGGAGCCCTCTACCTGCGAGAGGTCCAGGTTGTTCTCGCGCGCGAGCCGCCTAACTATCGGCGAGGCACGGAAGTGGCCGTTTGCACCCTCGCCGCCAGCCTGCGCCCCGCCGCCGGAGCCCTGATCTTGCTCGTCCTCGGTCTGCGTAGCGGTCTGAGCCTGGTCTTCCCCGCCTTCATCAGAGCCTTCGGCCTCTTGCTCGGCTTCAGCCTGGGCGCCCCCGCTACCGTCGCTCTCGGGGACCTCCTCTCCCTCGCCCTGGATAAAGGCTATCGCCTCGCCGACGGGAATGCTCTGGCCCTCATCGGCTATGAGTTGGGCCAGGGTGCCGGAGTCTTCGGCTTCGAGCTCCAGGGTGACCTTGTCGGTCTCGATCTCCGCGATCGGATCTCCCTCGGAGACCTCGTCGCCCTCGCTCTTGAGCCACTGAAGCAGGGTGCCTTCCTCCATCGCGTCGCCCATCTTGGGCATGATCACTTCAGGCACTACGCTCCCACCTCCTGATACAAAACCTGTCGCGCCGCGTCCGCCACCTGCTGCTCGCTCGGGAACGCCGCAATCTCCAAGTTCCTCGCATACGGCGCGGGGACCTCCGCCCCGCTCACTCTTATCACGGGCGCGTCGAGGTAATCGAACGCCTTCTCCTGAATGATCGAAGCAACCTCGCTCGCGACCCCGAACAAGCGCCACTGCTCCTGCACCGCGACCGCCCGGTGTGTTTTTTTGACCGAATCGACGAGGGTATCTTCGTCGAGCGGCCGTATAGACCGCACGTCTATGACCTCTGCCGACACGTCGTCCTCTTCCTCCAACCTATCCGCTACCCGCATGCAGAGGTTGACCTGGCGACCGTAGGAGATGAGCGTGACATCGTTCCCCTCGCGGGCGACCCGCGCCTTCCCGAACGGTACGGCGTTATCCCCCTCCGGCACCTCTCCCTTGGTGCCGTAAAGCGCACCAGCTTCAAGAAAGATGACGGGGTTCGGGTCCCGGATGGCGGTGAGCATCATCCCCTTCACGTCGTGAGGCGTGACCGGTGAGACGACCTTGAGACCGGGGAAGTGACCGTACATGTTCTCCAAAGAGTGGGTGTGCTGGGCGGAGAGCTGCACGCCGCCGCCGTTGGGGCCGCGTATCACGAGCGGCACCTCTACCTGGCCGCCGGAGAAGTAACGCACCTTGGCGGCGTTCTGGATGATCTGGTCGGACGCCAGGAACGAGAAGTTCCAGGTCATCATCTCCACGATAGGCCTCATGCCCATCATCGCCATGCCTATCGCCGCGCCGGTGAATCCGCCTTCGGCGATGGGGGTATCGATAACCCTCTTCGGGCCGAAGCGGTCTATGAGGCCGTCGGTGATGAGGTGGGTGCCACCGTAGACGCCGATATCCTCGCCCATCAGGACGACCGACTCGTCGCTCTCCATCTCGTGGATCATGGCCTCGCGCAGGGCCTCGCGGTAGCTCTTCTCGGGCATTACCCTACTCCTCCCCCAGGTACTCGTCTTGGCCCGCGTAGACGTCAGAGTAGAGCTCCTCCATGGGCGGCTCCTCGCTCTCGTTCGCGAAGCTGACGACCTCGTCTATGGTCTCCTTCATCTCGCCCTTTATCTCCTCTAGCCTCTCCTCGTCGAGTATGTCCCGCTCAAGGATCTTATGCTCTAGAAGACCGATCGGATCGCGCTCGCGCCACTTCTTGACCTCGTCCTTGGTCCGGTACTTCTCGAAGAAGTCGCCGGCACCGTGGGGTACAGTCCGGTAAGTTAGGGCTTCGACGGCGTAGGGCCTGCCGGTCTCCCGAACCCTTTGCGTAGCCCTATAGGCTACTTCTAGGACGGCCTCGATGTCCATCCCGTCGACCTTCTCATTCTCTATACCGTAGGCGTCGAACTTGGCGGCAAGATCCGTCATCGCCGTCGAGCGGGCCACGCTCGTGCCCATCCCGTACTGGTTGTTCTCGACGATGAAGAGGCACGGGTTCATCCCGTCCTTACCCCAAAGTCCGCTTATGTTGGCCGCCTCGTGGAAGGCGCCGTTGTGCATCGAGCCGTCGCCCAGGTAGAGCTGGGTAATGTTATCGGTCTGTTGGTAGCGCATGGCGTAGGCGAAGCCGACCCCGAGCGGGATGTGTCCCCCGACGATACCGTAACCGCCCATGAAACCTCTCTCGACGTCGAAGAGGTGCATCGAGCCGCCCTTGCCCTTGACGATACCGGTCCCCTTGCCGTAGAGCTCGGCCATGACCTTTTTAGGGTCGCTTCCCAAGAGTAGTACGTGCGGGTGATCGCGGTATGCGGTGATGACCCTGTCGCCCTCTTTATAGGCGTCGAGGAAACCTGTGGCGACGGCCTCCTGTCCGATGTAGACGTGGAGGTAGCCCCCGATCTTGCCCTGCCTGAATCCTCGCTGGGTCGCCTCCTCGAAGGTCCGTATAAGGATCATCTTCTTGTAGAGCTCTACAAGATGCTCGCCATCCGTGGAGGCTACGGCGCCGTTCTCGCTAGGCTCCTCACGAACTTCTTCGCGAGCCTCTACGCTCTCTTCTTCCGTGCGCTGGCTCTCTGCCGACACTGTCGTCCCCTTCCCTGACTGAGGTACGTTCTGCGTGAAGAATACCACGACCGCCTTCCCCGCTAAACACGCCGGTAACATACCCTCGAAGCACACTACGACGCGTACCTATGCAAAGTGTGGCGAGCTTAGAGTACCGCCTGGAGCGCCTCCCGCGCAGCGTACAGGGCGCGAGCGCGGTGGGAGTCCTCGTGCTTCTCAGGCCCGAGCTCGGCATAGGTCTTAGTGCGGCGGCGAGGAATGAAGATAGAATCCCACCCGAAACCGCCTTTGCCCCGGGGTTCGGAGGCGATCTCCCCTCCAACCTCCCCTACAAAGGTACGCACGTCACCACCGGTGAAGGAGACCGCGACCGCACAAATCGCTCGGGCCGAGCGGTCGTCGTAGGCGGAGAGCATCCGAAGCAGGCCCTCGTTGCCGACGCTGCTGAGGAACCACTTCGTCAGCGCACCGGGCATTCCGTTCCAGGCCTCGAAGATGAGCCCCGAATCCTCGACGAGTACGGGCTGGTCCGGGTCTCCCAAGGCGCCGCGAGCGGCGAGGGCCTTCTGAGCGGCGATCTCTGCGACCGCGAGGCCCTGCGGCTCGGGGAGGTCGAGGGCGACGGTGTGCAGCTCTAGCTTCAGGATTTCGGCCGCCTCGCGGGACTTGTTGTGGTTGGAGGTGACGAAGAGGGCGTCCACGCCACGAGTCTACAACCTGCGCATCCTTTGTGGTAGAGTCGGGCGTATGCATGAGGTAAGGCTGACGAGTCTCGAGAAGATCGAGGCGTCCGACGGCGAGGTCCGTATCCTCGCCAACTCCGGCGATCTCGCGCTCGTCTTTCCCCGCGCTCTCTGGAAACAAGCTCTCGCGGAGACGCCTGCCCCTATGGAGCCCTCCGTCTCGGAGCTCCAGGAGTTGGAGGCTCTGAAGCGGCGGCTAAAAGATTACGGCGACGAGAACTCCTTCGCCACGGTGCTGGAGGATGTGCCGTGCGGGAAAGGGGAGACGGGGGAGCAGTTGGATCTTGTGTTGCGTCCCGCCGGGATGTTCGCGGCGACTACCGGTTACCTCTTCGTACCGGTGGTCTCACCGGAACACGTCTCCCGGCTCAAAGAGAGCATGGAGGGAGAGACCTTCGTCGAAGCGGCGTATATAATCGGGGCGGCCGCGGAGTCCGAGGCTCTCACCGCCGGGAGCGAGGGCGTAAAAGTACTCTCGGTACGGGGTAGAAGGTGCAGTTCGAGCCGGTTCGAGCTCGCGCCCGAGCTCTGGCAGGTACTCTCTGAAAAGCTTGGTTGGAATAACGTCGAACCCGTGGCGCCGATGGACACGGATCTCAGAAAAGAGGGATAACAGTTGCCGCTCGTAGACCTTGATCGCTTCGATTTCTTGTACGCCAACCGCGTCAAGGGGATGAAGAGCGCGGCGACCCGCGACCTGATGGCTACCCTCTCGCGGCCCGGCATCATTTCGCTCGCCGGCGGCTTTCCGGACACCAGGGCCTTCGGCGAGGAGGCGTTCCGCGAGATCTCCAACCAGATCGCCGCCGAGAGCGCCCAGGCCCTGCAGTACGGCCCTACCGCCGGGCTCGAAGGTATCAAAGACGTTATCGTAGACGTTATGGCCGCCGAAGGAACGCGCGCCAACCAGGAAGACGTCTTTATCACCACCGGAGCCCAGCAGGGCCTCGATCTCGTCGCGAAGGTATTTCTTGACGAAGGTGATGCCGTGCTCTGCGAGGGACCGACCTACGCAGGCGCGTTGAACGCCTTCGCCGCTTACCGGCCCAGGATCATCCACGTCCCGATGGACCGCGCGGGCATGATGCCCGTCCCAGCCCGCGAGGCGCTCAAGAAAGCCCGCAAGCAGGGCATCCGGGTAAAGTTCATCTACACCGTCCCCAATTTCCAGAACCCGACCGGGGTGACGCTGGCCGCCGATCGACGGCGTGAGCTGCTGGAGATAGCCCGGGAGTATGACCTGATCATCCTCGAAGACAACCCTTACGGGATGCTGCGCTTTGACGGTCAGGCGCTACCGAGCATAGCGGCGCTGGAGCAGGAGTCGACCGGGGGTACGGACAGGGTAGTCTACCTGGGGACGTTCTCCAAGATCTTCGCGCCGGGGGTTAGGCTCGGATGGGTCCACGCCCAGCCGGGGATCTTGCATAAGATCAACATAGGCAAACAGGGGGCGGACCTCTGCTCGTCAAACCTGACGCAGATGCTCATCCACTCCTACTTCCGCTACGCCAACTGGCGGGCTTATGTCAGACACCTGACCGCCCTCTACAAGGAGCGGCGCGACGCGATGCTCGATGCATTGGCGGAGTTCATGCCTAAGGAGGTCCACTGGACCCACCCGGAGGGCGGCCTCTTCGTATGGGCGACGCTGCCTTCGTACGTGGACGCGACCTCGATGCTGCCGCTTGCTATCTCGCGCAACATCGCTTACGTGCCGGGCGAGGGCTTCTATTCGGGCGGAGCGGGCAAGAACTGCATGCGTCTGAACTTCTCCTTCGTGGAGCCGGCGAAGATAAGGCGCGGCATCGAGCTCCTCGCCGAGGTCGTCCGTGAGCGGATGGAGCTTAGGAGCGACCTCGAACGCGGCTCGCAACTTGGCGCCTCGCACTCGGCCGTCGGCAACTCGGAGCGATAGCCCGTGGCGCGCCTGGTAGTCCTGCGAGGCGGCCACTCCATGGAGCGTGACGTCTCGCTCGTCACGGGCCGCAGGGTAACACACGCGCTCGAACGCCTCGGTCACGAGGTACACCCGCTAGACGTCGAGGAGAGCACGACCGAGAGGCTCATGGAGCTTGACCCCGAGGCCGCCTTCGTCTGCCTGCACGGCCTCGGCGGCGAGGACGGGACCGTGCAGGCGCTCCTCGAAACGCTGGGGATACCATACACGGGTAGCGGCCCGCTCTCCTCCATCCGCTCGATGGACAAAGACTACGCAAAGCGCGCGATGCTGGCCGCCGGCGTCCCCACGCCGCCCTTCCGTACCTTCCTGCGCCGGGCGATGCACGAGATGGGCGCTGCGGCAGCCCTCAGACCCGCCGCAGATTCACTAGGCTACCCTCTCATCGTCAAGCCTGCTCGCCAGGGCTCCGGGTTCGGGCTCACCAAAGTCGAGGAACCAGAAGGGCTGCTAGAGGCCGTCTACGAAGCGTTCGGCTATGACGGGAAGATCCTGCTGGAGAAATACGTAACCGGCGCGGAGATCACAGCCCCCATCCTCGAACCTGCCAGTGAGGGACCGCGTGTACTCAACCTCGTCGAGGTGCGTCCGCGCGACGGCTCCTACGACTTCGAGGCGAAATACACCCCTGGCGCCACCGACTTCGCCATCCCCGCCGAGATCACCGCCAGCGCCGCCGACCGGGCCGAGGAGACCGCTTTGGCCGCCTTCCGCACTTTAGGCTGCTCCGGCTTCGGACGCGTAGATATGATCCTTAACGGTGATGTCCCATGGGTGCTCGATGCGAACACCGTCCCCGGCTTCACCGAGACCTCCACGTTGCCGCTCGCAGCCGAAGCCGCCGGGATGAGATTCGAGGAACTCGTCGAGACCATCCTCGAAGCCGCGCTACAGGCGGAAGCTCCAGCGAAACTGTAACCTAGAAGCGGTCAGCGCCCCGTCCGCAGCGCGTTGTAACGCCGCCACGATCAGGGTAGGCTCGGCGTACCTCTCGTGTCGGCCCGTATGTCGAGGCAGTCCAGTATCGTGCCGTCGGGCTTCACCGCTTCTAGGTTAAGAGACTCTCTCGTTACGCGGACGAAGGTGGCATGATGGGCGGAGGCAGAGGCGGCCGTCCACCCCTTGTTGCGGGCCTTGTAGAGGCGCTTCCCGCCCCCTCCGGTGACGAGATAGGTCACGCCATCCATAGGCAGAGTACGCTCGTAGACGTGATCGTGGCCGCTGAAGACGAGGTGTACGCCGTGGCGGGAGAGCAAAGGCGCGAGGTCGGCCCGTATCTTCTGATCACCACCGTGCCTGGAAGAACTGTAGAGGGGCCTGTGCAGGAAGGCGAACCGCCAGGGCTTGCGCGTAGCTGAGAGGTCCTCCTCCAGCCAGAGCCTCTGCTCCCCGGCGTCACCCCCGATATCCTCGTGATACAGCTCGCTATCCAGTGCTACGAAGTGGGCGTCACTCCAGTCGAAGGAGTAGTAGCGAGCGGTGCCCCGCGGGTTGTTGCGCGGCGGGTGGAAGTTCTTCAAGAAGGCGGCGCCGTCATCCTCTTGCACGTCGTGGTTGCCGAGGACCGGGAAGAGAGGCACCGACCCTATAACACCGCGATAAGGGGCGAAGAAACGCTTGTCGTAGTGTTTGTCCTCGCCGCTCGGGTAGACGACGTCGCCGGTGTGCAAGATCAAATCGGGCTTCACGCGCTCTAGCAACCCGGCCACCGCCATCTGATGCTTACCCCCGTTTCCGGTGTCTCCGATCACGGCGAACGTGAAAGCGGCACCGGAAACGGGGGCGGTGCGAAAACGACCCGTCGCCCCGCCGTCCACTTTGTAATGGTAAACCGAACCAGGAGCGAGGCCGCGCAGCGTAACCGCGTGGCGCCTGCTTGCCAACTCCTCCGCCACCGCACTCCCGAGGTTCGGCCCCCCCCCGTACTCCACGACGCCCCTTTCCGGTTCGTCACCCACCCATACAATCGTCGCCGAATCGGTGGAGACGTTTTGTATGTACGGAGAGCGCCGCGGGGGGACCGTTCTGTCGAGGAGGAGAGTTTGAGCGGCCGCAAGCATCGCCCGTATGCCCGGTCCGACGCCCCGCAATGCCGCGACGATCTTACCAGTCAGACGCCCTGCACTAGGCCGCAAGACGGGAAGCTTAACCGGTGACCCCGACGTTCACACCGAGGAATTCTTCGAGCGCAGCGAGAGCTGTCTGTGCTTGCCGCTGCCTCCGCTCGGGCTTGGGAATCCTGCGTCCGTTCTCTTTTTTGGGGACTGCGGGGACGAGACCCCAGTTGGAGTTGATAGGCTGGAGGGTGCCCTGCTTGGTGGTGATGTAGTGGGCCAAAGCGCCCATCATGGTGCCGCGCGGCATCGTGACGGGCGCCTCGCCCTTCGCGAGCCTAGCGGCATTCGTCCCGGCGATGTGGCCCATCGCGGTGCTCTCAGTATAACCCTCCACGCCGGTTAGCTGGCCGGCGAAGAACAGGGGCTCGTCACCGGTCCTTATCTTCATTGTGGATTCGAGCATGCGGTTTGCGGGGAGGTAGGTGTTGCGATGCATGACACCCATGCGGGCGAAGTCCGCGTTCACGAGGCCGGGGATGGTCTTGAAGACGCGCCTCTGCTCGCCCCACTTCAGGCGCGTCTGGAACCCGACCATGTTGAAGAGCAGGCCCTCGGCGTCGTCCTGCCTCAGCTGCACGACGGCGTAGGGCTCCTCACCGGTCCTCGGGTCCGGCAACCCGACCGGCTTCATCGGGCCGAACCGCAGGGTCTCCGCGCCGCGGCGGGCTATGGTCTCCACAGGGAGACAACCCTCGAAGTACATATCCTCCTCGAAGTTCTTTATGGGGGAGAGCTCCGCGGTCGCTAGAGCGTCAACAAAGGCGTAGTACTGCTCTCTGTTCATCGGGCAGTTCAGATAGGCCGCCTCGCCCTTGCCGTAGCGGGAGGCGAGATAGATGATCTCCTCGTCGAGCGACTCGCGGTGAAGGATCGGGGAGGCCGCGTCATAGAAGTAGAGCGTCTCGCCGGAGAGCTTCTCTATCTTCTTGACCAGAGCTTCTGAGGTCAAGGGACCGGTAGCTATAACGGTGGGTCCCTCAGGCAGCTCCGTCGCCTCCCCTCGCATCACCTCTATGTTCGGGTGGGCATACACGGTTTCGGTGACGGCCCGGGGGAAGTCCTCGCGAGCGACCCCCAGGGCTCCGCCTGCCGGAACCCTGTTGGCCTCGGCGCAGCGCAAGATCACAGACCCCAGACGCCTCAACTCCTCCTTCAGAAGCCCCGAAGCCGTCTCGAGCGCCGTGTTTCCGAGCGAGTTCGAGCAGACCAACTCGGCGAAGGAGTCGGTGCGGTGGGCCGGGGTCTCTTTCACCGGCCGCATCTCCCACAGCTCGACCGAGCAACCCGCCTCAGCAGCCTGCCAAGCCGCCTCGCTCCCCGCGAGCCCGCCTCCTATAACCGTAACGTCAGCCATCGCACCGTCCAAAGAAATCGTATGTGTCTCAATATCGCGGGCCTATTCTATGCCAAGCGACCTGATTGTCGATGATGGAACGGTGGCAGACGGGGATCGAGGGGAGCGAAATACTCCACCTCTGTCACACCATGCCGCTCACGCTACTCAGTTGCCTCAACTTTGAGCGTCGGGATGAGCAGGAGAGACTGCCGTGAAGAATAAGAGAAGGCCCTCCAGGATATAAAGTAGCGCATCAGCTCTTCACGTCGTGGCGCGGTACCTCGAACACCGCGGTCTCTATCAAGTATCTAGTTATCGTGCGGAGATCGTATTATCGTTCGTGTATTGCTCCAGATCCTCGTTCATGTATTGCTCTAGATCCTCGACGCCGTGCAGGGCGTCTTCCCGCCGGCGCGTCAGAACAAAACCTCCAAACAACCTCAGAGTAGAAGCCTCGGAATCATAGTTAGGCGAGCATGCTTCTACCGCATCCCCTCATGGGTTTTACGCATACACCTGTTCTCTATGTAGGCGAGTCCCCCCTCTTCGGCGATCCGGCGCGCCTCCGAACTCTCGATACCTTCCTGGAGCCACAGCGTTTTGACCCCGGCCCGGACAGCATCCTCGGCGATATCAGGGGTTTTGTCAGGCGGGAGAAATACGTCTACTACGTCAACTTGTTCGGGGATCTGCTCTACGGTGTTGTAGGCGTGCTCCCCGAGCACTTCATCCTCCTTCGGGTTTACCGGGATGACGCGATACCCCTGCTCCATAAGGTAAGCGCCGACCTCGTTGCTGGCCTTCTCCGGGTCGTTGGAGAGTCCGACGACCGCGACGGTTCTGGCCTCCTTGACGATGGTTTCGGGATCGAGGTTCGCCATAAGTTCTCCTTCCGGAAAGCTTCTTCCAGCGTTTACTTAAGTCAACTCGTTTACCCACAATTGAAGAGCTTCGAACACCGCCCAGCGATCGGTATTGGAAGCCTCTCTCGACGTGATCTCCGCCGTTTTAGCGCCAGCCTACTACACCATCGGTGCTCGGCGGTGGAAGACGGCTTGTTTGAGCGCCACGACGAGCACGCCCCCCACGATGATCAGCAGGACGTCGAGGCCGAGTCGCCCTACCCCTTGGTACGCCAACGCCGCCTCACCGGCCGCAAGCGCCATCCCTATCATGGCGGCGGCCTCTATTATCATCAGCGCTACCAACGCCCCGGGGATCAAGTAGCGTCGGTAGGAGAGCATCATCACCACGCCCGCCACGGCTCCGCAAGCGAACAGGAGTACATCGCGCAGGGTGGGATCGGCTAGTTCCTGTACCTGGGAGTTGCCGACGAACTCTCCGGCCGTCGCCACGCCTGCCCAGCGCAGCACCAGGAATGCCAGAGCAGCGGAGATTACCAACATTAGATAACCAGCGGCCGCCGACGTCAGGCCGCTCCTGGCCACGTCCCAGCGTCTCAACGCCAGGCCAATCGGAATCTTGGCGAGCGGGTCAAACCCGGGCGCGATGATCGCGGCAGCGATTACCGAGATAGCCTGAGACGTCGACTCCACTATCAGGCCGGTGGCAGCGACCGCGCCGCCGAGAGCCATCAAGACCAGGTAGTTCGCCGTTATCTGGCTCTGGTGGCGCAGCCCCGTCTCCGCCTCCTCCCAAAGCGCCTCGTCGACGTCGTTGGCCACCATCCGCTCGTGCTCGGGGTCTACTATGCTCGACAGCTCGGAGGTCGAGACCGAGACCTGTCCCCGCTTGCGTGCCGCGTCGGCGAGCCTCATTACTTGATCGGCTCCACGGTTCAACACGTGTACCGTTACCACGTCGCCCGGCGGTTTGACCGACGCCCCGCGCACGACTGACAGGTTGATCACGTGCTCCAACTCTTCCAACTCGTGGAGCAACGAATCCGTGTAGGACGGAGGCGATGTGATCTCGATCGTTCTGTGCACGTTCCTCCCATCGTGGGTTCTGACACATAGGCATAGCTTCTCCGCCAGCCAGGCACTCTAGCTCGCTAAAGCCCGGTTCCACTCGTGACGGTGCGCTATCGATAACCTAACAACCGTCCTAGAACCCCTCGCTTCAACCCCGGCCTCTCCCATAGCGCGAGCTCTACATACCTTCAAGCTTTCTTCGGCTTGCCGGTCCGTCCGGCTTGCTCTCCTGATGCACCTCCGCCTCTTAGGCGAGATCGAGGGCGTTCTGCGCCATCTTTATGGAGGCGGCGTCAACCATCTGCCCGTCCACGCTTATGGAACCGCTCCCGGCGGCGTTTGTCTCCTCGTAGGCGGAGACTACCTTCTTGGCCCACTCCAGCTCTCGTTCGGTCGGCGAGAACACCTCGTTGACAGCCTCCACCTGCTCCGGATGGATGCACCACTTGCCGTCGAAGCCCAAAGAACGGGCGACTAGGCAGCTCTTACGCAAGCCTTCTTCGTCCTGGTAGTCGGCGACGGGACCGTCTATAGCCCGCAGGTCCGCGGCGCGAGCGGCGACGACGATACGGTGCATCGCGTAGTGAAAGCGGTG
>DASQMR010000251.1:0-8039 GCA_035645375.1 Rubrobacteraceae bacterium
GGATGTGTCATGCTGCTCGGCTGAGCCAACAGGATCATCCGGCGCAAGGTGGGGCGCCGGTTCGCCGGAAAGGGAATCACGACGATCCTGGGTTCTCCAGTAGGGGAGAGAAGCTGAGTCGACAAGGACATCGATAGCTACGTACTCGCACCTAATCTCGGCGCGCCGACGAGAGAAGCACATCCTCGCTCGCCCGCGAGTTCGAGGAGGAGTTTGGGCGGCTCGGCTTCTCTTCTGCGTCGCCGTGCTGAGACATCCGTGGAGGGAGTCTCACGGTCCTCTGAGTAGGATCCACAAAGTAACCAATGTTCATCCTCGGAGGCCCTACAATGATCTTAGGGCTTTGGTACAGTGCCTGGGATGAGGCGCCTAAAGAACACGGCGGTTGCGCTCCTGCGGTTCTTGCGGGCGGCGATAGTGCTGGTCCTGATCCTCTTGATGCTTGAACTAGTCTTTGGCGTGCTCTTAGTCGAAGTGGATGCGATGTTTGACTAGGACGCGAAGGGGCGAAGCTGTTGTACTTCAGCGATCTGACGTGGAGAAGAGCCGGGCTGGACTTTTAGGAGGGGGGTAACTGGTGCCAGCCCGGTCTACCTAATAGTACGAGAAGCTACTAGCAAAGGTTTCGCCTTACAGAAAAGTACCGAAGCTCCAGACAACCACTGTTTTCTGATGGCGCGTGGATAAAGATAGGTCGTTCAGCCTATAAACGAACGTGCAGATACTAGCATAGTAAAGGTATGTGTCTAAGGGCGCGTCTCTTTTTCACCCGACCTTGCTAGGACAGGGGGTCCTGAGAATAAGCTGCTCCAAAACAGGAAAAATAGCGATAGCTGAGGCGGATGCAACCGTCTGGACAGTAAGAAGGTCATACGGGATGAGCGCCAGTAGACAAGGAGGTTGCCCAAAGTGAGCGACAATACACTCAGAGTACCGAGTATGGTCAGCCCCTTACCGCTCGTCGAGATCTACAGGCTCGCGGGTGAGCGGTTGGCCGAACTCGCCCCCGAGGTGGACTCCCTAAGGGCTGAGGTATACAGCAGACGGGCCACCGGCGCTCTTGGCGCGGAGGGCGCCGAATCGGAGCTGCGCGAAGCCGAGAGCAGGATGGATGGGTGCCGGCACATAATGGAGCGTGCCCAGCAGCGTATCGACGCCGAGCACGAGGAGGATGCCGGATCGTCGATGGAAGCTGCGTGGACAGCCGCGACGAGTGTACTAGCGCTCGCCTCCAGGGAGACGCGGGACCTGATGCGGCGGCGAGCCGAGTTCTCGCTCGAACTCTACGTACAGGAGCGCATGACACCTAGCGAGGCGGATTTACATCAACAGCACGGAGTTAGTGGCTTCATCCACCGAAGCCACGGTCCCTTTGAAGCTGTAGACAACCATCGGCACCTGCTTGCCTTCGGGGCAGGCTTACCCTTGGCCTGAGCCACACTAGCTCCCATCGCTGCTATCAGCGCTGCGACGAGCACGAAAACGAAGAACCTTCTCACTACTCTCTCCTTCCGGTTTCGGTAGCTGGGCTGCCTCTTCTCGGAGGCCCCTAGCTTTGCGCCCCCGCCTCGCGGCGGGTTTGCCTTTTCGTTCGTCACGGAGGTTATCGGTACCTCGCGGGAAATACTTTAGCCACCCTGCTGCTTCTATTATGTGCCCACAACAAAGGCTGACGATTACAGACGACTACCAAAGGATCGCCGGTTGCCGTATGGGGCGAAAAAGGAGGATCGAGATGCCCTGGTAAGCTTGCTATAGGGGCGTCACCCAGAAGGGCCTCACCTTTGGTGGCGCACGGGGTCAGTGACGCGTTCTGTGCTCTCGCAGCCCCATGAGGATAAGGTCGAGCCCGAACTCGAACTCGATGTCGCGGTCGGCCTCCTCGAGCGGGGGAGCGTTCTCTGCGGCATTGTCTCCGTAGCCAGGGAGGGCACGGTATTGTCCTCGCGCTTCCTCCAGGACGAAGCCCCGGATCTCTGCGAGCGCGTATCCGATGGTATAGCTTGAAAGCGTCCGAAAGGCGCGTAAAGATGTCCTCACGTCGACCCCGCTCCCGCGCAACGCGTCGAGGAAGACGGGTAGCACCCTCACCACCTTCGAGGCGTTGGACGGACGGACGGCAAAGAGTGGGAAGATCTGGGGGTGGGTGTGGGCGAGCCCCCTGAAGGACCGGAACACTTCACGCACCCTATCCTCCCAACTATTCTTGCCATCCAAAGAGACTTTCATCTCGGTAAACAAGACTTCGACGACGCCATCTAGGAGCGCCTCCTTGTTTGGTACATGGTTATAAATCGACATCGCCTCCACTCCGAGTTCAGCCCCTAACCTTCTCATGCTCAGAGCCTCCAGCCCCTCGCGGTCCGCGAGCCTCAATGCAGCCTCCAGGATACGTCGCCTACTGAGCGGTCTACGCCCAGATGCGCTCATCAATCACCGCCCTGCAGCCAGCACCCTACACCCTCGAAATTCCTGCCCATAACCACCTTGACAGCTTACACCACGTTGGATAAACTTACGCTGTAAACATACAGCGTAAATAACCCAGGGAAGGAGGCCGGGATGGTGAGCGAGTGCTCGAACAGGGGACTCGGGGAGCGTGGGGAGAGGGGAGTTGCACGGTTCTTCTTCGCGTGGGGTTTTCTGATCTGGCTTGCGGCCACAGTAGTCTTCAGGCTCTTTGGCCAGTTCGTTCTGGTGCCGGGTGGTGAGTTACGTTTAGCTGTCGTGTGTCTTCTAACGGTCCCCGGGATCGCGGCGTTTATGCATCTACTGTATGCGAGTAAGGGGCTCGACGGGCGTGACTGTCTGCTGGCGGCGGCTTGCGCGGTGCTGCCGGGAATGCTGCTCGACGTTCTCGCCTTCGCGTTCTTCGGGGTGTTCTATCCAAACATGCAGCTGGCGGCGGCTCCTTACTTCGGGGCGTTGCTTCTGTGGGCGTACGTTTTAGTGCTGCTTACGGGGCTCTTCCGATATGGGCAAGCCGGCAGAGGTCTGGGAGAGGGATGACATGACGGGGGTTACGATGTTGGATGAGGCGCGGGGCGGCGTGACCGTGAGGGAGGGAAGGTCGGGGCTGCTCGCTCTGCTCCGCGGCGATGCGCTTGCCCTGATCCTGCTACTCGGGCCTGGGCACGCCGGTTGGGGCGGGCTGGCGGCGCTTACGATGCTTGGCATGATCCCCGGCGCGGTCGGAGGAGTTCTTCTCTTGGTCTGGGCGGTGATCTCTCTCTTCGTCTGCCTGTGGAGTTACCGCTGGATCGAGGAGCGAAAGCGGCGCGAGAGGCTCGCGGCTCTCGCATCCGCCGGTATTCCCCAGCTCGCCTCCAGAGTCGTTGCGTTGTACTCGTGGCCGGCATCCTCCGACAGGGAGGAGGCGGTAGCGGCCGAGGTGTTTGCCCTGTATCGGCAGGCTCAGCAGAGCATGGAGGTAGAGAAGAACCCCCGACGCGCCCGGGAGATGATCGAGCAGGGCTTACTACTCGCCGACGAACTGCTTACGATGGACTCGGAGGAAGGACACAGCCTGGACGCTACAACGAACCCGGATAAACCCAAAGGCCGTTTGAGGAATACAAGAGAGGAGCGGTAGAGATGGTGGAGACGATGGCGTTACTTCAAGCAACAGGTGATGCTCAGGAAGGGCTCAAGCTGCTAGGGGTCGGCGTAGCCGCAGGAGCTGCGGTCATAGGACCCGGAGCGGGGATGGGCTACCTCATAGGACAGACCATAGCGAGCATTCACCGTCAGCCGGAGGCCTTTGAGCAGACGAGGACTTTGATGTTCTTGGGGATAGGGCTGGTAGAGGCGTTCGCCCTCTACGGTCTCGTCTTCGCACTACTGCTCGCCTTCGTTCTCTAAGAGGCTAAGGCATCCCATCTTCGCGCGGAGCAGTAGAGAACCACGTTCCGTTGCTCGGAGGCGTCCGGGTCGGATCGGCTTCGTGTAACTCAACCCGGCGGCGGAGAAGCGGTTAGACGAGAGTACCGACAACCAGACGTATTCTAGTGGGTGCTCTTGGGAGCGCTCGTAGTGCCCGAGGTTCTACCCGTATGGGCGGACGAGTCGAGCCTACGCGACTCGGCTCATTAGTATGAGGTAGACCCCTCTTTAAAGCAGAAGAGGCGGAGCAAGGAGCCGGATCAGGGTCCTACGTTGAAGGGAGGAGCCTTATCATCGAACGCGCGCTGAAGCTGCTCTTGCTCGCTCTGGTAGCGGCGGCGGTCTTTCTTGTTTGGTCAGGCGTTATAAACTTGAGAGAAGCCGTACTCGTCGTGGCGGGGTTGGAAGCTCTGTTGTTGGTGGTAGGGATCGGAAACCTCTTGCTCGTACTTCGCCGCTACCGGAGTGGGCGTAGGGAAGGTCTCGGCGTCTGGGCCGCACTCGAGGATGGCCTCGCTCTCGTTCTACCCCGGATGATGGCGCGGCTTGCGGTAAACGAACCCAAGCTTCTCGTCGCTCTGTTTCGTTGGACCTTCCGGCGGCCGGGGCTCGCAGACAACGAGTTCGTCTACCACTAACGGTCCACGCTGCGTGAAATTATGCCGCTGTTGATGGCTGCGGCCCCGATGGAACTGGTCGTCGTACACCTACTTGCCTACGCGTTCTCTCCCTGGGAATGGTTGAAGTGGGCCCTTCTCGTCCTGGAGATATATGCGCTCCTCTGGCTGCTAGGCCTCTACGCCTCCCCCGTGACCCTGCCACACCGGCTGGAAGAGAAGGGGCTGAGTCTCAGCTACGGCGCGATCGTGGCAAGGTTTGCCCCGTACAAAGAGATTCAGAACATGTCGAAGGGGATTCGTAAAGCCCCGAGCTTCGGGGACGGGCTGGAGTACGCCCCCGAAGAAGACACCCTCTATCTGGCTGCGGGCGGCAAGACCGACGTTACTCTGCATCTCCAAACCCCGCGCACCATAAACGGCTTTCTCAAGGAGAGCGAGCCGGCCCGTATCCTTCACCTCGCGGTCGGCGATTCAGGGCGGCTCGCGCGGGAACTGAGCCGGCGCATAGAGTAGAGGCAACCGGTGCGAGTCGATCTGGTGTAAGACGCTTGCCCTGGTCTCCTTTCGCTCTACGGGCCGGCCTTGGCCCGATGCCGCTCCACCTCTTGGCCTACCTGTTCCTCCAGGTCGAAAACTAGCCGAACGGGTGATGCCGGTGCTCGTTACCGGGTGTACATTCACTTCGGGTATAGCGAGATCAGGAGGAAGTTATGAAAGACCGGACCGGCGATACGAGCGCGTTGAACGCGCTCTCGAACGCGATGGCCGACGCGGTAGAGAGGGTTGGACTCTCGGTGGTGCAGGTAAGCGGACGGCGACGCCGTTCGGCGAGCGGCATAGTCTATGCTTCCGGTAAGGTGCTAACCGCCAGCCACGTAGTCGAGCGAGAGGAAGACCTTTCGGTCGTAGCCCACGACGGCCAGAGTCTGGAGGCGCGCTTCGCCGGACGAGACCCTTCTACGGATCTGGCGGTTCTGGAGGCTTCCGGGCTAGATGTTCCTGTGGCGGAGACGGCGGCTGGGGAGGCGCGTGTCGGGCAGATCTCGCTCGCCGTCGCCCGTCCTTCCCGCGAGGGGGTGAGGGCGAGCTTTGGCATCGTGAGCGTTGTCGGCGGACGGTTGCGCACCGGGCGGGGCACGATGCTGGAGAGGTACATCCAGACCGACGCGACGCCCTACCCCGGGTTCTCAGGTGGACCGCTGATAGACGCCGGTGGCACGGTCGTCGGGGTCACGACGCTAGGGTTGTCCCGAGGCGTGGTGTTGGCCGTGCCCTCAGAGGTAGCCTGGCGCGTCGCCGGAACCCTCTCGGAGCACGGTTCGCTCAAGCGTGGATACCTCGGCATCCTCAGCCAGCCTGTCCGTCTGCCGGCCGCTCAGCGCTCCGGGCCTGAGAAACAAGCGGGCGGCCTGCTCGTAGTCGGGGTCGAGGATAGAAGTCCTGCGGGGAAGAGCGGGATACTAGTGGGCGACATCCTCGTCTCGCTGGACGGTACTCCCATAGCGGACACCGACGAGCTACAGGCGTTGCTCACGGACGACAGGGTCGGGCGCGAGGTACTTGTGGGCGTGGCTCGCGGAGGAAAACTCCAGACGCTACGCGTGATCGTCGGCGAGCGTGGTTAGGCGCGGGATATGAGCTTCGAAATCAAGCTTCTGGAGCAGGCGGCTGCGAGGATAGTCGAGGATGTGCTCCCTGGCGTCGTGCAGATACATAGCGGAAGGACGCGGAGCAGGAGAGGGCGCGGAGCGGGGACCGGGTTCCTCTGGTCCCCGCACGGCTCGGTGATCACCAACTACCACGTCATCGCAGGCTCTAGAAGGATAGAGGTGGTCCTGGCGGACGACCGCTCATTCTTCGCCGAGGTCGAGGAGAGCAGCCGCGGGCTGGACCTCGCGATGCTCCGTCTACGGGGCGCTCCGTATGACCTGCCTCTGCCCCGGCTCGGAGATTCCGACTCTCTGCGCATCGGGGAGCTAGCCTTCGCCGTCGGAAATCCGTGGGGACGGCGTGGAGCGGTGACCGCCGGAATAGTGAGCGGTCTCGGGGCCGGGGGGGGATCGTTTGGCCGGGCGCGCTACGTACACACCGATGTCTACCTGGCTCCCGGTAACTCTGGCGGACCGCTCGTGAACGCCCGGGGCGAAGTGATCGGGGTGAACTCCACGATCCTTGGCGGCCTCTCCCTAGCTATCCCGATCAACACCGCCGGCGCCTGGGCCTCCGGCGGCCTCAGGACTACCCCGCGTCCCCGCCTGGGCGTTCGGGTGCAAGGGCTCATGTTACCCGCTTCGCTCCTGGAGGCGGCGGGGCAAAAGGCGGGACTCCTGGTCTCTGGCGTCGAATCTCGTAGTCTCGCCGAACGGGTCGGCCTCCTCGTCGGCGACGTGCTGCTAGACGCGGCCGGTGCGGCGCTCGAAGATGCTGCCTCCCTGGGTGACGCTCTCGCGCGATCTACCGAGGCTACCGTACGTCTGCGCTTGATGCGCGGCGGGGAATTACGGGAGGTAGAGGTTGACCTTGGAAGTTCTCAGGCCCGGAGCGCATAGGCGTGTGAGCGGCGACGGCACGAAGGTCTTCATCGTGGCCCCGGCGCCGGTAGAGCGTGCGGGGCTACGGGCGATGCTGGAGGACGACGGAACCGGCATGTTCGTGGTGGGCGAGGCAGGCTCGTTCGCCGGCCCCGAGACCCTGGCGGCCGACATCGTTGTGGTAGCTGGTGATGAGGCGCTCGAAGAAGCTGATGCCGAGAATGGTGCGCAGGCTATTCTGCTTCTCTCTCACGACGATCGCTCCGTACCTATACTACGCTCGCTCGCAGCATCCGGATGGGGTATCGTGACTCCAGATGCTTCGGCCGAGGAACTCTCGGCTGCGGTCGCCTCGGTCGCCCGGGGGCTCGTTCTTTTTACCCGGACCATGGCCGAACGGCTTCTCGGCGGGAACATGGCGCTGGAGGAGCTGGATGAGCCCCTGACCGCGCGCGAGCGTGAGGTCCTGGATCTGTTGGGGCGTGGGCTCTCGAACAAGAGGATCGGCCGTGAGCTGAGCATCAGTGAACATACGGTCAAGTTCCACGTCTCCAGCGTCTACGCGAAGCTGGGCGCGTCGAACCGTACCGAAGCGTTGAGCCTCGGCGCGCGCCACGGGCTCATCTCCCTATAGCCGACCATCATCTGACGGTCGGCTTGCGTCCGAGTTCCGGGCGGGAGTCTCCGGGAACGAAGCTTGCTTCGCGAAGATAGGCTCTACGGCAGGATCAGGTGCAGGTCACCGAACTCGTGCCAGAGGTAGCCTTCTCTTAGCGCCTCGGCGTAAGCAACCTTGAGGTGCTCCTGCCCGCTCCCTCTCGGGGCATGCCCAGCCAGTGTTTCGAGCATCGCAAGGTGGGTGGAGCGAGGCTCGTGCAGGCCGGTGAGCATCGCGTCCACGGTCCTGACGCTTCGCTCAGGGGTGATGACAAGGCTCGTCCAACCTTCGCCGGGGTGCGTGATGCCGCCGGGATCGGTCACGGTTTCGAGCGCGCGCACCACGGTC
>DASQMR010000252.1:0-9393 GCA_035645375.1 Rubrobacteraceae bacterium
CCGTCGATCGAACCTCTCGCAAGCCTATCTCCTCCTCTCGCGCAAGCTACAGCGGCGTGGAACATGATGCGCCCCATGGCTCAACCCGTGCCACTCAGCCTTCTTCGAAAGCGCCGGTCGTACCAAGCAAAGCTTGCGCTCGTATTGCAAATGTTAATTCTTATCAAGAAAACGTTTCAGCGAATATGCGAGCATGTCTCATACCTAAGCTAAGTTCTCGATACTGGGGTTCGTTGGGCGAGGGCAGAGGGGTTGCGCGCTGCGGGCGCCTTCCCTAAGGTGCCGAGCCGTTGGAGGGGGGATCGTTCGGATCCCTTGATAGAAATGCGACATTCAATTCAGAAGGAGCCCGGACGTATGTCTTTGAGGGTT
Organism: Rubrobacteraceae bacterium; assembly: GCA_035645375.1. Taxonomy (GTDB): domain Bacteria; phylum Actinomycetota; class Rubrobacteria; order Rubrobacterales; family Rubrobacteraceae; genus Rubrobacter_F. Next base: position 373 of record DASQMR010000252.1, read on the forward strand.
AGACCGAAGATGCTTGTAGGTATTGTTGTTGTTCTCGTCCTCTCGCTAGCCGTGGCCTCGAACGCTCAGTTAGGAGGAGTAACGGGAGGTGAGGCAGTAAGCGTAGGGGAGGCGCAGTTGGGCGCACCGTTCGTGTACGGTATGGATGGTCCAGACGCCTTCAGTTGCAGCGGCTTGATGCGCTACATCCTGCGTACCACCGGCGTCGACGCCAACGCGCCCTGGATACCGGAGGAGTACCTGAGCAGGTACGCCCCTGTCGCCCCCGAGAATCTGCAGCCCGGCGACATAGTGATCTACCCGGACTGGGCAACCATGTACGCGGGCAACGGTATGCTACTCAACGCCAACGCGCTCACGGGGACCGTCACGGAGACCCCGATGGAGTATGCCGGTGAGCCGGTAGGCATAGCGCGCCCCTACTAGCCGGCACCGCTTCTGACAAACTCGAATCCCACCTTCAGCGCCCCCGATATCGGGGGCGCTGGACTGCAAAGGAGACAACGCAGGGCTGCTGAGGCTAGCCAGCCTTTCTCAAGAACGAGTTAGAGTACGATCGAACTCTGGGGCGCTGCGCTTCGTATAGCACCAGAGTCTTCTTGTTGTAGTCCAGCAGAGGTTCTGCGTGGTTAGTTATCGAATACGAGCGCGATGTCGTGTAGCTGTTTTACTGCTCGTCCAATCTACTAATTAGACTCAAACTAACTTCGCTAGCTTTAGGAGACGCGCTCCAACTCAGGCTCGCTGGCTCTGCGCACGGCGCTTATGCAGCGTGGCCCGAGAAGCTGCTTTAGCTCGGCGTGCAGGTCCGAGGAATCATCTACGGTGCAAATAATCTCGTCGGGAATGCCGTCTTCAGCGACAAGGACGAGCGGGCTGCCGCCGGGATGGCGCTTTATCGTCTCAAAGGCTTCTCTGGCGAGCGAGCGCGGGATGCCGACCAAAGCGGAGGCATCGAGGTAGACGGGGTCGAGGCCTGGCTTCAGGTCTAGCTCCTCGATCTCCAGGGCGACGATGCGCGGGACGCCTTCTTTACGTTCGACGCGGCCCTTGACCTTTAGGATGGCGTCTTCGCGGACGCACTCTGCGCACTTGGCGTAGACCCTGGGGAAGACCATGATCTCAGCAAGGCCGCGCGTGTCGTCGAGTTGGAGCACGGCCATCATGTCGCCCTTGCGCGTCGTGTTGCTCCGAACAGAGGTGGCGAGCCCCCCGACCCACACGACCGCCCCGTCGCGGCATCCGTCCAGCTCCGAAACGGTTGTATCGGCGTGCTTCTTTAGCTTGTGCAGTACGGGCCGCAACGGGTGGTCGGAGACGTAGAGGCCCAGGGTCTCCTTCTCCCATTCGAGAGTTCCGCGCTTGTCATCCTCGACCGCGGGGATCTGGGGCTTGGGCGGCGCGAGCTCCGCCAGTTCCTCGGTCCCGAACATGCAGAACTGGTCTTCGTCTTCTTCTTTGGAGCCTGCGAGAGCGAGCTCGACGGCCTTCTCATGGACCTCTAGTAGGGCTGCCCGCGAGTGGCCCAGCGAGTCGAAGGCGCCGCACTTTATGAGCGACTCGATGGTGCGCTTGTTATAGGTCTTGCAGTCCACCCGCGCGCACAGGTCGAAGAGGTCCTCGAACGGGCCGTCCTCCTCCCTGGCCGCGATGATTGCCTCGACGAAGTTACCGCCGACGTTCTTTACCGCCGAGAGCCCGAACCGGATAGTGTGGCCGATGACGGTGAAGCGGTGCCCGCTCTCGTTTACGTCCGGCGGCAGCACCTCTATACTCATCGCCCTGGCTTCGGCGACGTATTGCGGCACCCGGTCCTTGGTGTTCATGACGCTGCTCATGAGCGCGGCCATGTACGCCTCCGGGTAGTGCGTCTTCAGGTACGCGGTCTGGAACGCGAGCAGGGAGTAGCAGGCCGAGTGGCTCTTGTTGAACGAGTAGCCTCCCGCCTTCTCCATCCAGTTCCACAGCTCTTCGGCGACCTCGGGGGCGACCTCGCTCGCGGCACACCCCTCGGTAAACTTATCCTTGAGCGTCGCGAGGAGCTTCGCGTTCTTTTTGCCGATCGCCTTCCGCAGAGTGTCGGCCTCGCCGGGGGTGAAGCCACCTAAGGATTTAGAGATCTCCATGAGCTGCTCTTGATAGGCGGCGACCCCGTAAGTCGGCTCCAGGATAGGCTTGAGGCGCGGGTCAGAGTACTTGACGCTCTCCGGGTTGTGCTTGCCGCGTTTGAAGATGGGGATGTAATCCATCGGGCCGGGGCGGTAAAGGGCGTTGAGCGCCACGAGGTCATCGAAGCGGTCGGGCCTGACCTCCTGAAGCATCCGCTGCATTCCGCCAGACTCGAACTGGAAGACCCCGAACGTGTCGCCCCGCGAGAAGAGCTTCAGCGTCTCCGCGTCGTCGAGCGGTATCTTCTGGATATCCAAATCCTCGCCGGTGGACTGGCGAATGGTTTCGAGGGTCTCCTCGATCACGTCGAGGTTCCGCAGCCCCAGGAAGTCCACCTTCAAGAGCCCTAGAGCTTCGACGTCGCTCATCGGATGCTGGACCATTACAGAGTTCTCGTCTTTGGCGATGCGCTGTAGCGGCACGATGTCGGTCAGAGGCTCCTCGGAGATGACCACGCCCGCGGCGTGCGTCCCGGCGTGGCGGGCGAAGCCCTCTATCTCAAAGGCTGTGTCAAGGATCTTCTTGGCATCCGCGTTCCCCTCGACGAGCTGCAGCATCTCCCGCGCCGCCCCCGGATGCTTCTCCGCCGGTGTGTAGGAGCCATCTTCTTGCTTGAGTATGTCCCTCAACGTGGTCCCAACCGGCTTGTCGGGGATGAACTTGGCGAGCTTGTCCGTAGCGTCATAAGGGTATTGGAAGACGCGGCCCGAGTCCCGTATCGCCGCGCGCGCGCCGAGCGTACCGAAGGTGATGATCTGGGCTACGTGCTCGTGCCCGCCGTACTTCTCTGTAACGTACCTCATCACCTCGCTCCGCCCCGAGACCGAGAAGTCTATGTCCACATCCGGCATGTTGATCCGGTCCGGGTTCAGGAACCGCTCGAAGAGCAATGAGTACTCCAACGGGTCGAGGTCCGTGATCCCGAGCGCGTAAGCGACGATGGAGCCTGCCGCAGACCCGCGCCCCGGCCCGACTGCTATCTTCTGATCCTTAGCGTACCTGACGAAGTCCCACACGATGAGGAAGTAGTCCGCGAAGCCCATCTTCCCGATGGTCGAAAGCTCGAAGTCGAGCCGTCTCCTCACCTCCGGCGACGCCGCCCGCGTCCCATACCGCTTCTTCAACCCCTCCTCGCAACGCTCCCGCAGGTAGTCGTCGGCGGTATACCCTTGGGGCTTCGGGAAGTTCGGCAACCGTGTCTTGCCAAGCTCTATCCCCGGGTCCTCGACCATCTCCACGACCTTTAGAGTGTTCTCGAGAGCCTCCGGGTGGTCCGGGAATATTCTCTCCATCTCGTCTACCGGCTTCACATAGAACTCCTCGCCGGTGAACTTCATCCGGTTCGGGTCGTTGTAGAACTTGCCGGTTCCGATGCACAGCAGCACGTCGTGCATCTTTGCGTCGGTGCGCGCCGTATAGTGTGAGTCGTTTGTCGCGACGAGCGGTATCTGGGTATCTTTGTGCAGCTTCAGGAGACCTTCGTTCACGCGCCTCTGCTCGGGGAGGCCGTGGTCCTGCATCTCGAGAAAGACCGCGTCGAAGACCTCGCCGTACTGCATGAGCAGCTTGCGTGCCTCATCCATGCGGCCTTCGAGGATACGGGTCGGGACCTCGGCGGAGAGGCAACCGGAGAGGCAGATGATGCCCTTGCCGTGCTTGCGGAGCATCTCCATATCCACCCGCGGCTTATAGTAGAAGCCTTCGAGGAACCCGCAGGTGGAGAGCTTCATGAGGTTCTTGTAGCCCTCGGCGGTGCGGGCGAGGAGGGTGAGGTGGTAGTACTTCGCCCGGCTCCGGTCGCGGCGGTCGGCGGTGACGTAGACCTCGCAGCCCAACAAGGGCTTTATACCCGCCTTCTTGGCCTCCTGATAGAACTTGACCGAACCGTACATCACACCGTGGTCGGTGAGTGCTAGTCCGGGCATGTTCTGGTCTTTGGCGAAGGAGATCAAATCCCTGATACGACTCGCCCCGTCGAGCATCGAGTACTCCGAATGGCAGTGCAAGTGCGCGAAAGGCGTTACCGTCAATCCGCTCCTCCCCTATCTCTACCGGCTTTGGAATGGCCGGCGGGACCCAAGAGCCCCGCCGCTGCCTGTTCTCCCCATCCATCCTGGACAGCGGGCACTATACGGAATCGGCGCGAGCGCTGTCTAGGTCAAGCTGTACCTAAGATTGAGGTAGTATTTGCAGGAGTTTTCAGGCAGCAGCTAACAGCTTGGACGGTTGTAGCTCGGCGCCCTTGTACTGCTCACGGAAGTCGGCGGAGATTCGTGTGAAGCGTGTAGCTTTAGGCTTATCTTACCGTTTTGTCCGACGGCTTTCGGGTCTCGCGGTCTCCCCGGCATCTGGAAGCCGACGATTGAAGACTATGGTGCCACAGACGCCAAGAGAGGACGGCCCGAGCGCTCAGGACGGCGAAGAGGAGGCTGAAGAGCCCGTCTTCGAGATCGTGACGCCAGGCAGTGTAAACGACGAGCCCTGTCGAGACGACCGCCGCCGCGAGCACCAAGAAGAAGGTCGCGACTAGCACCAGCCAGGCTTGCCGAGGCGGGGCCTGCGCGCTCCCTTCGTGAGGCGGGGGCATAGACGTTGCTAGTCTTCCTTCTTTGCTCCGGTCGACGCCTTCTCCGGTTTCTTCTCGGAGGATGAACCAGATGAGCTGCCGTTGGAGGAGTCTCCTGTGGTCGAGGCAGCGGCAGCTTCCTTCGGCTCGCTCTTGGGCCCCGCCTTGCTGTTGTAATCGGTCGAGTAGAAGCCAGAACCCTTAAAGGAGATGCCCACGGGTTGGAGAACTTTTCTTACGGACGCGCCGCACTCGCGACATTCCGTAAGAGGATTGTCGGACATCTTTTGCAGCACGTCAAAGACGTGACCGTTCTCGCACTTGTACTCGTAAATCGGCATCGGGCCTCCAGAAGCGTATGTAACGGGTAGCTACTCCCGAGGATTATACAACCCCGGAGGATGCCGACTCGACTACCTGGCGCTACTCGGGGGCCGTTTGGGATCGAGCTCGCCTGAGGCGAAGTCGTTACGCATCTGCTCATGAGCAGCCTCTACCAGTTTGGGGTTCTCGAGGATCTGCTCGACCTCGTCCGGTGAGGCGTTGCGGCGGACGTACTCCTCCCCGAGCACTTCCCTCAGGTGCGCCCCGTCGCCGATGCGGTGGATAATGTACTCTAGGACCTTCTTCTCTCGCCCCGAGTTATGGGCTCCACTGAAAAGCCTCTCAAAGAAGCCGTGCCTCTTCTCTCCCACTAGAATCCTCCTCCGTGCCGCCTTTGCCCGTACTTAAGTTTAACGAGTTGTCCATGCCGCACAAGTCAGAGGATCCTTCACCCCTCGTCCGCGAGCCCGTGCAGGGTCTCTTCGGTCACGCGGAAGACCGTCCAGTCGTCCATAGGGGTCGCGCCGATACTCTTATAGAGCTTTATCGCGGGCGCGTTCCAGTCTAGGACGCTCCATTCCAGCCGCCCGCAGTCACGTTTTTTAGCCAGCTTTGCGAGGTATGCGAGCATGGCGCGGCCTACACCCCTGCCGCGGAGACTCGGCGTTACGTAGAGGTCTTCCAGGTAGATCCCGGGCCTCCCCAAGAAAGTGGAGAAGTTGTGGAAGAAAAGGGCGAAGCCTGCGGGTTCGTCGCCGTAGTTCCCTATCACCACCTCGGCCGCTGGCCTCTCCCCGAATAGCGACGCCCGCAGTAACTCCTCGGTGGCTACTACCTCGTGCGAGAGGCGTTCGTACTCCGCAAGTTCCCTGACAAAAGAGAGGATCAGGGGTACGTCGCGCTCGGTGGCGGTACGCAGCCCAATCTCCGGCATCCTGGCTGTCGAGACTCTAGACCCTCACGCCTACGAGAGATTCTGCGATCTGGACCGCGTTCGTCGCCGCGCCCTTGAGCAGGTTATCGGCCACGCACCAGTAGGAGATCGCGTTCCCCTCCACGCGCACCCTCCCCACAAAGGTCCCGGGCTCGCCCGCCGCCTCCAGGGGCGTCGGAAAGTCGGCCGCGTCACCGGAGAAGGAGACGCCGGGCGCTGAGCGCAACGTTTCAAGCACCTCGAGGAGGTCCGCGTCTCTGTCGGTCTCGACGTAGACGCTCTCGGAGTGGCCCGTGTGGACGGGGATGCGGACGGCGGTAGCGAAGACCGGGAGGTCGGGGAGCGAGAGGATCTTGCGTGACTCCTCCCGCATCTTCGTCTCTTCGGTCGTGTATCCATCCTCCCCCACGCCCCCGATCAGCGGGATCGCGTTCCCCGCGATGGCCTTCGGGTAGACGTCCTCCCGGCCGTTTTCGAGCGCCTCCACCCCGCCGCGCCCGGAGCCCGAGACCGCCTGGTACGTCGAGACTACGACCTTGCTGATCCCGAACTCGCGCGCTATCGGGGCTAGCGAGACGACCATCTGTATCGTCGAGCAGTTCGGGTTGGCGATGATGCCCTTATGTCCCTCCAACGCCTCTGCGTTAACCTCCGGCACCACGAGCGGCACCTCCGAATTGAGCCGGAAGTCGCTCCCGTTGTCTATGACGACGGCGCCGCGCGCGTTCGCCTCCGCGGCAAGCTGCACCGCCGCCCCCTTCTCTCCCTCGGTCCCCGCGAAGAACGCGTAGTCCACCCCTTCGAACGCGTCGGGCTCAGCGACGCCTACCTCAAAGGTCTCCCCGGCAAGCACGGATCTGCGAGCGCTACGGGCCAGCACGCGCAGTTCCCCTAGCGGGAAGTCTCTTTTTCTCAGCTCCGCGACTAGCCGCTCACCGACGAGCCCCGCGCCTACTACCGCTACCGTATATCCGTGAGCCATGCTAAGAGTCCTCCGTACTATCTTCTCCTACCGCCTTACGTACTATATCAAGCAGATCTGCGACGACCCCGCTCGCGGTGCGATGAGGCCCCGCGCCCGGGCCCGAGACTGTAAGCGTAACGTCCGAGTAGCGGCGGGTTCGAAACTCGAAGACGTTCTCAGGACCGTTTATGGGCCCGAACGGGCTCTCGACCGCCGCCTCCGTCAACCCAACCTCCACGGGTCCGTCTTTGGGGATGCGAGCCAGGTACCGGAGCATGTGATTCTCCTCCACGGAGTTCATCCTCTCGGCGAACTCGGCGTCTGCCTGCGGCAGCCGTTCCATCAGCTCTTTCAGGGGAACCTCTTCTAAACCTTCGGGGACGAGGGACTCGTAAGCGATCTCCTCGGGCTCTATCTGCTTGCCCATTATGCGGGCGAGGATTATGGCCTTGCGCGCCACGTCGAGCCCCGAGAGGTCGTCGCGGGGGTCCGGTTCGGCGTAGTGCAGGTCCACGGCCTCTTTTACGGCCTCGGAGAAGGATTGTCCCCCCTCGACGGCGCTCATGATGTAGTTGAGGGTCCCGCTCGGACTCGCCCGTATCTCCAGAACTTCGTCGCCGGTATCCATGAGCATGTCCAGGGTCGAGATAACGGGCATCCCGGCACCGACGGTCGCCTCGCACCAGAGCCTGTCTCCCGCCAGGCGCAGCAACTCCCTTGTCTCGACGGTGCTCCCGGAGAGTGGTCCCTTGTTGGAGAGAATCAGGTAAGACCCGTTTCGCACCCCGAGCAGGTCGAGATCCAGGGTCCCGCCGTGCACCGCAAGGTCCACGACCACCCGCGTCGTCCCCGGCTCGGGCTCGGAACGGAGTACCTCCTCTACGGGCTCAGCGCCCAGAGTGGAGAGCTTGCCGCCATCCTCCTTGAGGCGTATCGCCTGGGGCAGCAACTCTTCGCCGACCAGAGCCCCTGAGGTATCGGCGACGGCGCGGTAGTGGAGGTCGAGGTCTCGCTCCTCACGCCAACGCTTCCGCTCCTCTATGATGATCTGGGCAACAGCCCTGCCAACGTAGCCCAGGCCGAGCTGCACGATCTCGACGCGTTTCAAGCGACCTCCTCCATCTCCGCTGAGGCTCCCGCCGGGATCAACGCCGCGTGCAAGGCGCATAGAGCGCCCTCAGCCTTGCTCTCGGCGACGGCGAAGAGCAGGCCGATCGAGGTGTTCCCCGCATAAAGCGGCCGTATGTTCGCTTCGCCCAGGGATCGCAGACCGGAGAGCAAATCTTCGTCGGTCGGGGCGCCTACGCACACTACAGCGGCGACCCCCGACCCGTTCGCCAGGACCTTGATGCCCTCCGCATCGGCACCTAGACAGCAGAAGACATCTCTGGCAGCCTTGGTCGGGACGTGAGCGAGGGAGAGGCCCCTGCGCAACGCGACGCTGCGTACACCCGGCCCGCCCTCTCGGTCAGAGATGCGGGTACCCGGAGACCCCGGGTTGAAGGTATTTGCCACCCGGACTTCGATCCTCGCTTCGGCGGCGGGGGCGGTCGTCCTGGGGTGGAGGACCTCCGCTCCCAGAGCCGCGAACTGGCCAGCCTCACGGTAAGAGAGGCGAGGAATCAGGGCAGCGTCCGGTATAAGACGCGGGTCCGCGTCCAGCACGCCGTCTACGTCCGAGAGGATCCAGACCTCCTCTGCCCCGAGAGCGCGTCCGAGCACGGTCGCCGAGAGGTCTGAGCCTCCGCGCCCGAGGGTGGCCACAGCCCCGTCCGGCCCTCTCCCAAAGTAGCCGGGTGTCACGGCTACAATGCCTTCGTTCAGCAAGGGGCGCACGTACTTTTGCGCGCGCCGTCTGGTCTCTGCAAAGAGCACCCCGGCATCTCCAAAGCAGCCGTCCGTGGCGATAGGATCTCCGGGCGCGACAGACGCCGGCGCGCCGAAGCCGTCTATCGCGCCGGCCAGTATCTCGGCGGAGAGCCGTTCACCGAAGGATCCGATCTCGTCCATATGAGCGTCCGGATCTCCTACGGGAGCTTTCACCGCCTCCGCTAGCCGACCGAT
>DASQMR010000253.1:0-2941 GCA_035645375.1 Rubrobacteraceae bacterium
CCTCGCCGCGGCGACGACTAAGACCCGGTAGGCTATGTTCGAGACTAGGACCAGCATGGGCCACCTAGCTGCGCGGACGCTGAGTCTCGGCGCGGTCGCCGGGATCCGGTCCATGAGCGCGCCGGCCCAGTTGAGCTGGGCGGCCTCACACGGCAGGATCGACGGTATCGTGAAGACGCCGTTCGCGCCGCTCGCCTCGACCAGAGTATCCCGACTCCTCACCGTCCTGGCCGTGGGTGAGGTGCTTGCGGACAAGTACTCCGGAGCACCGAATAGAGTCTCGGCTCCCGGTCTCTTCGGAAGGGCTGCCTCGGGTGCCCTCGTCGGGGCAGCGTTGTTCGCCTCCTCGGGTCGCCAGGGTAAGGCCGGTGCCGCGCTCGGCCTCATCGCCGCCGTGGCGGCCTCTTACCCCTCGTACTACTTGCGGGTCGGGCTGCTAGCGAGGTCCAATCTCCCGAACTGGGCTCTGGGCCTGTTAGAAGACGCCTTCGCCGAAGGTCTCGGGGCGCTCTCCCTAAAGAAGTAACCTGCTAGATTCTAGCTGTACCCGAAAATTGGTGTATCTACCTCCGAGCCCTGGAGAGTCTTAGGCAGGGCGCTATCGCCGGCGGAGCTTCGGGGATGGACATCGAACAACCCCGACTATGAGATTTCTATAACTCTGGAGCGCGACTAAGGCCCGCGTGGTCAAGGGACGACTCTTGTTTGGAAGAGGCGGCGCGTCACTCAGTACGAGGCAGACGACTCGAACGATGATATCAATGGTGGATACACAAACCGTACGCATAAATTGCATAAAAGTATGTAGTGTTTTTCCGTGCAACTTCACTGATAATATCTTTGCCACAGTTTCCAGGCCGGCGCTCTCTTTCCCATTTTCCCGCCATCCCTGAGCGCCGGTCCTGTTTACGCCGTGAACGAGTGCGCTTCTGGATAGAAGGGCCAGAGGGCTCAGTAAACTACGCGAGTTGGGTGCGGTTTGGATCGCGTCGCTGGTTACGTTAGCGTGGCATCGCTCAGCGCTTGTAGGATCAATCCGCCTGCTCCTTCGCCTTCCACGCTCGCTCCTCAAAACGTGCCGCCGGTACGAAGCGCCTATTTCTAATGCCGCCTCGTCAACCTCTACTCAAAGATCAGCGTCGGCCCGCAGGGGGAGGCAACCAGAGAGGCGCTGGGGGAGGATTGGATCTCAAACCGCGATATGACCGAGGTAGGAGATAGAAACGAAGCTCCACGATGCTGGCCGCAAACGTCAAGGACATCGTGCCTGTCGGTAGAAGTCCGGAGTCTTGTAGAGAACGAACTTCTCTCCCTACAGCCTTGATCTCGGCACATCGGCTATCATTGCAGGTGTATGGTAGGGGATTCAAGGAGGTCGGCGTGGACCGTAGATCACACGTTAGGGAGAAAAGGGCTCCGGCCGCGAGCCTAGAGAGTGCGACGGCGGCTTCGGTCGTCACCCCTCACAAGGAGGCCGAAAAGTGCGCGTAGCGCTCTTTATCACCTGCTTCAACGACACGCTCTTCCCAGAGACCGGCCGGGCGACCGTAGAAGTGCTCGAAAGGCTGGGGGTAAGCGTAGACTTTCCGCTCGAACAGACCTGCTGCGGCCAGATGCACTTCAATACCGGCTATCAGCGCGAGGCGATCCCGCTCGTCCGTCGCTTCATCGAGGTCTTTAAAGGCTACGACGCTATAGTAGCCCCCTCCGGCTCGTGTGTCGGCATGGTCCGCGAACTCTACCCGATGGCCGCCGAGCTCGCGCACGACAAACGGCTCGCCGCCGACGTCGAAGAGCTCGCCCCGAAGGTCTTCGAACTCTCCGAGTTTCTAGTCAACAAGCTGGAGGTCACAGACGTCGGCGCCTACTATCCGCACCGCGTCACCTACCACCCAACCTGCCACTCCTTGAGAATGCTCAAGGTCGGCGACGCGCCCCTAAAACTCCTGCAGGCCGTGAACGGCATAGACCTCGTCGAGCTGCCGGAGGCGAAGGAGTGCTGCGGTTTCGGCGGGACCTTCGCGGTTAAGAACGCCGACACCTCCATCGCGATGCTCTCCGACAAGCTCCGGCACGTCCTGGAGACCGAGGCCGAGGTGTGCGCTGCCGGGGACAACTCGTGCCTGATGCACATCGGCGGCGGCCTCAAGCGCCAGCGGGCCGGGGTGAAGGCCGTCCATCTGGCGGAGATACTCGCCAGCGAAGCCACCGAAGAGAGGAAGTAACCATGGAGATCAAAGCCCCCGATGCCTTCTCGGGCGGCAGGACCCCGTCCTTCGAGCAGTCTGCCCGTGAGAGCCTCGCCGATACCCAGCTCCGCCGCAACCTCGGCAAGGCGACCCAGACCATCCGCCGCAAGCGGAGCGTCGCCGTGGCTGAGATGCCGGATTGGGAGCAGCTCAGGGAGGCTGGACGCGCCCTGAAAGCGCGTACGCTGCGTCACCTCGACGAGTACCTGCTTCAGCTCGAAGAGTCCGTGAAGAGAGCCGGTGGACAGGTGCATTGGGCGCGGGACGCCGAAGAAGCGAACGGGATCATAGCGGGAATCGCGAAGAGCCACGGCGCTAGAGAGGTGGTCAAGGTCAAGTCGATCGCGACCGATGAGACCAAGCTAAACGAGCATCTGGAAGGAGAAGGCATCGAGGCGTTCGAGACGGACCTTGCGGAGCTGATCATCCAGCTCGCCGGGGAGACCTCCTCGCATATCCTGGTGCCGGCGATACACAAGAACCGCTCGGAGATCCGGGAGCTGTTCATGCAGAAGCTCGGCGCCCGCGACCTCTCGGACGACCCGCCGGACCTGACCAACGTGGCACGCCTGTACCTGCGCGAGAAGTTCCTCAAGGCGAAGGTGGGTATAAGCGGCGCCAACTTCGCCGTCGCCGAGACGGGGACGGTGTGCGTGGTCGAGTCCGAGGGGAACGGCCGGATGTGTACGACG
>DASQMR010000254.1:0-18012 GCA_035645375.1 Rubrobacteraceae bacterium
CCAGCTCAGGCCGGACATGCCCCGCGGCTCTATAGAGACGCTATTGCACGCCTTCGTGCCCTACCCACACGTGGACCACACGCACCCGGACGCGATTAACATGATCTGCTGCGCGCAGGGCGGCGAGAACCTCGCGGCCGAGTGCTTCGGGGAGGAGGCTGTCTGGATCCCCTACATCCGCCCCGGCTTCACCCTCTCCAAGCAGGTGGGCGATGCCGTAAAGAACAACCCGAACGCCCGCTTCGTACTGCTCGCCAAACACGGCCTAGTCACCTACGGGGTCACCCACGAGGAGAGCTACACCCGCACCATAGAGGCCATCAACAGGGCGGCCGAATTCGTCGCGAGCCGGGCCGGAGAACCGTTTGGCGGGCGCGTGGTCGAGCCGCCCCCACCGGAGCGCAGAGAGACGCTGCTTGCCGAGATCCTCCCAGCTTTGCGCGGAGCCCTCTCCTCTGGGGCCGGAGAATCGCAGGTGTCACACAAGATCCTGCGGGCCGACCACGCTTCCGAGGGCGTTCTCGACTTCGTCTGTGGGCGCGACTCTAAGGAGCTCTCCCAGGTAGGTGCTGCCTGCCCCGACCACCTGGTGAGGACGAAGGTCAGGCCCCTCTGGATCGACTTCGACCCTACGAACGAGGGCGCCGACGAGCTCAAGGCCAAACTCCGTGAGGGGGTCGAGGATTACCGCAGGGAGTACGAGGCGTACTTCTCGCGCCACGAGGAGGCTGACGAGGAGATGTTCGACCCCAACCCGAGGGTCGTATTTGTCGCCAGCGTCGGGCTGGTTGCCGCCGCGCAGAACGCCAAGGAGGCAAACCTCTCCCGCGACTTCGCCTACAGGGCCATAAACGTCATGCGCGGCGCCCACGCTGTCGGCGGCTACGTCTCCCTCACCGAGGAAGAGAGCTACGCGGTCGAGTACTGGCCGCTGGAGCTCTACAAGCTTGCCCAGGCCTCGCCGCCCCGCGAGCTCGCGGGCAGGGTAGCCTTTGTCACCGGGGGGGCCGGCGGCATAGGCAGCGCGGTGGCGCGATCCCTGGCCGCGGAGGGGGCCTGCGTCGTGGCCTGCGATCTCGACGAAGAAGGCGCCGGGAAGGTCGCGGAGGGCCTACCACAGCCAGGGATCGCAGCAAGGGCCGACGTAACCGACGAGGACGAGGTAGCGCGTGCCTACCGGCAGGCCATCCTCGAGTACGGTGGGGTGGACGTCGTCGTCTCCAACGCCGGTCTGGCCTCCAGCGCCCCCGTCGAGGAGACGAGCGTCGAGATGTGGGATAAGAACTACGCCGTCTTGGCCAGGGGGTACTTCCTAGTATCGCGCGAGGCGTTCAGAATCATGAAGGAGCAAGGCGTGGGCGGCAGCCTCGTCTTTGTGGCCTCAAAGAACGCCCTGGCCGCCGGCAAGAACGCCTCGGCCTACTCCTCGGCGAAGGCGGCCGAACTACACTTGGCGCGCTGTCTGGCCGAGGAGGGAGGACCCGAGGGCATCAGGGTCAACACCGTCAACCCTGATGCGGTCTTGAGCGGGTCGAAGATCTGGGGGTCCTCCTGGCGCGAGGAGCGCGCTGCTGCCTACGGGATAGAGCCGGACGAGCTGGAGGAACACTACCGCCAGCGCAACGTGCTCAAGGTGAATGTGCTGCCCGAGAACATAGCAGAGGCCGTGCTGCACTTCTCGTCCGAGACGCGCTCCTCCAGGAGCACCGGCAACGTGCTCAACATCGACGGCGGGGTCAAAGAGGCTTACCCTCGGTAGGTCAGAACGGAGAGTGGTATCGGTGATCCAGACAGGAGAGCGGTGGGCGAAGGTCGGGGTCTTCGGAATCGGGCTTGAGGCCTATTGGGGTCAATTTTCCGGACTTAGAGAGAGGCTAGAAGGCTATCTGCAGAGCATCGAGACGCGTATAGGCCAATGGGCGAAGGTAGTCTCACCAGGCCTCATCGATACCGCTCCGAAGGCTTACGCTGCCGGCAGGCAGTTCGCGGAGGAGAGGGTTGACCTGATCTTTTGCCACGCCGCAACCTACGCGACGAGTTCGCAGGTCTTACCCGCCGTCCAGGAGGCGGGGGTGCCGGTCGTCGTCCTCAACCTCCAGCCCAGCTCCTCGCTCGATTACGAGAATACGGACACTGGAGAATGGCTGGCGAACTGCTCGGCGTGCTGCGTACCGGAGATCTCTAACGCATTCGAGCGGGCGGGCGTGTACTTCAACGTCGTCTCCGGGACACTCCACGGGGATGAGAACGCATGGACCGAGATCGAAGAGTGGTGCCACGCGGTCGCAGCGGTCAGAAAACTGCGCGGGAGCCGCTTCGGATTTCTCGGGCACACCTATCCAGGGATGTTGGATATGTACTCGGACTTCACCATGCACCAGGCTCAGATCGGCATCCACGTAGAGATCCTTGAGGTGGACGATCTACATGACCGCGTGCAAGGCGTTACTGAAGAGGAGACAACTGCGAAGCTCAGCGAGGCGCGCGAGACCTTCGAGGTCGACGGGAGCGTGGATGTGGAGGACTTGGAATGGGCTGCTCGTGTCTCTGCAGGACTCGACCGCCTTGTGGAGGACTTCGACCTTGACGCCCTCGCCTACTACTACCGAGGGACGAACGGCAGCGTCTACGAGCGGATAGGAGCGAGCATGATCCTGGGCAACTCCCTGCTCACCGCCCGCGGTATTCCCGCCTCCGGGGAGGGCGACCTCAAGAATGCTGTCGCCATGAAGGTGATGGACTCTTTAGGAGCGGGTGGATCCTTCACGGAATTCTACGCCATGGACTTCGACGAAGGTTTCATCCTGATGGGACACGATGGGCCAGGACACATCACCATCAGCGACCGCAAGCCGGTCTTACGTGGGCTCGGGGTCTATCACGGCAAAGCAGGCCACGGCGTTTCGGTAGAGTTCGGCGTCAAAACCGGGGCTGTCACGGTCTTCAGCGTCACTCAGACTCGCGACGGGAAGCTCAAGATGCTCGCTGCTGAGGGTGAGTCGTTGCCCGGGCCAACTTTAGGTATAGGGAACACCAACAGCCGACT
Organism: Rubrobacteraceae bacterium; assembly: GCA_035645375.1. Lineage (GTDB taxonomy): Bacteria > Actinomycetota > Rubrobacteria > Rubrobacterales > Rubrobacteraceae > Rubrobacter_F. The sequence continues at coordinate 3,047 of DASQMR010000254.1, forward strand.
CAGGTTCGCGTTGCCACCCGCAGCGTTTATGAACGCCTGGTGCGAGCAGGGCCCGACGCATCACTGCGCCCTCGGCGTCGGCCACCACGCGGGCACTTTGCGTAAGGTCGCGCGCCTGCTGGGCCTGGAGTTCATTGCCGTGTGAGAGACCAGTGAGAGAGCTGAACGGAATTATCGAGGGAGGCACAGATGGACCGGTATGCATGGGTTCTCGAGGTCAGACCCGGTTATGAGGAGGAGTACCAGCGCAGGCACGAGGAGATCTGGCCTGAGATGCTGGATACGCTCAAAGAGGCCGGCATCCGCAACTACTCCATCTTTCGCCACGGCTTGATCCTCTTTGGCTACTTCGAGACTGACAACTTACGGCGCACTCAGGAGTATCTCGCAAGCAGCGAGACGAACGAGCGGTGGAGCGAATGGATGGCACCAATCATGAAGGTGGAGATCGACCCTAGTACCGAATTCCCCTACCTGCTTCCCCTGCAGTGGCACATGGACTAGTAGAGGCCATCTTTTAGTAGAAGCCATCCCTGGTGTTGATGCGGCTGTGCGCTCGTGCTGTCCCTCGGCTGTCGTGGTCTGCGCTGCCGCGTTCCCCGGTTCACCGCGCCTTCCCGCTGCTATTCTGACTGGTAACCTGCTCTGCGTCATGAATGGTACAGCAGCCGCTTAGACTACGTGATGCTTCCGAGAAGCATCTCCCAGTCAGGTACTAACATCCCATTGATCCGAGCGTTTGCAGCACTTCTCCGAACGCTAAACCGTCGTATTGACTTGAAGAATGCGACAGTCTAGCAGCAGCTACTAGCAGAGCACTATAATGGGAAACCTTCGCAAAGAGAGGAGTACGAATGCCTGCCAAGAACGTAGTCGTGTATACCCAGCCTGGCTGAGGCGCATGCCACCAGGAGGTAGAGTTTCTATCTCAGAGGAACATTGACTTTATCGAGAAGAACGTCCGCACCGACCTCGATGCAATGCAGGAAATGGTCGAGATGAACTCCCAGTCCACCCCCACCACCGTCATAGACGGCGAGGTCATCATAGGGTTCGACCGGCAGAAGATAAGCGAGGTGCTTGGGCTCTAGTACAGCATGGTCTAGTACAAGAGACCGTTACGGGCAATGCAACTGACGTTATTCTGAGATAGATACTCTACCTCCTGGTGGCAAGCACCTCAGCCGGGCTGGGTATAGAAGACCACGGTGTGTTCGGCCATTGTTCCTCCTTTGCGTGAGTGTCACACGATGTTAGCACTTCCGCCGAACGCTGGGCTATACTGGCCGCGATGCTGAACGTTCTCTTGATACTGAGCGGATACTTGATGGGCAGCGTCCCGACGGGCTTTCTGGCGGGGCGGGCCTGGGGGATTGACGTACGCCGGGTGGGAAGCGGGAACATCGGGATGGCGAACGTTCTCCGGGCGGCGGGCAAGTGGCCGGCCTTGATTACGCTGCTCGGGGACATGCTCAAGGGCTTCGTGCCGGTCTTCGCGGCGCGGCTACTGACGGAGAACGAGTGGATCGTGGCGGCGGTGGCGCTGGCGGCGGTGCTCGGGCACTGCTGGCCGGTGTTCTTGGGATTCAAAGGCGGTAAAGCCGTAGCGACGGGGGCCGGTACTACTATAGCGCTCGCGCCGGTCGTGGGGCTCGTTCTGTTCGCCGTGTGGTGGGGGATAGTCCTTGTCAGCCGCTACACTTCGCTCGGGGCGATAATAACGATGACCGCCGGACCGGTGGCGTTCTTACTGACCGGACAGCCGTGGCCCTACGTGCTCTACACGGTCGTGGGCAGCTCGTTAGTAATCTGGCGTCACAGGGACAACGCACGGGCGCTGCTCAAAGGGACGGAGCGTAAGATCGGGGAGAAGGCTAGGGAGGGGAACACCCGTGCTGGATGAGGCATACAAGGACAAGGCCGTCCTTGTCACAGGCGGGACGGGCTTTTTGGGCACGGCGCTCGTGGAGAAGATGCTCCGGAGCCTGCCGTCGCTGGGGCGCCTCTACCTGATCGTCCGCCCCTCCCGCGAGAAGAGCGCGCAAGAGAGGTTTGAGAGAGACGTACTCGGTTCGGCGGCTTTCGCAAAGCTGCGCGAGGAGCTAGGAGACGACTTCTCCGAACGGGTCGCGCAGAAGGTGCGCATCCTCGAAGGGGACGTACACTCGGAGTCGTTGGGCCTGGGCGCCGAGGACTTAGACGAACTCGCGCGCGAGGTGGACGCGGTTATACACTCCGCCGCCTCGGTCGTCTTCGACGCCCCGCTCGACGCGGCGGTTGGCTCAAACGTCCGGGGGACTCTGGGCCTGCTCGCGCTTGCCCGGAGTTGGGAGAAGAAGCCGCTCTTTATGCACGTCTCGACCGCCTACGTGGCCGGGACGGAGGGAGGGCTCATCCGGGAGGAGCCTCCCGGTGAGACTAGTCCGAACCGTACGCGCCTCGACTCGCGGGCGGAGATCGCGCGTCTCGACGAGGTCGTACGGGAGATTGACGAGGCTTCGAGGGAGCGGGGGCTCGTGCGGGGCTTCGAGACCGAGGCGCGGCGGGAGCTCGGGATGGTTGGCGAGGAGGACGAAGTCGCCGGAAGGGTGGAGCAACTACGGCGGGCCTGGGTGAAAGAGAAGCTCGTCGAGAGGGGTAACGAGCGCGCGCGGGAGCTCGGGTGGCAGGACGTCTATACGTTCACAAAGTCGCTCGCCGAGCGTCGGATGCTGGAGGAGCGCGGCGACCTGCCGCTGGTGATACTACGGCCGGCGATCATAGAGAGTAGCGTGGCGGAGCCTCGTCCCGGTTGGATTCAAGGTACCCGCATGGCCGATCCTATAATCATGGCCTTTGCGAAGGGCATCCTGCGTGAGTTCCCTGGCGACCCGGAGAGCATCGTGGACCTCGTCCCCGTAGATCACGTGGTCAACGCTGTAATTGCCGCCGCCGCGACACGGCCCTCGAAGCCAGAGGTCTACCAGGTTGCCTCAGGCGAGCGAAACCCCTTGCGCTACCGCGACCTCTACAAGCACGTCCGGGAGTACTTCATGAAGAACCCGTTGCGCGACTCCGGAGGCCGGCCGGTTCCAGTGCCGGAGTGGAGCTTCCCGGGCCGCAAGAAGGTCGAAGGGCGGTTGAAGGCGGAGCTTACGGGCTTGAAGGTGGCGGGTAAGCTCGCCGCGCGTATGCCGGAGGGGCACCTGAAGGCGGACCTTCGCGGCAGGATCGCCCGGGCCGAGAAGCGTGCCCGGATGAGCTTCTATTACAGCCGCATCTACGGCGCTTACGGGAACATGGAGAGCACCTTCTCCTCGGCTCGTGTCTACGAGTTGTACAGGAGCCTCCCCGACGAGGAACGCCGGACCTTCCCTTTCGATATTGCAGAGGTCGACTGGAGGCGCTGGCTTCAGGAGACGCACCTGCCGGCCATCACTCGCAAGCCCGGTCGCAAGAAGCGGCGCAAGGCCGCCGACGAGAAGGCGGGAGAGGTCGCGGCGATCTTCGACGTCGACGGTACGCTCGTCGCCTCGAACGTCGTCTCCCACTATGCGTGGCTCAGGATGCGGGAGCTGCCCGCGCCCTTGAAGCCCCTGTGGGCGCTAACCTTCCTGGCGCGGGTGCCTTACTACTGGGTTCTAGATAAGCTAAGCCGCGCCCACTTCAACCGCGCCTTCTACAAGAACTACAAGGGCTGGAAGCCCGCGCGCGCCCGCGCTCTGGGCGCAGAGAGCTTCTCCGGGTACGTATTGAAGAGGCTCTATCCTGAGGCCCTGGCGACCCTGAGAGCTCACAAGGAGGCCGGGCACCGGGTCGTGCTGCTCTCGGGCGCTTTAGATTTTGTATTGGAGCCGTTCAAGGATCTCGCCGACGACGTGTTGACGGCGCGTCTTGAGGAGGAGAACGGGGCGTATACCGGCGAGCTCTCGGGGGCGCCCGTGGCGGGAGAGGCGCGGGCGCGCATGCTCGCCTCGTTCGCGAGGAGGCGTAATCTAGATCTCTCGCGCTCCTACGCCTACGCCGACTCCATATCGGACCTGCCGATGATGGAGGCTGTCGGAAACCCGGTGGCCGTCAACCCGGATTCGAGGCTCCAGAAGGCTGCCAGGGAGCGCGGGTGGGAGATCAAAGATTGGCGGCGCAAGAACGGGATCCGAGGGACCTGATCTCCTAGTGCTTGCCCTGCGATACAAGAAGAGCGTACCCCGCTACCTACTAATGCGCGCGGGTGCGAAGCGGGTAAAGAACCTGGATACGAGCAGCGTCTCCCCGCTGCAGCTCGTGAACGTTCCGGAGCCGAAACTACCCACCGGCGAGTGGGTGCGCGTGAGGCCGCTGCTCTCGGGGATCTGCGGCTCGGACCTCGGCACGCTGTCAGCGGAGAGCTCGCCGTACTTCTCGCCCCTGACCTCGCCCCCGTTCGTGATGGGGCACGAGGTCGTGGGGGAGGTTGTGGAGGACAACGGCGGCTTCGTTGCGGGGGATAGAGTCGTGGTCGAGCCTGCGCTCGGCTGCGGGACACGCGGGATAAGCCCTCCCTGCGCGTACTGCGCCTCCGGGAGGTATGCCCTGTGCATAAACGTGACCAGGGGCGATATCTCTGCCGGCATCCAGACCGGCTTCTGCGGCGACACGGGCGGCGGTTGGTCGGAGGGGACGCTCGTCGCCCACCCGCTCCAGCTACACAGGGTGCCGGAGGACGTGCCCGACGAGGCGGCCGTCTCCATAGAGCCGCTGGCCTGCGCGGTACACGCGGCGCTCAGGGCGAGCCCGGGACCGGAGGAGACGACGCTCGTCGTCGGTGCGGGGAGTGTCGGGCTGTTCGTGGTGGCGGCGCTCAGAAACCTTACGAGCGCCGGACGCATACTCTGCGTCGCCAAGCACGCGAGACAGCGGGAGGAGGCCCTGCGGCTCGGGGCGAGCGAGGTCGTGCATCCGCGCGAGACTTACGGGTGGCTGCCGCAGGCTCTGGGCGCCGAGGTGCAAAGACCGGAGCTCGGCAAACCGGTCGTGATAGGCGGGGCCGACGTAACCTTCGAGTGCGTGGGCGCTTCGGGGACCATCGAAGATGCGACGCGCCTGACCCGGCCGGAGGGGGTAGTGGCGCTAGTCGGGATGCCGGCGGCTCGGACCTCGCTCGATCTTACGCCGCTCTGGCACGGGGAGGTGACCCTCGCCGGCACGTATGCGTACGGTATAGAGGAGTATCGGGGTGAGAGGATCACAAGCTTCGAGCTGGCGTTGCGCCTCGCGCCGGAGATAAGGCTGGAGACGATGATTGGGCCGCGTTTCGGGCTGCGTCAGTACCGGGAGGCCATCTCGGCGGCCCGGGCGGCGGGGCGCGAGGGACACGTAAAGGTGGTCTTCGATCATCGAGGGGCCGCGTAAGAGGGGCTTGTTCGCGGCTGCAGGCGTCGACTCTTGGGGTCTTGCGCCGCCCGTCGCGGGATACGCCGATGTAGATCGCCTCTCGTCCCCGCGCGAGTATAGGTTCTAATAACCGATTAGTATGAGTGAAGGGAGTAACATGAGCCGTCCCGGTTTCACGACCGTGTTAGAGAAGAGCAGCCCGCCTATGATGTTCAACGCGGGGGACGGGTTTCACTATGAGAAGTTGCCGGAGGGGACGCGGGTGATCTACCCTCCCGGTCCCGTGAAGCCGCTCGAAGACCCGAACGTCGCTATCGAGAGGGCGTTGCTCGAACCAATGGGCATGGAGCCTCTGCATGAGCTTCTGCATCCGGGGATGAAGCTGACTATAGTCTTCGACGACGTCTCCTGTCCTTTGCCGCCGATGCGCCCGCCGGATAATCGTCAACTCGTCATAGAGAAGGTTCTTGAGAAGGCGTACGCGAAGGGCGTGGAGGACATCCACCTCATCGCCGCGCTCGGGCTGCACCGCCGGATGACGGAGAGAGAGTTGCGCTGGGCTTTGGGGAAGAGGATCATGTCCTCCTTCTACCCCGACCGCCTCTACAACTACGACGCCGAGGACGAAGAAGGCAACACGGTCATCGGGCACACCGAGAGAGGCGAGGAGGTCCGCGTCAGCCGCCGCGCCGCCGAGAGCGACCTCGTCGTCTACGTGAACATAAACCTCGTGACGATGAACGGCGGCCATAAGTCCGTACATACCGGCATCTCACCGTACTCGTCCATCCGCCACCACCACAATGCTCACACCCTTCAGAACACCCGCTCGCTCATGGACCCGTCGAACTCGGCGCTGCACGCCTCCGTCGACCGGATGGGCGAGATCCTGGACAGAGAGTTAAAGGTCTTCCACATAGAGACGACGATCAACAACGCGACCTTCCCGTCGGTCTTTAACTTCATGGCTCAGCCCGAGCACGAGTGGAACGCCGTTACCAAAGCCAACTTTCTCGCGAACCACAAGGCGACCAGCGTAATGCCGCGTGGCGTCGCCCGCCGCATCTTCCAGTCCATCGTCGCCCCGCACAAGATGACCAGCGTACAGGCGGGCGCGACCGGGCCGGTGCATGAAGAGACGATGGAACACCTCCATCGCCAGCAGCTCGTCCGCGTCGAGGGCCAGTCCGACGTGCTGATGCTCGGCGTGCCGTACATCGGCCCGTACAACGTGAACTCGATAATGAATCCTATCCTGGTCCACAATATGGTCCTGGGCTACCTCTTCAACCTCTACAGGGGCAAGCCGCTTGTGCGCGAGGGCGGGGTCATCATAGCGACCCATCCCGTCCCCAACGAGTTCGATGACGCGGCTCATCCGAGCTACCGGCCGTTCTTCGAGGAGGTGTTAGCGGAGACCACCGACCCGCACGAGGCGGAGCGGAGGTTTCAGGATAAGTACGCCGAGGATCCCTGGTACCGGACCCTGTACCGCAACTCGTACGCCTACCACGGCTTCCACCCGTTCACCACCTGGCAGTGGGGCGCGCACGCGATGGACCACGTAGGAGACGTCATCTTCGTCGGCGGCAACCCCTACACGACCGCGAGGATGGGCTACAAACGGACCGACACCGTGGCGGAGGCCCTAGAGATGGCGAAAGATACCGTCGGCCCGAACCCGAGCAGCACTTACATGCATATTCCGCCGTTGTTCATGTGCGAGGTTACTTGACGTAAACCAGAGCTTGTTGAACTTGTCCCGAGCAGAGCGAAAGGAGAGGGAGGATCATGCAGAGCGAGACCATAAGACATACGGACGCCGGACAGAGGCAGCGCACGCTGACCGTCTATCATATACCCGTCTGTCCTTTCTCCCAGAGGTTGGAGATCCTCCTGACGTTAAAGGGCCTGGAGGACCGGGTGAACTTCCACGTTGTCGACATCACGCGGCCGCGTCCTGACTGGCTGTTGGAGAAGACGCGAGGCACGACCGCGCTGCCGGTACTGGAGACCGAGAAGGGTGAGATCATCAAGGAGAGCATGGTGATCTTGCAGTACCTCGAGGATAGGTTCCCAGAGCCCGCCGTCGCCCAACGTGACCCTTACTCGCACGCCGTGGAGGGCATGATGAACGCGATGGAGGGCGACTTCGGCGCTTGGGGCTATGGGTACGTGATGAACCTGGACCCCGGAGAGCGCGACGCTTTCCGGGAAGGGATGCTAGATCGTTACGCCCGGTTGAACGACTTCCTCCTGGAGCACAACCCTTCAGGCACGTTCCTCTTCGAGGATTTTGGGCTCGCGGAGACGGTGTTCACACCGTTCTTTATGCGGTTCTGGTTCCTTGAATACTACGAAGACTTCGACCTGCCGCCCGAGGAGAGGTATGCGCGCGTTCGTGAGTGGCGCGACGCGTGCCTAGCGCATCCTGCCGCGCAGCAGGTTAGCAAGGAGCAGATCGTGAAGCTTTACTACGATTACGCTAAAGGCGCGGGAAACGGCGCACTGCTTTCGGGACGCAGCCGGTCTTCTTTCGTGTTCGAGCCTGACTGGAATACCCGGCCCTGGCCGTCGAAGGACAAGTACGGGCACGATGCCACGGACGTGGAGTTAGGAATCACGCAGTAGACGTGTAGGGTCTTCGGGGCGTGGTTGACTTGGGCTCCCGGGAGCTGTGTGTGATCTCGCCGCCGTTTTTGCACGAGGTGAGCCAGGGGCGACGCGTATCGTCGGGCATCCTCTGTTCCCAACGTGAGACGTGGTTTATTTGCGCGGGCGTATGGTTCTGTTAGCATTGCTGCCGGCAAACCGAAAGGGAAAGGAGAAAGATGGCTACGAGCCAGACCTCCCGGCAGGCCGAGGCCGAAGCCGAGCAACGCGTGCCGGTTGGTACGGTCCACGTCGTGGATCCGAACCCGCTCAACTGGTTGTTCATTACCTGGAACACGATGGAGGAGCCGGTCCGGACCGACGAGAAGGGCCACATCGTTGGCGCTGTGATGGAAGACTCCCGCTGGGTGGACGAAACGACCTTCGAGATCGACGTCCGCAAGGGTGTACGCTTTCAGGACGGCGAGGAGTGTACGGCTCACAGCGTAAAGCGTGCCTTCGACGAGGTGCAGCGCTGGAAGGCTCCGCACCCGCCGGGCACCTCCCTGAACTTTCACCCGGACGCGACGGCCGAGGTCGTGGACGACTACAAGGTACGTTTGAACTTCCCCGAGCCGGACGGGCTGCTGTTGGGGAAGTTCCGCGGAATGCACATCCCGAGCACGCGCTTCTGGGAGGAGGAAGGTTTCGGCTACCGGAAGAACGGGAGCGGCGAAGGGCACTGGTGAGTGATAGACGCGCCGGGCCCGTGGGGCTCCGGACCGTTCACCCTCGCCGAGGGCTACTCTTCTTTAGAGAACGAGGTAGCTATGATCGAGGACCGACCGCTCTCTGGGGTGTGGCTGGATGTGAACCAGCCTCGTACCGACCGCCTCGTCCTTGAGGCCAATACCGACCACTGGAACATGGAGCGTGGTCCCAGGCTTGAGAGGGTCGTGTTCCGCAACGACGTCCCGCCTGATAGGGCGCTGGAGCTCGTCTGCACGACCGAGGGTGAGATCGACATAGTAACCGAGGTCGACCCGTCGGACGCACGGAGAGTACAGGACTCCGAGCACGCCCGGCTTGAGGCCGTGGACGCGATGCGGATCGTAGCGGGCGTCATAAACCGCTTCGCCGACGACGTGCCGCTGCGCGACGCCAACGCGCGCCGGGCGCTGAACATGGCCGTGGACCGCGACCGGCTCGTCCGGGAGGCGTTCGCCGGCTACGCTCATGCGCTCTCCGGGCTCACCCCGCCCTACGCCGGCGGGTTCTCGGGTGCTGAGCCCTACCCGCACGACGCTGAAGAAGCCCGGCGCCTCATGAACGAGGCCGGCTGGCCCGAGGAAAGGGCCTTGAGGCTCGCCGCGACGAGCGACGTAGAGCCGGTGGCGAACATGCTGGCCGAGGACTTCCGCAACGCTCTAGGGCTAGAGGTGGACCTGACGATCATCCCGGATGATGAGCTGCTCGCCGCGCAGCACGCGCTCGTGGAGAAGGTCATGACGCTGCCGTTTGACGTGTTGGTGCACGCCTGGATCGACCTTAACTCCGACGCGCCGCCGGCGTTCATACACGGCGCGTACTGCGCGTCCGACGGACCGTTCCGCGCCGGGCCCCCGGTCCCTGAGTTCGAGGAGATGATGGGACGCTTCGCCGCCGAGATCGACGCGGAGCGCCAGGCCGGACTCGCGGCCGAGATCGACCGGTTCGTCTACGACGAGGCGCTGTCGGTGTTCCTGGTTGCCCCGCAGGCCCTCTATGCGGTCAACCGGCACGTGAACTTCGTCGGGCACGCCGCCACCTTTGAGCTAGCCGAGACCGAGGTTACGGAGGAACACTGGTCGCGGCAGAACGGTTAAGAATCGGGGAGGCAAGAAGGATCGGGGTCGCCGGGTCTGTCGGCCTGGCGAGCGATAGAGAGAACAGCAGCGAAGAAAAAGGCACCACCGTGCAAGGAAAAGCCCGCGCCGCGATCCTGCTAGAAGAGACTCAGAGCATCATCCAGGCCGCCCAACAAAAGGCCCACGAGATCGGCCAGCCGATGAACATAGCGGTCGTTGACGACGGGAGGCAGCTCAAGGCGTTCGCCAGGATGGAGGATGCCTGGCTTGGGAGCATCGACATCGCCATAGACAAGGCCTTCACGTCGGTCTCCTTCCTGCTGTCAACGCAGGACCTCGGGAGATGGCACAGCCCGGACAGCCGCTCTTCGGCATCAACACGACCAACGACGGTCGGATCGTGATCTTCGGCGGAGGCGTTCTGCTGATGCGCGGGGACGATGTAGCGGGAGCAGTAGGCGTCAGCGGCACCCCGGACCAGGACCACGAGGTAGCCGAAGCAGGCGCAGCTGCTTTCAGCTAGATCAGCCAACCGGCACGGGCGCTACGAAGCAGGAGCGGCGAGGCCAGAACCTCGCCGCCCTTCGCTCCGCGTCGACCGGGTTTAGAGCGGCCCCTCAAACGTCCGGCGTCTTCGCGTAGCCACGGGTACAGTTCTCTGCCCCTAGCCAGAAGGGACGGCTACGAACGCCGGAGAAGCAACATGGTAAACAGGCAGACAGCGGCTAGAGTGAGATAGGAGAGGACGTCGCCGCCTATGTCCGCCAAAGAACCGCCGAGGAAGGAGCCCGCGGCGTAGCCGGAGGCCCAGGCGAAGTTGGTAGCGCCAAAGGCGGGTGCGCCCCCGATGCCGGCCTTCTCGGCCCCGCGAGAGAGCAGGGAGGTACCAGGCACGAGCGGGGCGTTAAAGGCGACCGCCGCCAGAACGACGAGCAGGGCGACGAGGAGAGCGTACTCTGCCCAGGGCAAGACTAGCAAGACGGCGACCGAGCCTAGAACACCCGCGAGTACGGGCGGACGGTACCCGGAGCGGTCGGACCAGCGACCGAGCAGGGGGTGAACGGTGGCCTCGAAGACGGCGGCGACGAGGAAGACGGCCCCGATGGCGGCGGCGCCCCAGCCTAGACGCGACAGCTGGAGCGGCGCTAGGACGGCTAGCGCCCCGAAGAGCAGGGGCGAGAAGGCGATAAAGGCGAGGCCGGTAAGCAGCTGCGGTTGTCGCGCCGCCCCGAGGACCTCGCGCAACGGCTTGCCGAGTCTGGGTGACGGACCGGGGGTCAACAAGGCCCACACGGCGACCGCGAGCCCGGCGCAGGAGACCGATGCGAACGCTGGGGCGATGCCCACCGTCGCGGCCGCGCCCCCGAGGACGGGACCCAGGAGCGCGCCTACGACGGCGGCGGAGAGGAGCGTCCCGATCATCTCTCCTCGCCTCTCTTCCGGCGCCCGCTCCGCGAGCCACGTCAGCGCCGCGACCCAGCCGAAGGCGCTCCCGACGCCGCCCGCGAGCCGGAGCATCACGAGCTGCCACGCCTCTCCGGCGAACCCGAATGCGAGGCTCGCGAAGGACACCAGAAGGAGCCCGCCAACCGCCGTCGGCCTGACCCCGGCGCGCCCCGCCAGGTAACTAGCCGGCGCAGACCCAAGCAGCACCCCCGCGCCGAATGCCCCGCTCAAAATCCCCGCCGCCGACTTCGAGAGCCCGAACTCCTCCGTCAAGCGCGGTACGAGCGGGACCAGCGCCGCGTAGAACACGGTATCCACGAGGACTATCGCGCAGGTTAGGATCAGGAGACGTCGCACGAGGATTATTCTAACGCCCGGCCTCGCGTGGCCCGAAAGAGATTTCACGCCCCTTCGCTCCCTCGCTTGCTAACATAGCCGTATGGCGACGAGAGCACGCAGAGGAACAGGCATAGTTAGCGGATGGCTCGCCTGGGGTCGCCGGAGAAGGGCCAACAAAGCGCTCTTCGTGTTGTCTATCGCTCTGGCTCTCTTCGTTACGCTGGTGTTCGCGTGGGCGACACTCTCCCCCGCTCCTGGTGACCCGACGCGTTACCTGATGCTCTACTGGGTGTGGGGTCTGTGCGCCGTAGGGGTGCTTCTGGGGTTGGCCGAGTACAAGACGAGCCCGCTACGCAAAGGAAGGGAGCGGGGGCACCTCTTTATCCTGCTCTACATCGGCTCTCTACTAATCGTGACGCGCGCCCTGAACATGTTTCTCTACTACGATCCTTACTAGGGTCTGGCAGTAGGCGTGGCATGGCGAGGGCAGGAAGGGTATGCTTGCCGCCTATGGTTATAAAAGCTCTGCTCTTCGACCTAGACGGCACGCTCTCAGAGACCAATTCCGCGCATTATCTGTCGTGGGCGGAGATCCTCAAACCTTACGGCTACGACATCAGCTGGGACTTCTACCGGGATAGGATCAGCGGTCGCCTCTCTCCCGAGATCGTCGAGGACCTGCTGCCCGACCTCTCGCCGGAAGAGGGACGGGAGATAGCCGATTCCAAGGAGGCGAACTTCCGCGAGCGGTCCGATACCCTGGAGCCGCTGCCGGGCCTGATCGACTTTATCGATAAGTGGCGAGAGAGGGGGGTGGCACGCTCACTGGTCACCAACGCCCCGAAGGAGAACGTACTAGCCATGCTCGACGCCCTCGGCCTCGAAGGCGCGTTCGAGCCCGTGATACTGGCCGACGAGGTCGAAGCTGGGAAGCCAGATCCGGCACCCTACGATGCGGCCCTGGAAACCCTTGGAGTCTCGGCGAGCGAGGCCGTTGCTTTCGAGGACTCGTCCTCCGGTATAACCTCCTCGTTGGCCGCCGGGATACCCACTGTCGGCATCGCCTCTACCCACGACCCCGAGAACCTCGAACATCTCGGCGTGGACCTGGTCGTCCATGACTTTACTGACCCGAAGCTCGACTCTTTTATATCCGGTCGCTGAGATGCTCCCTAGCCTTGGCACCGGGGCACGAGCAGTCAGGTCCTTTATCGCCGCCTAAAACCTAAGCTCTACCGTGATCGCTCCGCTGCTCTCCGCGAGGCGTACCGTGATCTTCCCGTCCGCCTCATCGTAGCCGCAGTCCGCCTCTTCGCCGTTCGCGGAGACGCTATCCGGGCGTGTGTTTACCGATCTCAGCTCCAGATGTATGAACTTCCGTTGGGGGATGAAGGAGCCTTCGCGTTCCCCAATGCGTACCGCGATTGTGCCGCGGTGGACCTCGGAGGTCACCCTCCGGCGGCTGTACTCGCCTCGCTCTTAGCCGAAGCCGTCGCCGGAATCCTCATATAGGCTCGACTCGGCTAAGCCCTCAGCGGGGTATACGAGGAGCGTCAGCGGGTCCGCAGGCCCCTCGCCAACGTGGTTCATCTCGGGCCACAGGGGGATGGCGATGTTGGCGCGCGTGTAGATCGCCGGCTCGCCTAGAGGGGCGTGTGCGAGGATGTGGGCCGGGCCTTCTATCCTCTCGCCGGTCCAGTAGTGGGACCAGGTACCGTGGGGCAGGTAGACGTAGCGATGCTCGATGCCGGGGCGGGTGATGGGGGCGACGAGGAGAGCGTCGCCGAGCAGGAACTCATCGTCCATCGTGTAGGTCGTTTCGTCCTCGGGGTACTCGAAGAGGAGGGGGCGCAGGATCGGGGCTCCCGTACGGTGGCATTCTTCGAAGAGGGTATAGAGGTAGGGGAGGAGGCGCTGGCGGAGCTTTATTATCTTGCGGCACACGGACTCGTAGGGCTCGCCGAAGACCCAAGGCTCTTGGCGCCTCGTGCCCTTCATTGAGTGGTTGCGGCAGAACGGTTGGAATACATCCTTCCCGAACCACAAAACGAGTTAACCTTAGGTTCTATGCGCTGCTGAACGACAGCGTGGCAGATGTTCGCTTCGAGCACGTGCCAGTCGATTAGAAGGCCGAGGCCGCCCAAACAAGTTAGCGTCATCCATGGTGTCATCTCTTTCATTCCTCGTCCCGATCTTGTAGCACAGCTGGATGTATATGCACCTCCACCAGATGTAGTGAACGTGACTCATGGCTGAGTGCCTACTAAGAGCTCATCCGCTATGAAGAGGAGGGTTCTATTCGAATTTTTGAGTACGAGTTTCCGAGAAAACGTCTTAGCGGCAACCCGGTGAATAGAGGCAATGATGCAGTCCTATAGCCCTCGTAGTTAAGATACGCTTGATGGTGGCGGTCTGATATTTGTTCGGGAGCAGGGGTGCCAGCGCTTAACAGGCAGGTGGGGCGTGGAGAGGTAAAGAATCTTGGCTAAGAATTGGCGACCCTTCGAAGAGGCGCGCGAGTACGTGCGCGGGCTGGTCGCTCCCGTCGTGAAGCCGTGCTACGGGGGAGGGGCTACGGGGGTCTCGCCGCTCCTTTCCAAAGCCCTCCCGAACGCCGGGCGGCTTCGCATCCTCTCTACGTACTCCTTCAGGTTCCCGAAGTGGTCTATGAGGCCCATCTTGCTCGCGGCCTCGATCACGAAGACCATCTGCACGTCCGCCCCGGTCAACTCGTCCCCGACCAGGTACTCCCGACCTTCGAGCGAGCGGGAGACGTAGCCGAAGTGGTTGCGCGCCTCGCTCTCGATGCGCGGACGGAGGGGCTCGCCCGCTTTCCCAAGGCGCGAGACGTAAAGCGCGAGCATGACCGGCAGCATCGCCGAGCCTTCGGCGTAGTGCAGCCACCGGACGTAATCGTCGTACTCCAGGCTTTCGGGGTCCGGGGCCAGCTTCCCGCCCCCTCTCCTTCGAACCAGGTAGTCCACGATCGCCCCGGACTCGAAGATGATGCGCCCGTCGTCTTCGATGGCCGGGGATTTACCGAGGGGGTTGATCTCCCGGAGTTCCGGCGGGGCGTAGTTGGTCTCGGGGTCGCGCCCGTAGTCGAAGACCTCATATTCCAGTCCGAGTTCTTCGAGGAGCCAGAGTATCCTCATCGACCTGGACGCGTTCAGGTGGTGGACTCTTATCACGGTGTCGGTCTGCCTTTCCTATTCGACCGGATGCCCGCAAGTATGCCACACGCGGATGCTGACGCGTCCGGGTTCGCTGCTCAGGCCTTCGAGGCGCAGGCCTTTGGGGAGCAGTTTGTGGGGTGCGATGGCGGTCCTCATGGCGTCGCTTCTCCTTACCTGGCTCGATAAAGCCTTGACGGTAAGGCCTGTTCACCAG
>DASQMR010000255.1:0-5010 GCA_035645375.1 Rubrobacteraceae bacterium
ATCAGGGCGTTCGCGGCCGTCGGCCAGGGCCCGACGCCTGCGAGGTCAAGCGATACCGGTAATACACGGTCGGCGACAGCCAGTAGATCTTATTTAAAGCGGTACTGGCGGTACATCCCGGCGCTCTCGTCCACGTCAGCCTCGGTGACGTGATTGCGGCCGCGGCCAGCGACGCGCTCCTCGATCCGCTTTCTGATAAAGCGGCGCATTAGAAAGGGGCTGCGCTTTATCCGCCGGTCAGCCTCCGGGTCCCAGGTGATCTTGGTGTCCGCCAAAGCGTATCCCTTTCTTCTTCTCCGATCTCCTGTCTTATTCTAACGTAGGATCATTAGGGTAATGCGCATAACAACGAACTTCACAGAGCGCCGCTAGAATAAACTCGTCATCTCGACCATCGGGAAGGAAGCCTTGGAGAGACCCGCAGCGCTCGAAGCCGAGAAGATCACACGCCTCTACAAGAGTAGCGGGCGCGGCGTCAGGGACGTAAGCTTCGAAGTTCGGCCTGGCGAGGTCTTTGGCCTGATGGGTCCAAACGGCTCCGGCAAGAGCACCCTACTACGCATCCTCTCGACCGCCGTCGAGCCGGGCAGCGGCGCTTTCCGGGTCTGCGGCGCGGACGTTGCCAAGGAGAAGCGTAAGGCGCGCGCGAAGATGGGACTCATGGTAGACCGCCCTACCCATTACGGTGACCTGACGGGCTGGGCCAACGCCTACCTCTTCGCCCGCTCATACGGCATGGAGGAGGCGAAGGCGGAGAGCGTGCTCGCGGAGCTCTTTGACTACTTTGGGCTCGCGGAGTATAGGGAAGACCGTACAAAGACCTACTCCTACGGGATGGGGAAAAAACTCGCGCTCATCGAGGCGATGGCGCACGGGCCGGATCTCCTGCTCCTCGATGAGCCGTCGCTCGGGCTTGACTATACCTCTCAACTCGCCTACCAGAAGAAGATTCTGGATCTCTCGAACTCCGGCGTCGCTATCCTGATCGCCAGCAACCAGGTGGACGAGGTCGAAGCCCTCTGTGACCGGGTGGCCTTCCTGCACAGAGGGAAGCTGATCGCTCAGGGGACGCCGGAGAAGTTCGTCTCCTCCCTCGAAGGCATGCGGCGCATCGTCGTCACGCTTCGCACCCCGGTCGACTACGAAGCTCTCGAAGAGGTAGCGGGAGTCGAGCGCGTAGCTACCGAGGGCCGCAACCTCGTGCTCCACTGCGCGGGGAGGCCGGGTCTAGTCGCCGACGTGGTCGCGGGGATCGTCCGCACGGGCGGGGACATCACGGACCTCGCGGTGCGCAGGCCGAGCCTTGAGGACGTGTACGTAAAGCTTACCGGGGAGGCGTTACGCGATGAGGCTTAACCCGCCGGACGCCTACTGGAAAAAGGACGTCGCGCTCTTCTTCGGCAAGAGGTTCGCGCTAATGATAAAGATG
The DNA here is from genome assembly GCA_035645375.1 of Rubrobacteraceae bacterium. GTDB lineage: Bacteria > Actinomycetota > Rubrobacteria > Rubrobacterales > Rubrobacteraceae > Rubrobacter_F. The sequence continues at coordinate 1,430 of DASQMR010000255.1, forward strand.
CTATATCCGATAGCGCTCATAGTTCCGGTGGCGGCGAGCGACATACCGGCCCAGTATGCGGCGGCGGTGATCGGGATAGTAGCCGTGATGGCCGGGACCTTCGGGGCCGGCGAGAGCCTTACGGTAGACCTGAACGACGGCATTCTCCTGCGCGTCTCCCTCACGCCGCTCTCGCCCCGACGCATCGTCTTCGAGATACTGGCGGCTAACGCCGTTCTGGACTTTATTCAGATCCTGCCCGCCCTGCTCATTGTCTACGCGCTCAACCCGGCGCCGTTGGTGTGGATTCTGGCCGCTACCTTCGGCGTGTTCGCGACCCTCGTAACGGCGAACTGCATCGGCATCTTCATAGCGAACTTCACCTCGTCCCCGGCGGACGTGCTCCTCTACGCCACGGCGATACTGGCGCCCCTGATCTACGTCTCAGGCTTCTTCCGTAACCAGGATCCAACCGGCCTCAGCGCGCTCTTGCGCGACTTCGTCCCGTTCGCCTATATGAACGACGCCTTGCAGGCCGTCTTCGGGCTAGCCGCCCGCTCCGCGCCTTTAGAGGTCTTCCTCTACCCGGGCATCATCGCCGCCTTACTCGCCCTCGGTGTCAGCCTTACCGCCCCCCGGCTTCTCTCCCCCCGGCTCTAGAGAATCAGCAGTCTTCCAGAGCCTGCGGCTGCTTGAGCCGGGGAGGTGGACGAAGAGCTCGACTTCGATGAGTACAGCCACGTTGCGCCCGCGTCCAGCGCCATCCGGGTAGGCTCTTTGTAACCTCAAGGCGTGTGAGAATGACCAGTACTAATCATCCTTGGTCCGCGAGCAAAAGCGGCAGGGAAGCTCCTGGTACTACGGCTTTGAAGGCGTTTGACGCGCTCTGCTATTGTGCTAGCATGCCAGCACAATAGCCTTTGGGAAGAGGTAGGAGGAGTAAGGTCTATGGGTAGCCGTATTGGTCGGTACGCTGTCTGGGTAGCCGTAGCCGTCGTCGGGGCCGTATGTTGGGGGGTGCTGGCCCTTGGCAGAGGAGAAACGGTAAACGCGGTATGGTTACTCTTCGCGGCGATCGCCTCCTACGCTATCGCCTATCGATTCTACGCCCGCTTCATCCAGCGCAAGGTGCTTGAGACCGACGACAACCGGGCCACCCCCGCCGAGCGGTTGAACAACGGGCAGGACTTCGAGCCGATGGACCGCAGGATCCTCTTCGGTCACCACTTCGCCGCGATAGCCGGGGCCGGGCCGCTCGTGGGGCCGGTGCTCGCGGCGCAGATGGGCTTCCTGCCGGGGACGTTCTGGATCATCTTCGGGGTAATCCTCGCAGGAGCTGTGCAGGACATGACGATACTCTTCTTCTCGATGCGCCGGGACGGCAAGAGCCTGGGGCAGATGGCCCGCGAAGAGATAGGACCTGTCGGCGGAGCGGCGGCGCTCGTCGCGGTCCTGGCGATCATGGTGATCCTGCTCGCGGTTTTAGCGCTCGTCGTAGTCAACGCTCTGGCCGACTCGCCGTGGGGCGCCTTCTCCATCGCGATGACGCTCCCGATCGCGCTCTTTATGGGCTTCTACCTGCGCTTCTTGAGGCCCGGGCGGGTTCTGGAAGTCTCGGCCATAGGAGTGGGGCTCCTCATTCTGGCGCTAATAGGTGGCGGTTGGATCTCGGAGTCCTCCGCCTACGCTGAGGCGTGGACTTTCAGCGGAGTCACGATCGCGATAGCTCTCATCGTGTACGGCTTCGTCGCCTCCGTGCTCCCGGTGTGGGTGCTCCTGGCCCCGCGCGACTACCTCTCGACGTTCATGAAGATCGGGACCATCTTGCTCCTGGCCATAGGCATAGCTATCACCCTGCCCGTGATGCAGATGCCGCGGCTCACGGAGTTCGCCTCTACGGCTACGGGTGGTCCAGTTGCCCCGGTGGGTCCCCTCTTCCCGTTCGTATTCATAACGATCGCCTGCGGGGCGCTCTCGGGCTTCCACGCGCTTATCGCCTCCGGCACGACCCCGAAGCTCATCCAAAAAGAGTCGCAGGTGCGCATGATCGGCTACGGCGCAATGCTCATGGAGTCGTTCGTGGCCGTTATGGCCCTCATCGCCGCGTGCATCCTCGACCCCGGCCTCTACTTCGCGATGAATGCGCCTGCCGCTGTAACCGGCGGCGCCCCTGAGTCGGCGGCTTCCGCCATCACGGGCCTCGGGTTCTCGGTCAGCGCGGAGACGCTCTCGAACACGGCGGCCAACGTAGGCGAATCGAGCATCATCTCCCGGACCGGAGGGGCGCCGACGCTCGCGGTCGGGATGTCCGAGATCTTTGCTGGCGCGACAGCTTTCCTCGGAGGATTGCAAGCGTTCTGGTACCATTTCGCGATAATGTTCGAGGCCCTTTTTATCCTTACGACCGTGGACGCGGGGACACGCGTCGGGCGGTTCATGATTCAGGATCTCGTCGGCAACATCTACCGGCCCTTCGGCAACGCCTCCTGGCTGCCGGGTAACCTCATCGCGAGCGCCCTGATAGTCGGGGCGTGGGGCTACTTCCTGATAGTCGGGGTGACTGATCCGCTGGGCGGCATCAATCAGCTCTTCCCGCTCTTCGGCATCGCCAACCAGCTTTTGGCCGCCGTTGCCCTTACGGTCGCGACCACGATCCTCTTGAAGATGGGCAAGCTGAAGTACATCTGGGTAACGCTCTTACCGCTCGCATGGGACGCCATCGTCACGTTGACGGCGAGCTGGTACAAGATCTTCTCGCCCGAACCCAGCATAGGGTTCTTCGCTCAGAGAAGCGCCGCCGTGGAAGCGTACAATGCAGGCGAGGTCTATACCGGGGCCCAGACCCTCGGGCAAACCCAGCAGATAATCACGAACGCCACGGTAGACGGTGTGCTCTCCATCCTATTCGCGCTCCTGATCATCATTATCATAGCCGACGCTGTACGCGTCTGGTTCGGCCTTATATGGGGCACCAAAGAGCCCGAGATGAGCGAGGCTACCTACGAGGAGTCGCGCCTCGACTCCGAAGGTCGCGAGATCGAAAGAGAGCCTGTCGGCGCGGGGGCAGGAAGCGGTGGTACGACGCCGAATGCCTGAGCATCTCGCCAGAAATCCTCTCCGCTACGCCTGGGAGTACGTCAAGGAGATCTCCGGCGAGAACGCCTACGACCGCTACCTCAAGTTCCATTCCGCAACCCACCCGGACAAATCCCCGTTAGGCCGCGGCGAGTTCTACCGTCAGCGCCAGGACGAGAAGTACAACAATCCCGGCAGCCGATGTCCGTGATGACCTCTGGCGGGCCGGTCGGCTCGCTAGGCAAACAGAACGGTTGAACGCGCTAGGAGCTCCGGACCACTAATGTAGAGAGAGCTGGCAGCCAGCGGTCCGAACAGGCTACTCGGAGGGCTGGATGCCGTACGTCGAGTAAACCTCCGAACGCCATTCCAATAGCTCCTGGCGCCGCCTCTCGACCTCTTGGGGGTTCTGAGCGGCGAGGTTGTTCTTCTCGGCTGGGTCTTTGGAGAGGTCAAAGAGCTCTTCGGGTTTATCGTCGAAATGATAGATGTACTTCTCAGTGCCTTTGATGCTCGCCAGGCATCCA
>DASQMR010000256.1:0-5856 GCA_035645375.1 Rubrobacteraceae bacterium
CGTGGCTCTCTCTATAAAGAAGCGTCCGTCACCGATGCACTCGGCGGCGATAAGGATGCGTTCGGCGTTCATGCCGTCCATGATGTAGCGAAATCCCTCGCCTTCCTCGCCGATAAGGTCCTTTGCTGGCACCTCCACGTCTTTAAACTCAAGCTCGTTGGTGAAGTTGTTCATCATCACCCTGCGCCTCTTCACCTCCAGGTTATTTCCGATAATCCCTCGCAGGTCCAGGACGAACGCGGAGAGGCCGTGAGAGCGCTTCTCGACAGTTTCTAGCGGGGTGGTGCGGGCGAGTAGCACCATGAGGTCCGAGTACTGCACTCTGGAGATGTAGATCTTACGCCCGTTTATGACGTACTTGTCTCCCCGGCGCTCGGCAAACGTGGAGATGCGGGTCGTATCCGTACCGGCCTGCGGTTCGGTGACGCCGAAGGCCTGCAGGCGCAGCTCTCCGCCCGCTATCTTTGGCAGGTACTCTCTCTTTTGCTCCCCTGAACCGTGTCTGAGGAGCGTGCCCATAACGTACATCTGGGCGTGGGCGGGATTCGCGTTCGCGCCCGAGCGGTTGGCCTCCTCAAGGATGGCGCAGGCGGCGAGCAGATCCAAACCCATCCCGCCGTACTCTTTGGGGATTAGAGCGGAGAGGTAACCAGCCTCGGTCATGGCCCGTACGAACTCCTCCGGGTACTCGCGCTTCGCGTCGAGCTCGCGCCAGTATTCGTTTGAGAACCTCCTACAGACCTCCCGCACGCCTTGCCGAAGCTCCTTCAGGCTTTGCTGCTCCGCGACCATGCTGCGTTCCTCCTCCCCGCGACGCACGCGTCGTCTAACTCTACCCTTACCGGAGGTTATCAGGTCATGCAGGTTACTCTCGTTGTAAGTTGAGAGAGTAATCGGCGTCCCTCCAGAACACGAAGCCAGGAGCCTCATAACATCCCGACGAGTTTAGAGACAGCGTTCTGCGAGCGGTGGTCAACGCTCTGCCGGTTGCCAGCACAAGAGTGAAGGCCAAGTCGACCAACGGCCTTTCGGAACTAGTGTGCCAGACGTAATGGCGGCTGAGGTGGGATGGTGTGAATAGTGAACCGGGCGCTGCCGGCCGCAGCGGCAGAGCCTCTCGGAAGGTGTCGGTGAGCAACACGATCTCAAAGCATCAGCAAAAGGCTGCGAGGCTCTCCTTACTTGACTCTAAGTGATAAGGCTGCCAGGACGCGGTCGGTGGCGACGAATGGTGCCTCACGCTGGCGAACAACTTACAATAGATTCTGTAAGCGACTTCGACGGTAAAGAGTTTGTCGTCCCGGTGTGAAGGGCGCATCGTCTATAGATGCCTCGTTATGCGTGGGAGCGCTCGCTTATAGAGAAGATAGGATCGAAGCAAGCAAGAATCAATGTCAGTGATCATCAAGAAGCGAGGCGAGAATCTAATGCGTTTGCACTCCGCCCCGATGTCGGGGAACAGCTATAAGGTTCGACTGCTCCTAGCCCTGCTGGGTAAAGATTATGAGCTGATCAACTACGATACAAAGGGCGGCGAGACGCACGCCCCTGAATTCCTTGAGAACGCCAACCCGGACGGCAAGATTCCGGTGCTCGAGGTAGAAGGCGGGATCATGCTCCCAGAGTCTGGCGCTATTCTCTTCTACCTTGCGGAAGGCACGCCTTACCTGCCTGAGGACAAGCTGGAGAAGGCGCAGGTGCTGCGCTGGATGTTCTTCGAGCAATACAGCCTCCTGCTCTATCTCTCCCGACCCCGCCTCTGGCGTATGCGAGAGGTCGAGATCACGCCGCAGAGGCAGGCCGAGCTGGAGCAGTACTTCGAGCAAGGGTACAGAGCTCTGTCCGTGATGGAGGAGCACCTGAGCGGCCGCAAGTTCTTCGTAGGAGATAGTCCTACGGTCGCCGACGTTGCCCTCTACGCTTACCCATACCTATCTCCAGAGGGCGGCTACGACCTTGGGCGTTTCCCGAACGTGCGCGCCTGGCTCGACCGTATCGCCGCTTTGCCAGGGTACGTGCCACTTCGGTAACCTAGTTCGTTGGTACCTCAGGCCCCTCGTAGCCTCTCAGAGCAGCACGCAAAGAGCGGACTCCAGGGTACCGAGAGAGGCGAGCAGTTTCAGAGAAGACCTCTTGTCTAAAATTGGTTGAAAAGGCCTACTTACGAAGACCGCCTACGGTAAGCCGACACTGGCTGGGGGCAGGGTCGTCAGGAAGCCAGTAGCTACGAAGATGAGAACGGCTAGGATCAGTTCGAGGCGTACTACCCGCTCGAATGGGCCTCGTCCCCCCAACACCAGATTCACGCCGCCGGCGGCGAACAGCAATACCGCCAGTCCCAGCTTCACCATCAGGGCGCGACCGTAAGCTGTGCCTAGGAACCCCTCTACGCTCGGCACATGGAGCAGGATTGCGTACACGCCGGTGACAATAAGGGCCATGACGGCTAGAGTGGCCACCCTGGAGAAGCGGCGTACCGCCCGCAAGCGCAGCTTCTCTCGCTGTTTCGGCGGCATCGCGCGTAGCGGTCCCAACAAGACCAGTGGGAATCCCAGCAGCCCTCCCATCCATAGCGACGCTGCTATGAGGTGAATCCAGTCGGCCAGAAAGGGCAAAAAGCCTCCTTCGGCTGCAGCGTGGCTCAGTTGCGTCAGCGTTATCAGCAGAATACACCCTATGCCGACTGCTCCCCACCAGTAGGCGGCTCGTCGTTGCCGCGCGGCCCAGGTTGCTGCAATAGCCATCAAGAGCCCGAGGCCGAGCCGCATCAGCCATACGTGGCCCACTCGCGTCTCGAACAACACCTGCTCCAGCAGACCGAAACTGAAAGGTTCGCCGGAAGCGCGGATCGCATACAGTGAGAGCTCGACCGCGCCGGCGACCACAAGCAGTCCGAATAGCGCCCATATCCAGGGTACGAACAAACCGATGGTGCCTCGGCTAGTAGCGCCTACATTCCTGCTGGTCGGAAGCCATACCAGGGCTACGAACGTCACCAGGCCAAAAAGGAATACGATGGCTCCCAGGGTCGCGCTGTGGACGATGCTTACAGCGGCCTCCTGCGAGTCGACCGATGTGTGACCCGCTTGCGGTCCATGGTCCTCCTGCGGTGGTTCATCTTTAACTGAGGAGGCCCCCTTGCTTAAGAGCATCTCGTTCATCGTCTTACTCTCAGCTTGCTGGGAGTTGTATATCGCCTCCGCGAGCTGCCGGACCCCCGGACGTTCAGTGCGCTCGAGAACGGCCTCGGCCATCTCTACGGCTTGGGCGTGATGGGTAATCATGTCCCTAGCGAACCCCGCCTCGGCCGAGTCGTCGGCGGGCGGCCTATCCAACAAGAGCAGTGCCAGCGTCGCGCCCGCGGCCACGCTCAAGACAAGCCCGGCGACGAGAGCCAACAAAACGAAGATCGCCGCGCTTCGCCGGGGAGAGCCACCTACTTCGGTAACCTCCCCGCCAGGGCGCAGGCGAGTCAGTCCCAGAGTAGTAAACAATCTCGAGAGTAGGCTCATGCTGATCAACGTATCACCGGTATGTCCTAGCGTCGTCGCACCAGCGCCACAATCAGCATTGCCAGAGCGACAACACCCAGGACCACGAGGTGGATTGTATGGATAGATCCGCCCTCCACACTCTCTTGAGGAGCTGAGCTCGGCTCCTCGGAACCTTCGTGGTCGGTACGAGTGGTAACCGGGGACTGTTCAGCGCTGGCTGCAACGGCGAACTGATACGTACCGTCGACTATGTGCCCGTCGATCGAGGTGACGCGCCATTCCACCGTATACGAACCGTTGGACAACTCCTCCAGGCCTGCCACCAGGATCTTCGCGTCGTCGGGATCTACTCGCGCATCGTCCTCGTCCACCCGGTTACCCTGCTGGTCGTACACCTTTACAGGATCAAACGCAGCCTCTATAGGCTCGGTAAACTGAAGCTGCATCTGCTCGGGGGACTCGGCCAGGGTATCCTCGTCAGCGGGGTACGTCTCTAGGAGCTCCGCGTGGGCCAGAGCGGGACCGCATAGCAGGAGCAGCCAGACGACCGACGGACCGAAAAAGGCCGCCGACCGTCGCGTGGATGAACCTACCGCCATCACCTGTTCCTGCGTAGCAGCAGCGCCGCCAGCGCCGCGACCAGGGCCAGGGCGCCGAGGCCTAGACTCCCGTAGGCCGCTACCGGGGTTGTGGCGGCGCCCGCGCTGGGAACCTCCTCCGGATTCGACCCTTGCGTTGCGGCGCCATGGTGGTCGCCCTCAGAGACCGTGACCACCGACGCAGGCTCTTCGGCGTCCTCCGGGCCGACCCACTCCACCACGCTGCCGTCTTCGTACGTCTGGAAAGCTCTCCAAGGGTACTCGCCAGCCTCCCGTGGGGTCTGGCCCTGGATGTCAAACTGCTGGAACTCGGTTTCCCCGATCTCGCCACCCGACCAGGTGATGGCACTCACGACGCCGTCGTCTTCTTCTAGCTCGTACTCCCACCCGGTTACCGGTTCCACCCGAGTGATCGTGAATCCCTCCGGGACTTCGACCCTTACCCCCGTCGTGGGGATGGCCTTTTCGGTAGGCACCCGCACCGTAAACACCTCGTAGGTGCCCGCGGGCACCTCTTCTGGTACGACCCTGACATGAGCCCAGGCTACGCCGGTTGCGGCGAGCGTTAGAAACACGCTCAAGGCCGCGAACCGCAAGCAGATCGTTTGCATTCGGAAGACTCCTTATACAGTTTTTGATAGCCGTTGTTCCTCTGCGTACCGTCAAGAACAAAGGCCTCCTCGATCCAGCCCTCGCACACGCATCTCGGGGCCTCGCCTGAGTGGACAGCTACCACCTTCACCCTGGCTACCGCAGAGACAGCAGAGAACAGTTGGAAAGTCAGCGAGAAATAATTGGGAAGGGTGGCGCCCTGCCGGCCGCCGAGTCGGCGATCGGGCATAGTAGGCGCACAAAGAGGACACCCTCAAAATAGTAGCGTACGGCGTGCCGACCGGTTCTGAGAGAAAGATCCCGAGCTAGGGAAACAAAGACCTGCTCGGCCGCGCGGAAGGCAAGGCGCACGAGCGCCAGGCACAAAAGCCCCACGACCAGCTGAACGAGGACGCCCACCGCGAGTAATCGCGCGGGAGGAGTTGTGCCCGTTCCGGCGATCAACCGCTCCAGATGCTCTACAAGGATGAAGACACTGGCGGGTAGAGCCATGGCCAAAACAACCTGCTTTCGGTTGCCCGCGATGCCACCCTCCCGCAGCCATTTTCCGAAAGAGCCGCGCTGGAAGAACGCCCTCAGGGAGAGGCCGAAGGCGAGCACGAGCGCGACGCTGCCCGTGAGCCTCAAAGTGTCCAGGTAGCCGTGAGTCTGCGGCTCGTGGTGGCCGTGGTGGTCGTGAGGCAAGAGGCCCATGATATCGTAGGCGATTGAGTGACCGGCGATCCAGCCGAGCAAGGCGAAGGCTAGGGCGAACGCGACGGAAGGTGATGTAAACCATCGCCTCGGCTTGCTGGCCCCACGAGTCATGGTGCCATTGTAGACACTCTGCTCAGGACGGGTAACGAGTGGCGTGAAAGGAGCCGCCAGACTGCAGTCCGAAATCTTCTCGACGGTTTCCGAGAAGATTCCTTAGCGGGAATCTGGCGAATAATCTCGCGCCTACCGCCTAACGCTCATACCTAAGGCAAGCTTGCCCTGCCCTTTTCACCGAGTTTCCGCTAAGACGTTTTCTCGGAAACTCAGAGGGACTCAGAGGAAAAGGGGTCGAGTGAGGAGTAAAACCCGGCCCCGCTGCTAATACGCTTAAGAACCTAAAAAGCTATCTCTAACAGATGAAATACTAGAATAATCAACCATCCGACTACCCCGCC
>DASQMR010000257.1:0-19062 GCA_035645375.1 Rubrobacteraceae bacterium
ATAGCTCTAACTGCTAGCTGTCGGCAGGTTGCCGAGGGCCGGGGCGTGATGCCCCGGCCCTTTATTGTCGCCTCGTTTCTGTAATCCAGAGGTCTACAGCGGTTTGCATTGAAGCTAAACTGCGACGTTATAGGTACGCTAGTCCGTGGGCAAGAAAGGTCCCCTAAATACGAGGCATCGATCGTTGCTGACTATAGATCACCAACAACAGTGCAAACCGCTATAAGAACGGCATCACCGCTGAACTAAACGCATATCTTAGTCCAACACTAACACGACTCGAGGCGCGAATCAACGTGCAACAAAGCCAATTTATACTCTCAGGTATGTAGGCCTTGATGCTTGCGCAGAAGGAAATGGTAGGCTCGAGCCGACACTCTACCAAGCATGGCGGCGTGTTCCCGACGATCTTCGGTTTACACTACGAATATGTCGTGCGCGGCGTCCTTTAATTCGTGAGGCCCGACGGTCTTGTTCACAGAGTTTGGTTATTTTATGAGCGCTTCGCTTTAACCTGACCATGTCTCGCGATCTCACCGCCCGTAAGAGCTCGTCGGCTAGGGCGTCGCCCCTCGCTCGGTTCTCAACAGAGAGGATACGCTCTGTAAAGAAGACCTCCATACGGCACATAATTCTATAAGCCTGATAGCTATGCCATTCCTTACTCAAACTCGAATCACCTCCTTTACCGAGAATACCGTTGCTGGTCTGTGTATTTACCTCTAAGTGGCTTAGCAGAGTTCATCGTAGGAACAGCCTAACCTACTTCGAAGTATTAGCACAAGATGAATTAGCTAAGCCTCAATATGTTGGGTAGTCGGCGACTGTGACTCATACTGGCAGGCTAGTAATCGTCAACCTGCGGTTCGTTATGGAGTGTTGCTCTTGACTCTAACGCACTCATTATTGTCTACCAAGAGAAGAGCTTTGGTATCAAAGAAGATGCCAGTGAAAAGGTGAGCGTCGATACTGTCAGGTTTCGAACGCTAGCAGGAGGTATCTCCCTCCCTGCGGGGAAGCAGGTTGTTAGCCTGCTGAGATAGGCGGTCCCGCAGGTCCTCAAAGGTGACGCCTCTAAGAGTGGGCAGCTCGAAGTCCCTGAGCATTCGCGTAAGGACACCGCCGCCGCCGAGTTCTATCCACTCTTCGACTCGCATTCGGGTTAGGGTATCAACCACCTTTACCCAACGGACGGGCGCTACCATCTGGCTTTTCAGAGCCTCCTGGACCGCCTCCGCTGTCTCCAGGATGCTACCGTCCACGGCGCTCACCATCGGAACCTCGGGCCTCCGAAATTCGACCGAGTCCAGCACCTCGCGCATTCTCTCCCCGGCGGCGGCGACGTATGGCGAGTGAGCCGCAAAGGAGACGTTCAGGCGCACGGCGCGCCCTCGTATCTTCGATACCGCGTCGCCTAAAGCATCCTTGAGCCCCGAGATAACGGTCTGACAGGGAGAGTTGTAGTTGGCGACGACGGAGCCCTCCAACTCGTCCAGAACCTTCTCGACTTCAGCCGGGTCGGCCTTGAGGATGGCTACCATGCCGCCCGGCACGTCCGTGGCAGCTTCCGCCAGAAAGCGGTCGCGCTCGGCGACTAGCCAGATCCCGGTCTTTAGATCAAAGCACCCGGCGGCGTAGGCGGCGCCATACTCGCCCAACGAGTGCCCGGCGACCACGTCCGGGCAGAGGGCTATCTCACGGCTCTCGTCCGCATCCTGTGCGGCCCTCGCAAAAACCTTTACTTGCTCCGGTATTCGATCGCCGACGACCTCCCGAATAGCAGGCAACAACCGTCCTTCCGGCTCTACCACTTTGCCACCCTGACCGGGAAACACGAAAGCTCTCATCCCTCTCCACCCATCGTTCTCTCTACCGACTCTTAGCTAACCCGTCGCTGATCCTGAAGCGTGAGCGAGGGTTTTATCACAGTTCAGCGGTTTTTAGAAGCCGTTGTTCCGAGAGTCCCTGAACGACTAGCCGGACTTTAACGGCCTCAATGACCTTCTACGAACCGACGTATTCGTCGGCGCTCCTCCTGGCCGAGCTCCCCGCGCGCGCGGCGCTCGGCGCATCCGCGACGAGCACTAGCGGGACGAGCCTTTTCTACCCAGATCGTATCGTGCGCATTCCCTCTACGATAACGCCTCCACCATCGTGCCTCAGGGAACGAGTACGCGCAACGCGCTGGGCAGCACCCGTGCACGAAACTCGCGGGTGGGAGGGAGCATCTCGCCGTCCACGTGTGCGGGGGTAGGCTTCTTTAACGACACTTCGACCTCCGCCGTCCGGGCAAAGTGGATCTTCTGGCGCCCTACGTGCGCCCCCCGCAGCACGGCCGGTATGAGGCGCATAACCTCCGTCCTGCTTAGCTCCTCGCTCCATACGATATCGAACATACCATCGTCGAGCCTGGACGCTGGCGCGAGCCTGAACCGCGCCCCGTAGGTCGTCCCGAGCGCCGCAGCCACGAGGATGGTCTCGACCTCATGCGCCTCCCCGTCGCCGAGTTTTAGCCGGCCCTCGTGGCATTTCATGCTCCATAACAGACGTCCGACAGACCACAGGTATCCCCCGAACCCTCCAAGGTATCCGGGCGCCTCCGCTACCCCCTCGGCAACCTCGGCGTCGAAGCCGATGCCGAGACCATTGTTGAACCGTACCCCGTTGACCTCTCCCGCATCCACATCACGAACCTTACCCTCCACGACTACCTCTAGCGCCCGCCTGAGCCTCGTACCCACACCAAGGGCCTTGACGTAGTCGTTGCCGCTGCCTAGTGGCAGCACTCCCATCGTCCGGTCGGTTCCCACGCACGCGGCCGCAACCTCGTGTACCGTACCGTCGCCGCCTACCGCTACGATCACCGCCTCTTCTGGCAGGCCAGAGACGATTCTCCCAGCATCTCCTGATCCCTCCGTAACGTGCCAGATAACCTCGATACCTCGGCCTTCTAGGTACTTAGAGATCTCCTCCCGTCGTGCGGAGGCACGTCCCCCGCCAGCTGCCGGGTTCAATACCAGGTGCGCCAGACGCCGCTCGCCTAACATGCAGCGGAGAATACCAGTACCGAAAAGAAGTCGCTTCGCCTCTAACCAGTACCTCAACCTCATATTATATCTTCGAGCTGCTCTGGATAATGCCCTCTTCGCGCACACCTGAGTCCATTTCTTTATGGTTTGCGAAGGCGAGAGCATCCTTCTTCTGTGGGTGAGAAGAGGTATACGACGCTGTTTTGTAAGAAGAATCGGCGGAAAACTCGTGCAGTGTTCGCTGCAACGAAGGCTGGACTGCGCTGCCTCGATGAGGCTGAAGTTCAACTGCATCGTGCATTTACTCTTCAGGCTAGCTGCGCGTCCTGTTCGGAACAGGGTACAATAAACGGTCATATGGGAGACTTTGTGGAGGAGTGCCTACATTCTAGTGGTTTACGCGCCGAATCGAGCGCGGAGTTTCGATGTCCTGCCTGTGAGACGCGCCTTGACGCCGAGGGTGTCGAGCGGTGGGTTTGGAGGGCGGAGGCGGCCCGTGACGAAGCTTACCCTTTAGCCGAGGGTGATGAATTCTTGCGGCTCGTGTTTGAGGATCGGCAGCGGGAGGTCTATCGTCGCCGGAAGGTGTTGTATGAGTTACGCAATATTCCCTACTCAGTAACAGCGCGTCCGGAGATGATACTGGTCTCGTACGATGCCGCCGAGGATGCTTACGAATGCCGAATCTTCTACAAAGAGCCGCGTCCAGCGTGGAGTCCAGAGCGTCTCGACGTCAAGGCCGAGTTAGATACCATCCTTGCGTTGCGTACTCACCCGGATCCCAACGTACGCCTCGTCTCTGGTAAAGTCGAGGAGTTCCACGCCCTACGAGAGAGCAAGGATGGGCAGGATGGCTATTCGCCGCAAAGAAGGGTCTTTTACAAGAACGAGATCTAAGGCCGAAGCTCTCTAGCGATCAGCTTAGCCGGAGGATAGAATAACCTTCAATTGAAAACGGGTCGAAAGGTGTGACCGAGATGAGCGGCCTTAACTTCCTAATGATGACCATTATGATCCTGATACTGCTCTTTATCCTTATGTCTATAGGCCCCCTAGTGACCTTCTAGAGCCACGCTCTAGCTCCTCTCACTACCCAAAACGAAGTCCTCAACGGTTCTGTAGGTCTGTCCTGTACCGGCGAGCCTGCTCTCTACCAGCTCGATCCGGCTAACTTCGAATGGGCAGCCGCTCGCCTCCTTAGATAGATCCAGGCTTGTTGGCCGACCTCGAACTCGACCTAGAGTCAGGTATGGCTCGTAGGATCTCGTCTCGCGCTCGAAGCCCGAAGGAGAGAGGGCAGCGTCGACGTTGGCAGCAAGGGAACGCAGCTGTTCGGAGCCCTTGCTGATACCGGCCCAGAGGATGCGGGCGCGCCGCGCCGACGGGAAGGCCCCAAGGCTCGCCAGATAGGCGTTGAAGGGCGGATGCCCCGCGCAGAGGTTCTCCAGGACGGTGCACAGTTCGTCCAGCTTCTCGTCTTCCACGCCTCCCAGGAAGTTAAGGGTCAGGTGTACGTTCTCGGGTTTCGACCAGCTTATCTGATCCTTGGAGGGCAGAAGCCGCGCTATCTTTAACGCTTCTTCTCTAACCTCCTGCGGCGGGAAGACGGCGACGAAGAGTCGCACGAAGGTACCTAGCGGTACAGCCCAGTGTCCTGGACGCTGCTGCTGGAGGCTTTGCGGTCGCGGGCGGAGCGGTTGGCTATAAGGGCAGCGGTCGCGCCGGCGCCCACGCCGTTGTCCACGTTGACTACCGAGAGGCCCGGGGAGCAGCTCTGAAGCATCCCGAGTATCGCGGCCGTGCCGTCTCCGCCCAGGCCGTAACCGGTCGAGGTTGGCAGCCCCACCACCGGCACGGCTACGAGGCTTGATACCACGGTCGGGAGCGCGCCTTCCATCCCGGCTGCGACGATCAAGCAGTCCGGGTCGAAGGCGTGTATCTCCTCAAGAGGATTTGCCAGACGGTGAATGCCAGCGACTCCGACATCGTGAAAGCTCTTCACTACGACGCCCATCTCGTGGGCGACCGCGATGGCCTCCTCCAGTACCGGAAGGTCCGAGGTACCGGCGCTAATGGCGACGACACGCCCGCCGGTCGGTTTAGGGGAGCCAGCGCCTGCGACAAGGGCTTTGCCGGCACGCCTCAGGGGAACGTCCGGGAGGGTCTCGCGCAGGAGGTGTTCTTGCTCGGAGGTAGGGCCGCTGACTAGCACGCGCTCTGAGCGGTCCAGGATGGAGGCGCAGATCTTTGCAACCTGAGCGGCCGTTTTGCCTGGAGCGTAGACGACCTCGGGGACGCCCTTACGGGCTGCGCGGCCCAGGTCGAGAACGGCAAACTCTTCAAGGTAGCGAACCTCGCCGCTCCTGAGGCGTTCGGCGGCCACAGCGGGGGAGAGAGTGCCGCCGGCGACTGCGGTCAGTGTCTTTTCGAGGTTCTCCAAGGACTTAAGGATTCCGCTTTCTGTACACGTTTTCACTCTACTTCAGAGGGTAGAATCTTACACGTTCGGTCCGAGAAGCGTGTGAGTTGAGGAGGCCTGTTTTGGTGACGGTCTTACTATTGGTGGTGGCCCTGGTGGCGATATTAGGGGCCGCTTTCCTGTTTACCAACGCGGTAGAGATGCTCGGCGAGCGGCTGAACCTTGGTTCTGGGGCGACCGGAAGCGTGCTCGCGGCCGTGGGAACGGCCCTGCCGGAGACCATGATCCCGGTGGTCGCTCTTGTAGGGGCGGCCCTCGCGGGTGAGAGCGCCGGAGCAGCCGCCGGCGAGATCGGCATCGGCGCGATCCTCGGGGCGCCGTTTCTCCTCGCTACGCTCGCCATGTTCGTTGTCGGGGCTTCTATTCTGGGCTTCCGACGCCGCAGGGAGAATGGGGCGGATCTCGTGATAGAAAAGAGGACCACCAGGCGGGACATATTATTCTTCCTAGTCTTTTTCGCTCTGGCCGCCGGTGCGGGCATCGTAGCGTTGCCGACCTACGTGAAGGTGATACTGGCGATCGTGCTGGTCGCAGCCTATGCATTCTATGTGTGGCGGACCATAGTGGCCGGGGGAGAGGCGCTGGCGGAGACACCCCAAGACCTCACGCTCTGGCCCGAGTCTCGGTGGGGACGGGCGCCGACCTGGGCTGTCGCAGCGCAGGTTCTCGGGACTTTGGTGGTGATGGGGGTAGGCGCCCACATCTTTGTCCGGGGCGTGGAACATGCCTCGGACTCGCTTGGTATACCGGCGGGTTTGATCGCCCTGGTACTCGCACCCCTGGCGACGGAGTTGCCCGAGAAGTTCAACTCCGTGATCTGGCTCAGGGAAGACAAAGACACTTTAGCCTTCGGGAATATAACCGGGGCGATGGTCTTTCAGAGCACGTTACCGGTCTCTTTAGGCCTTCTGTTTACACGCTGGGAGCTTGACTTCATCAGTGCTTTCGCCGCTGGGCTGGCTCTCGTCTCGGGCGTGGTCCTCTTCTTATTTCTCCTGCGTAAGACCCCGTTACACGCGTGGCAGATGCTGGGCGCGGGCTCCCTGTACGTCGTTTTCCTGGCGGTGGCCATCTACCAGCTCGCCCTGTAGACGGCGTGTTTGATCCTGCGGCGTGGTGTTCGTAGAAGAGGGAAGCGTGTTCGAGAAGGGTAAGGGCTGGTTCTGTCGAATTTTCTGAGCGGGGAGTTGTTCGCCCGTTCTTTGACATACTCGCATCACCCTCATACTGTCTGACGATAAAAAGGCGTTATCGTCCTGGTTGTGCGGCAACCCCAGAGAGACGCGCGTCGGAAGGCGATAATTATGAGCGCTGCCGGGACCGTGCTCTGCGCCTCTTCGGCGCGGCTATCGTTACCTTCTTACTCCAGATTCCGCTCCTCCAGGCGATGGGAGGGGCCCTCCTGTTCTGGATCGTCCGGAAGCTCATCCACGAAGGCGGCGAAGATGAAGTAGAGAAAGAGGGTCAGACCGGGACGGGCGCGTGGGATGCTATCAAGCTCATAATAGTGCGATGCTGTAATGTTGCTGGGCGACCTGATCTCGCTCGTCCCGGCTGCGAAGGCTCGACTGGGAAGTTGACCTCATCCTCTTTACCACCGGCTTTGCGGCGACAATACCGCTGGTCATCTTCGTGGCCGCGCTGCTGACCGCCGGTCGAGCCCTCTAACCGCGGCCGAGGAGCCGGGTCAGCGGCCCTCTACCCCGCAGCCTTGCAAGCTCTGCTTCTGATTCGGCGAGCTTTTGCTCGATGTGGGCGATACGCTCTACGCGCTCCATGAGCATCAGCCGTTCCTCGGCCGCTGCGCGTAGCTCCAAGACCTCCTCCGTCAGACGCCGGCGCTCTTCGCCTGAGTCTTTAACCTCCTTCTGGAGCCGCAGGTTGGTCGCGCGTACCTCCTTTAGCTGGCCCGAGAGATGCCCGACCTCCTCCTTGGAGCGAGCTAGCTCTCTCGCGAGCTCCAGCGTCGCCCCCCCCGCCCGGTCTCGTGCCGCCTCTAGCGGAACGCGCCCGTCGGAGCGGGCTAGCTTGGCTGCCTCGTCCTCGGAGATGCTCAGGAGACGCGCAGCTTCGGCCGGGGAGAGGGAGGCCTCGTCCACCTAACCCCCCGCGTTCTTTGCGCCGGGGGTCGGCTCGATCTCGAACCCTGCGTCCCGGACGGCCTGCTCGATTCTTCCTAGTTCCGCCTCGCCTCCCTCGTAGGAGACGGCCAGAAGCTCCTTCTCCGCGTTCACGGAGACTGCTTCTACGCCCCCGACCCGCTCGACGGCCTGCTCTAGCCGGCCTGCCTCTCCATGTTCTGCGAGACCGCGTACCACTAATGCTACGTCTGGCATCTTCCTCCCTTCATAGAAAGCTCTGGAATGTCACCCCGAGCTGATAGCTTCACTGTCGGCAACAACCATTTCTGTTCGCAGCGGCTTCGCGGCCGTCTTCCTTTGAGCACGCAAACTACCCGCTCCCGGCTGATTCTTACTCCGTGGGCATTTCCCGAGGTCTGACCTGGAGTGTCTGCTCGCTCCTGCCGCGACGGACGCGGAGTTGTGCGTCCCGGCCTATCGCTTGGCCGTCCAGCAAGTTCAATAGATCGTCCATCGAGCGCACTGGGCTGTCATCGAAGCTGATGATAATGTCCCCCGCGCGTACACCTGCTATCTCCGCCGGGCTGTTCGGGGAGACGCTCTCGACCTGCGCCCCGCCCGGCGAGCCGCTGCGCGCCTGCCGATTCTGTGCCATCACTCCGAGAAAGGCTCGCCGTACCCGCCCCTCAGTCACCAGCGCAAAGATCACCCGCCTGAACGCCGCCGATACCGGCACCGCGAAGCCTATCCCCTGCGCGCCTCCTATAATCGCCGTGTTGATGCCGACGACTCGCCCCGAGACGTCCGCCAAAGGTCCGCCCGAGTTGCCAGGGTTGATCGCCGCGTCCGTCTGAATGACGTTCTCTATAAGACGCCCGCCCTGGCCGCGCAAGCTTCGGCCCAGCGCGCTCACGACCCCGGTAGTCACGGTGCGCTGGAAGCCTAGAGGGCTGCCTATCGCCACGACGAGCTGCCCGACTACGAGGTTTCTGGTCTCGCCTAGAGGCGCCACCGTTGGCTTACTCTCAGGCGAGAAGCGCAACACTGCTAGGTCGCTCGAAGGGTCATCGCCCAGAACCTCTGCGTCTACCTGCGTATCATCAGCCAGTGTCACTTGCAGGCCCTCGCGGCCGAGGCCACGCACCACGTGGCTGTTCGTCACTGCGGTAGCCGTGCCTTCGGCGGAGCCCAGGATCACACCGCTCCCGCCCCCGCGCCCCGAGCTGTTCCTTACGGAGATCACCGCCGGCCCCAGCCGCTCGGTCACCTCGCGCACCGCGCGCGAGTAAACGTCGAGCTCGCCCGGTTCGAGCCGCGAACTCGCCGAGAGGTTCTCGAAGATCTCCATACCCTGTTTTTACCGCATCCCTTGAGGAACGGCACCTGGACTAAAGACTAGGTTTCGGGATCGTGGAGGTTTTCAACGAAAGCGAGCCTCATCGCTAATATAATCATCGTCTATGAGCAGACCTCTGGATCCTCGACTCTCCGCCGCCATTCTCGCCGCCCGGTCGGCGCAGATCGCGAGCCGGGCGCTGAAGCGAGGCGGCGGATCGACGGTACCTGGCGTAGTGGCCCGCCGCGTGGACCCGGCGGTTCTTAAAAAACTCTCCCGCAGGCTCCGGCGTGGCTCCGTCGCTATCACGGGCACAAACGGTAAGACGACTACCACCCGGATGGTCTCCAAGATCTTAGGTACCGCCGGCCTACGCGCGGCGAATAACTCGACGGGGGCGAACCTCGTCACCGGAGTGACCGCGGCGCTCGTCTCGGACGCGTCCTTCTCGGGTCGCCCGGCCTCGGAGATGGGGCTGTTCGAGGTAGACGAGGCGAGCGTGCCCAGGGTTGCCGGAGAGGCGCAGCTCTCGCTGCTCGCCGTCCTGAACCTCTTTCGCGATCAGCTCGACCGTTACGGGGAGCTTGCGTATACCGCCAAAGTCATAGCCTCGGCCTTCCCCAACCTGCCTCCGGATGGCTGCGTAGTCCTGAACGCCGATGATCCTCTCGTCGCGAGCCTCGGCAGGGGCGCGAGGAACCCCATCTTCTTTGGGGTCGAGGACCCGGACCTGGATACCGGCAGGCTCCAACACGTAGCCGACTCGAAGGACTGCCCGGTCTGCGGGACGGCTCTCCGGTACGAGGCGGTCTACTTCGGACACGTGGGCGTCTACGGTTGCCTCAACTGCTCTTTTAGGCATCCGGAGCCGGCCTACAAGGCGACCCGCATCCAGATGAACGGGCCGACAGGGACAGACTTTCTGCTCACCACGCCCGCGGGGGAGTACGAGGCGCATATAGCGTTGCCCGGACTCTACAACGTATACAACGCTCTTGCGGCGTCAACGGTAGCCATCGAGGCCGGGGTAAGGGCGGAGGACGTGGTCCGGGGGCTGCGGGAGTTTGGGGGGGCGTTTGGGCGGGTCGAGAGGGTGCAGGCGGGGGAGAAGGAAGCTTTTCTGCTCCTCATAAAGAACCCGGTCGGTTTCAACGAGATCTTGCGCACCTTCGTCGCGAGCCCCGTCGAGAGAGCGAACGCCAACAAAGCTGAGCATGTCCTTATCGCCATCAACGACAACGACGCCGACGGCCGGGACGTCTCCTGGCTATGGGACGTGGACTTCGAGATGCTTGCCGAGGCTAACACGAGCGGCGGGGCTGCAACCCGGTTCTACGTTACGGGCATCCGGGCCGAGGACATGGCCGTGCGCCTCAAGTACGCCGGGCTTTCGGTACACAGTGTGACCCCCGACCGCAAAAAGGCGCTCCTCGCGGCCCTCGACGCTACTCCGCCGGGCGAGACGCTCTACGTCCTGCCCACCTACACCGCGATGCTGGAGTTGCGAAAGACCCTGAGCGATCTCGGGCACACTCATCCCTTTTGGGAGGATCAGTAGAGTTGTCATCGTCCAGCAGGAGCCGAATGGGGCAGGAACCGACATTCGCGCGCGAGAGAGGAAGCCGGATCCTGCGTGCCAGAATGAGAGCACCCGGAGCTACGGTGAACAATAGTCAGCTAAAGACTCTCACGAAAGCAGGATCTAGATGAAGCTCACCATCCACCACCTCTATGCGGACATGATGAACCTCTATGGCGACCGTGGGAACGTCATCGCCCTAAAGAAGCGGGCCGAGTGGCGTGGCATCCCGGTCGAAGTCGTGGATGTGAGGCTTGGCGAGTCTATAAGTTCTACCCCCTCGGCTGATCTCTTTCTCTTCGGCGGTGGGCAGGACCGAGAGCAGACGCTCCTTGTCGAGGACCTCTCCGGTAAGAAGGGCGCCGACCTTCGCGCTATCGTCGAAGATGGGGGCGTGGTTCTCGGCGTCTGCGGAGGTTACCAGCTAATGGGCCACTACTACGAGACGCCGGAGGGGCAGAAGCTGCGCGGCCTCGGCCTCTTCAATATGTACACGAGGCCGCGCAGGGAGGCCGAGGCGCGTCTGATCGGCAACGTCCTCGCCCGCGTCTGCGCCCCGGAGGAGGACGGTGTAGTTCACGAGGTTGCCGGCTTCGAGAACCACGGCGGTCGTACCGAGCTGGGTGAGGATGCGGAGCCCTTTGCGAATGTGATAATAGGCTTCGGTAACAATGGTCGCGACGGCACCGAGGGCGCGCGGCGCTTAAACGCCTACGGCACCTACCTGCACGGCTCGCTCCTCCCCAAGAACCCCTGGCTCACCGACCAGCTTATCCTCAATGCCCTGCGCCGCGTGGACCAGCACGCGGAGCTCGAACCGCTCGACGACTCGGCCGAGAGAGCCGCCTTCGTTGCCATCGCTGACCGCCTCCGGAAAGGCTAGCTGAACCGGCTCTGTCGCCGGGAAGAGCCAGAGTGGAGATGACTGCCGTGGCGAGGCCACAAGCAGCTTCTGTTGGAGAGGCAAACGATTCTTCTTGATATCGCATGGTACAAGAAGACATTGTAAATTGTGAATCTTTCTCACCGGCCTAGTTATCTAACCCTTGAGCCAGTCCCCCAGGAGCCGAACGTAGCCCTCGTAGTTGTCCCTGTGTACCCCGTGACCGGCGTCGAACGCCTCGGTCCTGCCACGGCTCAACGCGTTGGCGACGGAAGTACGTTCGGGCTCGGGAACGGCCGAGCCTCGCGCCTCGCTACCCAGGATGATCAGGGCCGGAACTTCTACCGACCTTGCCAGAGCTTCCAAATCGTAACGTAGACCGTTTCGGATCATCTCAGCTACTGGTCCGGCGTCGCACTCTCGCAGGCTCTGCACGTTCTCTACGGAGTCTTCCTTGGACCACAAGGAATTCTGCGCGAGCTGCTCCTGTTCGAAGGTTTCGGGGGCCTCCTTCGCCCGGATAGCATCGGCCTCTATGCCATCGGCGATCTTGGCGAAGTCCATGCTCTTCGAGCCCGGCGGCTCCTCCAACACCAACCTGTCGACGACGTCTGCGTGTCTCCGGCAGAGTTCGAGCGCGGTGAGCGCGCCCAAAGAGTGTCCGAGCAGCACGTCTACACGCCCTCTTGCTGACTCGAAGATCGTTTCGTACAGGTCTCCGGCCAGGTCCTCCAGACGCAGGGTCTCTGTAGCACGCGGACTCTCGCCGTGCCCGCGCAGGTCGACCGCGACCGCGCGCCAGCCTCTACTTGCGAACCAGGGGCCGACCCGCCACCAGGTGCGCGAGGAGGCTGTGACCCCGTGAACGAGGACAGCGAGCGAACTGCCTTCCTCGCCCCAGGTCCTCGCGGCCAGCCTCAAAAGCTCTCCACTGCCGGGCGAAGGTCTAGTTCAAGGCTCCACGCGGTTGGATCTTGAGTGTGTAGCTGCCAGTAGACTTCGGCGATAGCGTCGGGGTTGAGCATCGTATGCTCCTCGCGGTCCGGCGACATCTCACGCACCCTTGAAGTGTTTATCTGACCGTCTATCACGACGTGGGCGACGTGTATTCCTTGAGGCCAGAACTCGCGGGCCATCGACTGGGCGAGCGCCCTCAAGCCGAACTTGCCGGTCGAGAGCGCCGCAAACCTGGCCGAGCCTCGCAAGCTCGCCGTCGCCCCTGTCAGGACGATCGTGCCGCGGCCCCTCTCTACCATCGACGGGAGCACCTGCTGCGCCCCGTAGAAGCCCCCCGAGCAGTTCGCCTTCAAGCAGTTATCGAAGTGTTCGGGGCTGAGCTCCAGGATTCCTCCCATTTGGAAGGCGCCAGCGTTGTACACAAAAACCTCCGGGTCGCCGAGCTGGTCTCTCACCTGGTCGAAGGCGCCAGCGACAGATGCTGCGTCCGTCGCGTCCGTCTCCACGGCGAGCGCCGTCCCACCCTCGCCTTCGATCTCCTCGCGCGTTACCGACAGGCTCTCTTCCCGCCGCGCCATCAGCCCCACCGTGAAGCCTTCGCGGGCGAAGCGTCTCGCGATCGACGCCCCAAGCCCTGGTCCCACCCCCAGGATCGCTGCCACTCTCCCGTTCTCCATGTAATTCTCCTTAGCCGAACAAAATCTCGTTCACAACTCTACTCCGTTAAACCGTGTTCCCGCCACTACCTCAAGCCGATGCTCCGGCGTTTCCAGCGATTCTCTACAGGGTACCGGGCGAGAGAAGGGCGAGAAGGTGATGGTCGTCGTCGCGCGGCCGTATAGCTACTTTTTTCCGGTAGGTGGCGAGGTTATCGTACAGGAGGAGTGGTATGAACCGTGAAGAAGCAACCGAGCAGATATTGGAGGCCAAGAAGGAGCAGGATCTCACCTTCGAGGCCATCGCCCGAAGGGCTGTGGGGCGCACAAGGTCTGATCCACGGCCTTGCTGGGACAACATCCGATGAGCGCTGAGCAGGCCAGTGCCGCCGTGGATCTTCTAGGTCTCGACTCCGAGGTTGTCCGGTCTTTGCAGGAGATCCCCATGCGTGGCAGCCTGGAAGGGGATGTCCCGGTAGACTCCACCATCTATCGTATCCATGAGGTCACCCAAGTCTATGGCGTCACCATCAAGGCGCTCATAAATGAAAAATCCAGCGCCGGCATCGTGAGCGCCACCACTTTTAACCTGGACATATAAGAGGGTCGAGAGCGACGAAGGCCCCGAGTCAGGATCACCTACGACGGCAAGTTCCTCCCATACTCCTGGGGCTGAAGTCTCCGAAGCCGCATGCACGCAGCTTAGCCCGCGAGACGGAAGGTTGTCACATAGGTTCATGCCGCATCGAATAGTGTTGTGGTAGCTTGTGAAGGGTTAGCTCTTGAGAATGGGGGAGAGGGAATGCAACTCTTCGAGAGGCTCATAGATCACGCGCGGGCCGTGCGGCTGGTCTTGGAGAAGACTCCCCGCCTGCCTGTTGGGCGCGTGCCGCTGATGGATGCGCGGGGCCTAGCGCTCGCCGAGGACCTGCGGGCTACGTTTGATTCGCCGCCGTTTGACAACTCCGCAGTGGACGGATACGCCGTCAGGAGTGCGGACGCGAGCAAAGCGGGACGCACCTTCAAAGTCATAGACGAGGCCCCAGCGGGTCGCCCGGCGCGCAAAGAGGTGGGAGAGGGGGAAGCCATCAAGATCTTTACGGGTGGCGTCATTCCCGAAGGTGCCGACGCGGTCGTGATGGTCGAGAACACCTCTGGCTGGGGGGAGGAGTTCGAGCTCAAGAAACCGACTAAAACGGGAAACAACTTGCGCCGAAGCGGCGAAGACGTACGCCAAGGCGACGTGATGCTGCTCGCCGGTACCGAGATAGGCGCACCGGAGATTGCGCTCGCCGCCACCCAGGGCTATGGTGAGCTTCCGGTACACCGGCGACCGAAGGTTGTGGTGCTCTCGACCGGTACCGAGCTAGTCGAGCCCGGAGTGCGGGGCCTCCGCCCTGGTGAAATCTTCGACTCCAACTCCTTCGCCCTGCTCGCCCAGGCGCTCGAAGCCGGCGCCGATGCTCGCCGTATGCACGCCGCCTCCGATGAGGCCGAGACCTTGCACGATGCAATGCAGGAGGCTCTCGCGAGCGCCGACGTAGTGGTTACCAGCGGCGGCGTCTCTGTCGGCGAGAAGGACCTTGTCAAGAGCACGCTTATAGACCTCGGGGTCGAGCAAATCTTTTGGGGAGTCAAGCTCAAACCGGGCAAGCCCGTCTTCTTCGGCGCGCGGGAGGACGCCCGATTCTTCGGGCTCCCCGGCAACCCCGTCTCCGCTATGGTCTGCTTCGAGCTCTTCGTCCGGCCCGCCCTTATACAGATGATGGACCGCAAGGACGCACGCCGTCCTCACGTACAAGTCTACTTCGATGAGGACGTTGAGAACAGGTTCGGTCGTATGCACGCGATGCGGGTGACCTTGAAGCGAACCGAGAAAGGCTGGCGGGCCGAGTCTGTCGGAGCGCAGGGGTCGGGGCTCGTCAGCTCGCTCACTAAAGCCGACGCTTTAGCGCTCATCGGGCCCGAGTCCGAGGGCGTGCGGGCGGGCGAACCGGTCGAGGCGATAGCGCTGCGCGAGGAAGTCTTACTCGGCGGTAATGATTGATCTTTTACACGGTTCAGGATGCCACTGATGATAAAATTCAGGCCTAATGTTCGAGTCTGATCTCGAGGACAACGTCTTCCGGCGCCGCCTGATGAAGGAGGTCGCGTCGGGCGTTCCCGTGCACTTCTCTTTCTACTCGCCTATGGTCAAGGTGCAGGTCCAGTCCGCTGCCGAGCACTTGCCGGGGGCAAACGGCCGCTATATCGGTGATGCGGTGACGATAGAGTTCGTCCCCGAGGATACGGCGGCGGTCGAGCGAGTGCGGGAGTTCGTGTGGCGTTGGGAGGAGCACAACGAGTTTACGGCGGTGCGGAAGATTAACCACCTCAGGCGCTGCGTAGACCCCGCGAGCGTTCAGGGCATCTTCGAGCGCGTCCGCGGCGTGGACAAGCGAGCCGCCGCCAAGGCCGCCGAGGCGACTGAGCCGGACGAGCTTGGAGAGCTAATAGAGGCGGAGGACGCGAAATCGCTCGCGCGCCTGCCAGGCCTCGGGGAGAAGCGAGCGCACGCAGTGGTCGAGTTCTACAAGAACGAGCGCAGCTCACGCCGCTTTCTCTATGCTGCTAACCGCAACGACCGGTTTCGAGGCGCGCCCGTTTTTACAGAGCTGGACCTCGACGGCGACCTTGAAGAACAGGTCTTTGCGCACGCGGAGCGGGCTCAAACTTTGGGGGACTCGGATCCCCTTGGCTCGAACGAGCCGCCGGGCCATACTACGGTCCGTAATGCCAACCTCTCGCATCCGCTGCCGATGACCCCGTCTCTCATGAGCCGGAGCGTCTACTACCCGGACCAGGTAGCGCTCTTCGCCGACATCCTGCGGCGTATCTCTATCGAGGGTGAGAGGCTCGCCGGAGTGTCTTCGCTTCGGATACAACGCGGCAAGCTCTTCCACACCACCAAGCTCCCAGGAGTCGGGCTAAAGACTCGCGCCCGGGTAACCGCCAGCGGCTTACTCGACTCGGAGTACACGTACGAGAACCTTGTAGGCATCCCCGGCGTCACTGAGACCCAGGCTCGCACTATCGCCGAGGCTGCGGCAAAGAATTTGAACTTCGGACGGACGAAGGTTCGTGTCACCTAGCCTTTATGACTTCGTCAAGAGCCGAGAGCCTGTAACGCCCGAGGCGGTTGCTCAAGAGTTCCTCGCCCTTCCGAAAAAGGATGGTAATGCCCGCACTATCGTTGACGAGTTGCTTGCCGGAGACCCACGCTTTCTGTGGAATGAGGGTTCCCTGCGCACCGTAGACGCGGCTTCCCTACCTCTAGGCGACGCGCCATACGTGGTGTTCGACGTAGAGACTACGGGCTCGTCGTCTGATAAAGGCGCTATCACGGAGATTGGGGCGCTCAAGGTTGTAGGCGGGCGGGTAATCGACGAGTTTGCAACGCTGATAAACCCGGGGCGTAGTATAGAACCTTTCGTCGTGAGGCTGACCGGGATCACCGATAGCATGGTCGCCGACGCCCCGGCTGCCTCCGAGGTGATGCCTCTCTTCGAGAAGTTCGTCGAGGGTTGCGTACTCGTTGGGCATAACGTCCAATTCGACTGCGCGTTCGTTGCGGCGGCGCGCGCGGCCAACGGTCTCCCGCCTCTCCCGAACCCTGTGCTTGACACCTTGAAGCTCGCGCGTACGCTCGTGCCGGGCCTCAAGCGGTATCGCCTCGCCTCGCTCGTCTCGCATTTCGGGGCGCGGGCGGCGCCGAACCACAGGGCTCTCGCCGACGCTGCGGCGACCGCTGAAGTCTTTCTAAGGCTCTCGACGCTGCTCTCCTCGGCCGGGGTTAAGAGCGTCGGCGAGGCGGCGTCGCTGAAGAAGTCGGGTGCGAAGGTCAAACCGCAGAAAGGGCACCTCGCCGAGGATCTCCCGCGCACGCCGGGCGTCTATTACTTCTTAGACAAAGAGGGAACGGTCCTCTATGTCGGAAAGGCCAAAGACCTCAAGGCGCGTGTGAGAACGTACTTCAACGGCGGGGACGGGCGGCGTAAGATCGGGCGTCTCGTGCGTGAGGTTGCCGAGGTACGCTACGAGGAGACCAAAGACGAGCTCTACGCCCTTATCTTCGAAGCCCGCGAGATAAAGCGGCTCCTCCCGCGCTACAACTCCGCCGGTCGAGGCGAAAAGGCGAGCTGGTTTATAAGGCTAAACCTGAACGAGCCTTACCCGGTTCCGGAGAGGTCGTCGGAGAACGGCCCACAGGACGGTGTGACCTACCTAGGACCCTACCGGAGCGCAAGCGTACTGGACACGTGTGTCGAGGCTCTCGGCAGAATCTTTCCTCTCAGACGATGCTCGGGCGATCCCGGGGACGGCGTCTGCTTCTATGGGCAGATGGGCCGCTGCGCTCCCTGTCTCGGGATGAACGAGGAGGAGTACCGAGCAGAGGTGATCGGGGGGCTCACTTCCCTCTTACGCGGCGAAGGTGGCGAGGAGCATCTTCGCGCGCTCATCGAGGAGCGTGAACGGTTGGCGGCTGAGCTGGAGTTCGAGGCCGCTGCTCGGCTTCGAGATTTGATCTCCGGAATAGAGCGCATTCGCCTTACGCGCGCGGCTGTGAGCGCAGAAGGCGTTCAGGCGGTCGTCGCCCCCTCGACCGAGCCCGGCATGATCGAAGTCTTCGCACTCTCCGACGGCCGCCTCGTCGCCCACGCGGGCTTTGAGCCTGACGACACTCTCGGCCTCACCCGCTTCGCCCAAGAAGCCCTCTCCAAAGTTGATCCGCCTTTAAATGGTAAGGGCGTAGACGAGGCCCGGGTCGTCGCCGCATACCTCAGGCGGCGGCAGGTATCTATCGAGGCGGTACGCTTGTGGGCGCCCGGGGACCTAGTAGAGACAGTAGAGAAGGTAGCCGGTAGGGCTGCGGGGACGACCGCCGGGGCATGATAAAATAAGCGTCAAGATGTTTAGAATTTTGGGGTAGTCTTAAGGGACGGTTGGCGGATATGGCACAGGGCTTACAGGGAACCACTCGCAGAATACTTCTGGTGGATGATGAGCCCTCTATCCAGAAGATGCTCGTGCACGCTCTGGAACGGGAGGGTTTCCAGGTGCATGCGGTTGGGGACGGGGAGGCGGCGCTGGAGGCGTTCGAATCCTACGAGCCGCACATCATTATCCTGGATATTATGTTGCCTAAGGTAGATGGTACGGAGGTCTGCCGTAGAATTCGAGCGCAGAGCGACGTTCCGATCATTATGCTTACCGCTAAGGACGACGAGATCGACCGAGTAGTGGGGCTGGAGCTCGGGGCCGACGACTACGTCACCAAGCCCTTCGCGGTCAGGGAGCTGGTCGCCAGGGTACGTGCTATCATGCGCCGCGTCTCCGTGCCCGCCGGGCAGCGCCAGGACGAGCTCTCCTACGACGGCCTGAAGATCCACCTGCCGAGCCGCAGGGTCGCGGTAGTCGGTGAGGAGGTGGACCTCACGTACACTGAGTTTGAGCTTCTCGTAACGCTCGCCTCGAACCCGGGCAGGGTGTTCTCGCGCAGCACGCTCTTGACAAGGGTTTGGGGCGATGAGTTCCGCGACGAGCGCACTGTGGATGTCCACATCCGCCATCTCCGCGAGAAGATCGAACGTGACCCCCGAAACCCCGAGTTTATTCACACCGCCCGGGGTGTGGGGTATGTCTTCCGTTAGAGACCGGCTACTCCCGAGGCACAAGAAGCCCAGGAAAGTCGCCGGCGGGAGGGGACTTAGCCAGAGCAGAGCAGGTGTCGAGCAGGTACTCTTGAGATGGTCTAGGGGGCTC
Source organism: Rubrobacteraceae bacterium (assembly GCA_035645375.1). Lineage (GTDB taxonomy): Bacteria > Actinomycetota > Rubrobacteria > Rubrobacterales > Rubrobacteraceae > Rubrobacter_F. The sequence continues at coordinate 18,803 of DASQMR010000257.1, forward strand.
GGTGAGCGCCTGCGCCGTTCCCGCGTGAGCATACAGATCTGGCTTACGCTGCTCTTTTTGTTCGTAACCGCTTTCGCCGCCGGTACCGCCTACTCGATCATCTACCCCAGGCTTGAAGTCATCCTGGAGCAGTCCGCTGAGGCGAGCTTCAACCAGGCGTTCGAGAACCTGGAGGACGATATAGCTAACAACCCTCAGCTCGACGAGAAGTACATAAATACCTATGCGACTACTCGCGGCCTGAGTTGGGGCATAGTTCG
>DASQMR010000258.1:0-3047 GCA_035645375.1 Rubrobacteraceae bacterium
AAACCCTGTCCCCTATAGGCGCTATGAGCTTTGCGGAAACGACCTAATAAACACTAAGTCTACCGATGTGGAATTTCTAGAATCAAGGATACTTGTTTATATATCAGTCTATCCGTTGGAGTGAACGCAATGGCCAACAAAGCGTCCAAGAAGTCAACTAACGTCGCAAAGTCGGCTCTCCTCGCAGGCGACAACCCTCAGATCGCGAAGGCCGATGGCGACGGTCCACCGGTCTTGCGCTTCGAGGCACAGCTCTTTCAGCATCCTAAGACGGCGAAGACCGATTTTCGGACTCTGCTCAACGTTCCGGTGTGGGTCAGCAAGCAATTTCCCTCGCACGTCTCGACCAAGGTCGAAGGCACCATCAACGGTCATCCTTTCCGAGCGGTACTGGAACCCAACACGTTCGGAAGCCACTGGCTGCGTGTGAACAAGGCCATGCTCAAGGGCGTTGGTGCTGATGCGGGCGACACAGTGAAACTCGCTATCTTGGGACCAGAGCCTGAACCGACTGTCCCTCCCGATCTCCGGGTCGCCCTTACCGCTTCTCACGAGGCGAAGACGTTGTGGGACGACCTCACGACCATGGGTCGTCGCGATTGGGTCCACTGGGTCGAATCGGCCAAGCAACCTGAGACCCGAACCCGCCGGGTCACACGGACCGTCGAACAGCTTTCCTCGGGAAAGCGGCGCGCTTGTTGTGTGAATGTCTATGAATATATGCTGTGTCGCATTCAAGAATCTGAGCAAACCGAAGAGTCTTAAATCAAACAAATTCTCGTGCATTTGTGTGGGCGGATGCGCACGAGGCCAGGGCCAGACGACGAACACTGACGGAGGAGATCGCGGCGAAGTTACTGAAGCTGAAAGCCTCTTCGACGTTACGTGAGCAGACGAGACGCTAAAAGGGTCTAAAGGTGCTACCTCTGAGCAGGGAAAGGAGTCGGGTGAGGGCCTCTCTGCCGGACCACCAAACGGGCGTCCGGTCCCGGAGGTAGCCGGCATGAGCATGGGAACACGGTACCGCAAGGTTCAGCTAACTGGCACTGTAGGACTAAGACCTTATCCGAAAACCGGTAGTATAAGCACGAGTAGTAGCTGCCGAACGTAGGACGCCATCGAACGTCGGCGCCGAGACCTACGCATTGCGCAATGTGGTCGAGCGGTGCACGAACCGGCTCAAGCAGTGGCGCGGGGCGGCGACGAGGTACGAGAAGCGGGCCGCGAACTATCGGGCGATGGTAATCATCGCTGCCCTCGCGATGTGGCTGACCTCATGAGCCACCAGACAGGACCTACCTGAAAAGCGTAGGGTATAGGTTATCGAAGAAGAGACGCTTGACGAGCTCTCCCCGGCTGCGCACCCCGACCTTCTCGAAAACGCTGCGCAGATGGTTCTGCACTGTGTGCTCGGAGATAAAGAGTGTCTGGGAGATACGCGTCGTGGAGAGGCCACGCACGACGAGCTTCACGAGTTCTTCTTCGCGGGGGCTCAGGCCGTAGGCACTCATGCTGAAAGGCAGCAACTCTTCGGGCTTCGTGGGTTCTATTATGATCACCGTCTCCGCGCCCCGCTCCGGGGTCGCCTCGGTCAGGGAGCCGTAGAGCGTCAACCAGCGCCCCGAGCGTGCTCGCGCCCGTAGAGTCGGGACGCTCTCCTCGTCCCGGTCGCGCTCAGGACTCAGTGCGCGCCGGAGCAACAGGACCACCATGAGGACCGCCCGAGGAAGATCACCCCGCTCCCGCCAGCCGGGACCGAGGTCGTCAAGATCCCGCAGCCAACGCTCCGCCGCCGGCGTGTGCTGGACTACCCTTCCTTTATAGTCGAGGGCCAGAACGCCCGGAACGTCTGTCTCGCCCTCTTCGACAGGGGTCTGCATGCGGAGCGCGGCCATCTTGAGACCGTTGCCCAGGTGCGGAGCGATGCGGCGGAGGAGGTTGGCCTCCCGAGGCTTGAAGTCTGAGCTTCCCGACTCGCGGATCAGGTCCATGGAGCCCCACAGATACCCGCCGGAGGTGAAGGCGCCGCGCATCTCGTAGGCGAGCCCCAGCGGACGAAGATACTCCACGTAGCGGGCGGAGCGCTCCAGATCACCGTCGGTGGTCTCCGAGAGGAGGGCTACGGACTGGTGGGTGTCCGCCATCCGGCGAACGCTCTGGTGATGCTCGAAGTAAAGATGCTCAAACGACCAGAAGGTGTCATTCTCGCCACCCGTCTCCTCGGCCATGCCGCGCGTGATAAAGCCAGTCGCCGGATCCTTCGTGGAGGCGCAATACGCCTCGACCGGCACCACCCGGCGCAAACGTTCGATCACCTCGCTCAGCAGCGCCAGCCCATCGAGCCGCCCCTCGCAACAGAGCCTCTTCACTTCGGAGAAAGTCCGCTCCTCCAGAACACCGTCCATCGTACCTCCTGGCCACGTCCTGCGGCGGATTATGCCTCAGGTAGCAATCACATTCATCTCCCAAATGAGTAATCTTCCCCGCTCCGCCCAGTTTCGGAAGACAAATATGACAGATTCCCGTCATATCCAGGGTCCGGTTCGGGATCTACAGTTCGACTTAATAGGCAGCGTACTCGAAAGGAGGAGAAGGTAATGAGCACTGCAAGGACGATCATCCGCGGGGAGGGAGAGGGGGAGCGCCTCTGGTTTGCCGGCGGAGGTGTGCACATCTGGAAGGCGACAGCTGAGGAGACCGACGGGGCGTTCCTGCTGGTGGAAGACCGGATGACGCAGGGCAAGACCACCCCGCTTCACAGCCATCCAAACCTGGACGAGACTTTGATCGTGCTCGAGGGAGAGATCCTGGTCTACGCTGAGGGCAGAGAGCATCGGGTGGGGCCGCATGGTGTTGCGGTGGCTCCGCGCGGTGATGCGCATGCGTTCATGGTCACCTCAGAGAGAGCGCTAATTCTCTTCCTGCAGACCCCTGGAAGCGGCGAGGCCTTCTACAGGGACGTAAGCGAACCGTCGACTGACGAGACCGACGCGGAGAGGCCACCGGACTTGGATCGCCTCCGGGCAGCTGCGGAGCGTCACCCCGAC
>DASQMR010000259.1:0-2298 GCA_035645375.1 Rubrobacteraceae bacterium
AGGAAGGAATGCCGCAGGGCGTCGCGCACGTCAGGCCGGGCAAAGGACGCTCGCTGTGGGTGCTAGGCGAGCTAGTGAGGCGTAAGACTACCAGCGACCAGACAGGCGGAGCGTACTCCCTCTTCGAGGTGACATCGCAACCCGGAACCGGGCCGCCTCCTCACGTCCACCACCGGGAAGAAGAGGCCTTCTGGGTGCTCGAGGGGGAGTATGAGTTCGTGATAGAGGGCCGCACCTTAACGGCGATTACAGGCTCACTGATCTACTTCCCCAAGGGCACCCTGCACGCCCACAGGACTGTGGGCGAGAGCGTGGGCAGGATGCTGCTAACCCAGACACCTGGAGGCTTGTACGAGCGCTTCTTCGAGGAGGTCGGTATGCCGGCCGACGGTAAGGCGGGGCCGCTCGTCTTTGAGGACCAGCCAGACGCGGGGAGGATTATGAAGGTGGCGGCCGAGTACGGCATCGAGATACCAGGTCCCATCACATAGTGTCGTCGAGCGTGAACTCGACCGGTTGCGGGTGGGCCGTCTCCATGCCTACTCGCCTGTCGGGCGCACACTAACCGGCAAGGGTAATCAACCAACTTCTGATACCACCGCGGGCACAATACGGCGCACGCGGGGCAAGTCAGAGTAAAGAAACTTGCTTGGATATGCAGTGTTCGCAACTTACTGCAAGCCCCTGCAACGCCCAATTTATCATTCGTAATGAGCAGGTCAGCGGTTCGAGTCCGCTCGTCGGCTCTCTATCTCAATTTACCCAAGCGGATGATGCAGGAAGGGTTAAGCCCTCGGTACGGTACCGAGGGCTTTTTGACGTCACGCTAGCGCCACTGCGCCAAAATCACCAGTTCTGAAAAACAGGCTACCTCTCTTGTGGTCGGTGCAAAGTCTGGAGAGTTTCATCTTCGCTACTACATCAATCTGGTGGCCGATTAGAGGATGGGAAGAGACGCACTACCTAGTATTCTCTCGGAGGATGAAGTGAGTGACGCGGGTTGATTTTTTTGGTTAGACCAATCGGAGTTAACGGTATATGGACTATCGCGAACTTTCCGCACCCACGCTCGACGGTCTCATCGAGAAATTGCAGTTGCGACTGAACGTACATGCAACCGCCGCCACGCGCGAGTGGTGGACCAAGTATCTCAGAGGTGCTGCTTCCTTCCGCGGCGTCAAGATGGCAGATGTCCGGGAGGCTGTGCATGCCTGGTTTAGGCAAGAGCGGCTGGGGGAGTATCTATCCGTTGGGCAGCAGAAGGAGCTGGCCCTGATGCTGCTCAAAGTGGACTACAGTGAGGACAAGCTCGCCGGCATCCTCTTCTTTCAAGAGATCCTCCTGCCGGCACGCGCACTGGACTGGCGCTCCGATCTGCCCCGCTTCGCGCGCCTCTTTGAGCAGGGGTATATCTGTGACTGGAGCACCTGTGACTGGTTCTGCGTCAAGGTGCTCGGGCCACTGGTAGAGCAGCAGGGCGAGGCGTGCGCACGAGCCATCTCGGGGTGGCGAGAGGCGAACAGCATGTGGCAGCAACGCGCATCCGTCGTTGCGTTCGCTAACCTTGCCGGGGAGGGTGATCAACACTTCCTGGACTTTACCGAGATGGTACTCGACAACTGCACCCAGCTCCTAGGAAACCGGGAGAGGTTCGCCCAGACGGGTGTGGGCTGGATCCTGAGGGAGCTCAGTCGCTGGGATCAGGGGCGCATCGTTGAGTTCATCGAAACGAACCTGGATCGCTTCTCCCGGGAAGCTGTGAAGAACGCGGTCAAGTACCTGCCGCCCGAGGTGGCGGAGCACCTCCTTCGGGCGCACCTCCTGAGCGGTAACCGCGTTCTCCGTAGGAACCTCCGGTAACCGGACGCAGTACCCTGAGGATATAGGGCGGTCGTTAGCTGGGCGCTTTCAGGGACTTGAGCCTTAGCCGCCCGAGAGTGGGCTTAATGTGGTTAATCACGAGGTCCTTCAGTTTCTCCAGGTTCGCTCCGAGCTTGTCGGCCTGCTCCTCCCGCCCTATCTTCCTGAGGTGCTCGACCTCCGGGGGCCACGCCGCCAACGCGTCCTCGGGTTTCTCGTGACGGCCGAGGTGGACGAGGACCTCCTGCCTGACCTTGCCTTCCTCCCTGTAGGAGCGGACAAGCTGGAAGTACGGGCCCCCGCCCCCTGCTCGTCGTGCGCTTGACGCAGATGCTGTCCTCCTCTGTAGTAACCTATTACAGTGACTACAACATAGCGTCTCCTCGGCGCGGGCGCAAGTGGTGCGGGGGCCTTACCCCCATGAGAGGGGATGGGGGC
>DASQMR010000260.1:0-8104 GCA_035645375.1 Rubrobacteraceae bacterium
AACCGCAATAGCTCCCGCTGCTCGTACCCGGAGAATCCTTCAAAGAGCTCCCCTACGGCCTCCCGGTGCTCGTCGTACATGCTCCCGGTAGGCTCGACCCCACGCTCGGTGAGCTCGATGATGGTCGCTCGCCGGTCCGTGGGGTGAGGCCTGCGCACGACGAGTCCTTCCTCCTCCAGAGCGTCCACGAGCGCCGTTACGTTCCGCGGTGTTACCCTTAGTACACCGCTAAGACTACTCATGATTCTCGGACCGCCGCAAAGCAAGGCGTACAACAACCGCATCCTCGCGTAACTTACGCCCCCGTCCTGCAACCGCGACTTTACCCAGCGCATGTAGGCCGGCCCGAACGCTGCGAATTCGTCCACGAGCCTTGCCTCTAGCTCTTCGTTCGACCCGAATTTACCCGTACTCTCCCCGACCAACCCGTCCTTCACTCTCGTCCATCAATTTATTGTAAAAGTTCACCTTATACCATGTTATTGTATAAACATGCAAATAAAATTGCTGGAGCGGTATGAGTAGCATAACGGCGGGGACCGTAGAGGTTGTTACGTTGACCGACGTTGAAGGGCCTTTCTTCCGGTTGGATCAGTTTTTCCCCGGCGTTCCTTGGGAGGAATGGAAGCCCTACTCCGTCCGGTACCCTTGGGCCTTCACCGATGAGCGCACCATCGGAGGCCGTATCGGAGGCTACCTCGTGAAGACCCGCGACCGCAACATCCTCGTGGATACCGGCATCGGGCCGATCGCCTTCGGCACGCCCGGGAAGCTTTTAGAGGAGTTGGGGAACAACGGCTTTCAGCCGGAGGACATCGACGTGGTGTTCCTGACGCATCTGCACGGAGACCACCTCGGCTGGAGCGTTACCGAAGAGGGGGAGCCGACCTTTCCTCGTGCTCGCTACGTCACGCAGGCCGTCGAGTGGGAGGACCCCGGGCCTCGCGTGGGTCAGGCGCTCGCACCGCTGCAGAGTCTAGGCGTCGTGGATCTGCTCTACGGTGAGGGGCCCATCTCTGAGGAGGCGATCTCTTTACCCACTCCCGGTCACTCTCTCGGACACGCGAGCCTTTTAATCTCCTCCGGCGGGCAAGACGTTATCGTCACCGGCGACGTGATAGTTCATCCGGCACAGGTCACCGAGCCGCTTTGGAACATCCACTTCGATGAAGACAAGGAGCAGGCATCCTTCACCCGCGAGATGCTCCTCGACTGGGTGGAGGCAGATGATATTATCATCGCGGCCGGCCATGTTCCAGGCACGGGCTTCGGGCGCTTGATCCGAGAGGGGGGCCGCCGCTACTGGCAGGCTCTCGGAGAAACCGGCGCTCGGGCTCTGCAGGCCGGAGAGGAGGAAGCGCGTGGGAGTCGCAAGGAGTAGCGGAGAGTGGGTCTCGTGTACGCGTCTACGGCAGATCGGGCCCCTCGCCAGGACAGTAGCGGCGAGCACCAATACCCTTGGATACTAGATCTTTTCGGTGGTCCGGACTAGACGACGTCGAGGTAGACGCCTTGGGAGGGAATGTTGCTTCTCCAGGCGGGCGCTAGACTCTCCTTCGTTCCGACCTGGCCGCTGCTCTCCTCGGGCGATCCACGAGGCTCTTCGTTTGTGCGTTGCTCATTCTGTTAGCCGCTGAGGCCATCGTCGCGGTATTGTCTGCTTTAGAACGCGAGAGGTAAGGCTGGCGTGTGCCCGGTTACGGGACATCAGCCTCTCGGGGACGATACTGATGTTTAGCGACGGTCCAGCTAGATTTCCAGTTAGTAAAGAGAAGGGTGGAATTTTGAAGAACGGTATGGGCGGCAAGGTAGTACTCATCACGGGCGGCACTTCGGGTATTGGCAAGGCTACGGCTTCGGCGCTCGCCTCGATGGGCGCAGAGGTCATCGTAACCGGGCGCAACCCTGAGAGAGGCGAGAGGGTGGTCGAGGAGATAAGGCGAGAGTCCGGAGGCAACGTCTCCCTCATGCTCGCGGATCTCACGGTTCAGGCCGAGGTGCGAAGGCTCGCAGAAGAGTTCCAGGAGCGGTACCACCGGCTCGACGTGCTCGTAAACAACGCCGGCGTCGTCCAGAGCACGAGGACCGAGACCCGTGACGGTATAGAGACGACGCTCGCGACAAATCACCTCGCCCCGTTTCTGCTAACGAACCTCCTGCTCGACCTTCTAAAGAAGAGCGCGCCGGCACGAATCATCACCGTCTCCTCCGAGGCGCAGAGGTGGGGCAAGGTTGACCTGAACGACTTGCAGTCAGAACGTAAATACAGGGGGATGCCCGTCTACGGGATGACGAAGCTCGCTAACGTCATGTTCACCCTCGAGCTGGCGGAGCGCCTGAAGGGGACGGGCGTTACGGCCACCTGCATGCACCCCGGCGCGGTCAACACGAGCTTCGGCGCCAATAATAAGGGGCTCGGAACGCTCCTGTTCCGGGCGTTCAAGCCGTTTATGCGTTCGCCCGAGCAGGGGGCGGACACCGTCATCTACCTCGCCTCCTCGCCCGACGTCGAAGGAATGACCGGCAAGTATCTCTCGGATCGCAAGACCATCGTCGCCTCTGGTCAGGTCTACGATGAGGACCTGCGAAAGAGGTTGTGGGAGGCCAGCGGGGAGCTGACCGGCCTTAGGGTAACGGCTTAGATGGCAGGGAGACGCTCCGGTATAGAGGTAGAGAACCTCGTCAGGGAGTTCAGGAAGGGGCCGAGAGCCGTGGACGGCATCGATCTCTTGGTCGAGCCTGGCGAGATCTACGGCTTCCTCGGCCCCAACGGCGCTGGAAAGTCCACGACTGTCCTCATGCTCACCACGCTCCTACCTCCGACTAGCGGATCCGCCCGGGTGGATGGCTACGACGTCGTAAAGGAAGGCCCGAAGGTCCGCGCCGCCATTGGGGCCGCGCTTCAGGAGGCAGCCCTCGATCCCTTTCTCACCGGGCGCGAGCATCTGAACCTTCAGGCTGCGCTGCACGGGTTGCCGCGCAAGCAGCGCAAGAAGCGGGGCGAGGAGCTGCTGGAGCGGGTCGGGCTAGAAGAGGCGGCTGACCGCAGGGTGCGGGGTTACTCCGGCGGGATGAAGCGAAGGTTGGATCTCGCGCTCGCGCTCGTCCACGAGCCGAACATACTGTTCCTCGACGAGCCGACGACCGGCCTAGATCCTCAGAGCCGTTCGGCGCTGTGGTCTGAGGTCAGCCGCCTGGCCCGGGATGAGGGCGTAACCGTCTTTCTCACGACGCAGTATCTCGAAGAGGCCGATGTATTGGCGGACCGGGTCGGGATCATCGACCGGGGCAGGATCGCCGCCGAGGGGACCCCTGAGGAGTTGAAGGCCGAGATAGGCCGCCCCAGCGTAGAGGCGACCCCGGCGGAAGGCTCTGAGCGCGAGGCGGTGGTCCGCGTCCTCTCACGTTTCGGCGAGGAGATAACCGCCCAGCCCGGCGCGGTCGCCGTCCGTCTGGACGGCGGCGCGGGAGACCTGGCCGACGTGGTACGGGCGTTCGACTCTGAGGACGTGCGCGTAACGAACCTTCGTCTCGACGAGCCCAGCCTGGACGACGTATTCCTAGAGAAGACGGGCCGTTCGCTGGAGGGCGAGGGCGGGGCGGTGTACGAGGATGAGACGAGCGGAGCTTCAAAGGAGGCACGGACTTGAGAAGCTCTTCACTGCTCGTACAGGTCGCGAGTCTGGCGCGGCGCTCTACGCTGCGGACCATGCGGCAGCCCGCGGTCCTCGTCTCGGCGATTCTTTTCCCGATGATGTTCTTCGCGATCAACGCCTACGGCCTCGACGCCGCAACGAGCATCCCCGGCTTCCCGGCTGACTCCTACCTCGACTTCGCGTTCGCCTTCCCGCTGATACAGGCAGCACTCTTCGGCGCGGTCACCGCAGGCGCAGACCTCGCCCGCGATATCGAGAGCGGCTTCTTCGACCGCCTCTCCCTGACGCCCATGCGCCCGTCGGCTCTCCTGTTGGGGATGCTCGCGGGTGTCGTGGCCCTCGGCCTTCTGCAAGGCGTGGTCTTCCTGGCCCTCGGACTCCTTTTGGGGGTGGATATAAAGTCGGGCGTTCTGGGGATGGTAGTGCTCGTGCTGCTCACGGTGCTGGTAGCCCTGGGTTTCGGAGGAATAGGGGCGATGCTGGCTCTAAGGACCGGTTCGGTCGAGGCGGTCGAGAGCGCTTTTCCGCTCTTCTTTGTCTCCATCTTTATGTCGAGCATCAACCTGCCGCGCGACCTCATCGAGGCGGACTGGTTTCGGTGGATAGCGACCGCTAACCCTATCTCCTACCTCGTCGAGGGCATTCGCAGCCTCGTGATCACCGGCTGGGACGTTCATGCTCTGCTCCTTGGCTTTGGGTTCGCGATAGCGATCGTAGCGCTCTCCATAGCCGGGGCGGCAGCGTTCTTGCGCACGAGGGTGGCGCACTAATGGAGGGCGGAGCTAGCGGCGGCGGGTTCTTCGCTGTGGCGTGGGCGGTCGCGGGGCGCCAGGTCTACAAGTACTTCGCAAACCCGGCGTTCCTTGCGCCGGCATTCTTCCCCCTGTTCTTCTTTGTCGCGTTCGCGGGTGGACTCACACGGGTGGGTGACGTGCCCGGCTTCGACTACGCGGCGGGTTACGTGGCCTTCCAGTACGTGTGGGCGCTGCTGCAGGCGGTCGCGATGGGCGGGGCGTTCACGGGATTCTCCATCGCGGGGGACTTCGAGAACGGCTTCGCCAGGAGGCTCCTGCTCGCCGCCTCGAACCGGCAGGGGATAATCTTCGGATACACCATAGCCTCGCTCGTGCGCGCAACCGTCACCGGCCTGCTCGTCACGGTGATAGCGCTCCTCACGGGGATGCCGATGAGCGGCGGGTTCGACCTGTTCGGTCTGATCGGGCTGGCCGTCCTCGTGAACGTGGCGGCGACGCTCTTCGGGGCGGGGGTGGCCATGCTGCTCCGTACTCAGCAGGCGGGGCCTGTCATACGTACCCCCATTTTCCTGGTCCTCTTCCTAGCCCCGGTCTTCGTGCCCCTAAACCTGCTGCGCGGCTGGCTTGAGACGATAGCCCGTCTGAATCCTTTTACCATAATCCTGGATACCGCTCGTGGCTTCCTCGCCGGCGCCCCGACCGGCGTTCTCCCCGCGTACGCTATCGGGGTCGCGCTCGTAGCCGTCTTTGCCCTCTGGGCCGTCTACGCCTTGTGGCGAGCCGAGAAGACGGGAGCCTAGAACCACGATGGCGATAAAGTCGAGAGGGCGTCCTTATGGAGGAGCTATCACCGCCGTCCAGCGCGTCGCAACGAAGCTTCACTCCTTCGTGTACCGTGCTACGAGCGGCAGGTTGGGCGGATCGCTCGCCGGCGGACCGATCCTCTTGCTGACCACAACCGGCCGCAAGAGCGGCGAAGAGCGCACCGTGCCGCTCCTCTACATACGCGACGGCGAGAGCTTCGTCATCGTCGGCTCGAACGGCGGTACGGCGGCGCATCCGGCCTGGTGGTTGAACCTCAAAGCGAACCCCCTAGCGAAGCTCGAAGTCGGGAAGCGCAGGCTGCGCGCGCGGGCAGAGGAGGCGGGGCCGGAGGAGCAAAAGCGGCTGTGGCCGAGGCTTGTGGAGATGTACGGCGGGTACGAGAGCTACCGGCGCCGGACGGATCGCGAGATCCCGGTCGTACTTCTCCACCCGACTGAGGACGAAGGTTAGTCGGTGGGAGGAGCGACGATGGACGCGGTCTCCCTCGTGCTCGGCGACTCCCCTTCGTTCGCCGCGCTAGTAGGAGTCGCTTCTGGTGTCTTAGCGTAACTAGCGGGCCTTTGTTGCGTATGTCATAGTAAGTTAGTGCGCTTTTGAGAGCGGAGGAGATTTTTATGAGACATGGTTTATTCTCGGCGGTGAGCGCCGTACTCGTTCTCTCCCTGCTCGCCGGGTGCGGCCAGTCCACGCCCGACACGGAGGGGCAGACGCTCGCCCAGGCCCAGCAGACCCTGCGTGACGCGGGGGTGTCGGAGAGCAACATCACCGTGACGGGCGAGTCAGGGGATTCAAACTCCCTGGTCGTCTGCGACCACGACCCAGACAACGTCGACCCTTCGGAACCCTTGACGCTTCAGGTCGCCCAGAGCTGCCCCGACGATGACGACGGCAAGAAGAAGAAAAAGAAGAAGTCTAGTAGCAGCAAGCGCCGGTAGACGAGGATAATGTCTTGTTGAAGATTTACTCAGGGTAGCGTATAAGCAGATATGGAAGCCTCAGCCGATCAAAGGAGTACCCACCACTGGCGTAACACGCACGTGTTGCCAGGGATGAACGACAAGCAGGCGAACCTCGCCCGCAAGCTCGACTTCCCGACCGTCGTGGTGGTGTTGCTGGTCATACCCGCTCTGATCCTTGACTTCTCGGAGACTGGTGGACTCTTCGGCGTCGTGAGCAGTATCCTCAACTGGCTCATCTACGGTTGGTTTACTTTCGAGTTTGCTTTTATGCTGTACCTCGCCCCGAGCGACAGGGAGTATTTCAAGCACAACAAGCTGGATCTCTTCGTGCTGCTCACGACCATCCCGATCCTGCCCGGCGCTTTCCAAGCTCTGTGGGTCTTGCGTCTGCTGAGGCTCATAGATGTGCTCCCGGTAATTCTGGGGCGTTTCGGCTCGATCACCATGCTCCCCTACGCCGTTCTCCTCGCTTTCATCGCGGTCTTCGGCGGGGGCGTAGCGTTCGCTCATGTCGAGAACGTTAGCCTCTTCGACGGGATGTACTGGGCTAACACCACCGTGAATACCGTCGGGTACGGCGACGTTTCAGCCCAAACTAGCGAAGGCAAGCTCCTCAGCATGGTAATCCAGTGGACGGGCAACGTGATCCTCGCCCTCCTCATCGGCGGCGTGGCCGCTGTGGCCCAACGGGCGCTGCTCGGAGACGCCCTAAAGCGTGACCTCGACGAGATCGAGGAGGATGTCGAGGGGGTCGCCGAAGACGTCGATGAGATCGAGGAGGACGTCGAGAGCCTTCTCCACAGCGCTCGAAACCTCTCGGCGACCGACCGCGCAATAATGAAGGAACTACGAGACATAAGACGCCGCCTGGACGAGGCGCGTCCGGAGGGATAGCCCGTGATGGCCTTGTTGGATAGAAAACTACACAGGGGAACCGTGACCGCAGTTCTCCTGGCCGCTGTGGTCGCCTTATTCGCCGCGGTCGTCTTCGCCGAGGGCGTTGCGGAGGCGAAGGGTGGCGGCGGAGGACGGGGCGGTGGGGGAGTCGGCAAGCCCTCTGGTAACAGTTCGAGCAAATCCTCCGGCGTGGACGCAAGCCCCGCAAAGGGCGGCCCGCCCACGCGCATACAAAATTCCAGCAGTCCATATTACGGCACCCCTAATTATGGTATTCGTCACGGTGCCTTCTCCAACTTCTTTCTCTGGGCCTGGATCTTCCACGACTTCGACGATGACGAGTACGAGGAAGAGTACATTCAGTCGAACTACGGTTTCGGTGGCTGGACCATACTCGGCGTCGGCGCGATCGGGACATTTCTCCTGATCCGGACCGTCAGGAGACGCTCCGGGGTGTAGCTTCTCCCCTGAGCATCCTCTCGCTACCGTTTGGTAAACTCCGTGGATACGGAGAGGTGTCCGAGTTGGCCGAAGGAGCGCGACTGGAAATCGCGTAGGCGGTGTTAAGCCGTCTCGTGGGTTCGAATCCCACCCTCTCCGCTTTTTCTTCGCCTTTGCAGGCGAAATAAGATGATCTTAGAGAACAAGCACTGAGGCCTTAAGTAACTCTAGGACCACATTTACTGCAACCGTACTGCAACCGAGTCAGAACAAACCCGAACGTAACAGAAAAACGAGCGCACCCGAACACGGCCTGAACTGGGTCACCGGACATATTAGACCTAGAACTTGCGTCCACTAACTATATGAATAGAGAAAGTCGCAGGTTCGAGTCTAGGTCCGCCACTTTCCTGTTAGGTCGTAAATACAAAACTTCTCACATACTACTTTTGGCCTCTACTTAAGTCTTTGCTAATCCTTTCTGGGGAGCAGGGTTGCCAAGGCGGCTGTAAAACTCTCATCTGCCCTCATGAGGGCAAGAGGTCCTCCCAAGTGATTTTCGTCTTTGGCA
>DASQMR010000261.1:0-25305 GCA_035645375.1 Rubrobacteraceae bacterium
ATAGCCTCTTCTCGTGTTGAGATAGTCATCACGAGAAGACGAAAACCACCATAAAAGCGTTAAATACAGTGACGTTTATCGTCTTGTGAGAGAGGGGCGGTAACGTGGTAAGCTACATGTTAGTAAAAGAAGTTGTGTGAAGTTTTTTGTGATAAGCCGGGAGAGGGCTTGGGGTACACGGTAGACGAGGTCAGTGAGGTACTAGAGATACCCGGTCCTACCCTCTACCGTTATTTGAGGGAGTACTCTATCCCGCATGAGCGGCGGGCCGGTAAAATCTCTATACCCGAGGAGTCGCTAGAGCGGATACGAGAGGCGCGCGAGCTCCACAAAGAGGGGCTTGGCACTACTTCAGTGCGTCAACGGCTCAGACACACCGGTACTGTCGGTACCAAAGGACTGGCAGAGCGGCTCGATCGGCTCTGCTACGAGTTAGAGAACTTGCAGGACACCTTCCGGGCTCCGCAAGGCGCCGCCGCGTCTTCTAGGGTTCTTCAAGAGATCTTGGAAGGACAGAGGTCGCTGACCCTCGCTGTGCACCGGCTGACCGAAAAGTTAGAGGACGTGTTGGCTACCGATAGTGCGGCCGGTAGATCCTCCTTCTCCGACAGGCCAGAGGAACGCGTTTATGCTCGGAGAGCCGCCCCCGCTCGGGTGGGGACAAGCACTCTGGCCACGCATGATGGGCCGGGCGCGGATGACTACGAGACTGATTTCGACCCGGCCATGGTGGAATACTCGAAGCCCCGGGTGCGGCGAGACAGCAAGTTTGGTGAGATGTCCCGAAAGCGCCGTCGGAACGGCGCGTTGGTGCTCCTATTGGCGCTCATGCTAGGCGGTACTCTGATCTGGGGCCTCGCGAGCTGGGGGTACTCTGAAAAAGATGCAGCGCAGGCAAGCTCTGGCGACAATGCAAGCTCCGGCGAGCAAGAGGCGGGGAACCAGGAGCAGCCGCCCGAGCCTGCCGAGGCTCCCGAGGAGGTCACGGTGCCGAACCTCGTCGGTTTCACCTTCCCGCAGGCAAGGGAGCAGCTCGCCGAAGCGGGTCTCGAGCCCGGCAGTCGTGCGGAGGTGGAGAGCGTGGATATAGCGACTGGCACGGTGATCACGCAGTATCCTGCTTCAGGTGAGGCCGTAGAGCCCGGCAGCGAGGTCGATCTTCTCTTTAGTAGCGGACCGCCTATGCCGAACGAGCCCGTCAGCGAACCTGTCTTGCCGCCCTCCGAAGCTCCCAGCGTCACCCTGGACGATGGCGCAGACACCCTCTCTTACCAGGAAGAGCCGTATTAGGGTGAGATCAGCCCGCAGGAACCTTTCTAAGGCTGAGCGGTGAAAGCGGCGAGACTTCTCGCGTAACCGCGTTGCGCAAAACAACTGGCTCTCAAAAGTGGCACACCGGCAACCTCGCCTTTTCGAGGGGTGCACGAGCGTCATCGGATGATCAGATGCCATTCTTATAGTTTGGCAAGCGTCCTTTTATTCGCAGCAATACTATCGGGTAAGCCATTAGGAGAACTCCGCCTAGAGCAGAGAGAACGCCTGCCCTTATG
The DNA here is from genome assembly GCA_035645375.1 of Rubrobacteraceae bacterium. Classification (GTDB taxonomy): domain Bacteria; phylum Actinomycetota; class Rubrobacteria; order Rubrobacterales; family Rubrobacteraceae; genus Rubrobacter_F. Next base: position 1,551 of record DASQMR010000261.1, read on the forward strand.
GTAAGTACCCTATCCAGGTAAACTCCATAGTACGCCCAGATCCCGACGGGCAGAAATAGGAGGGCCGCGATGATTGTGCCGGGCGAAAAGCGACGCTGGACCAGGGTCGGCCCTATATGAAAGAACAAAGAATTGATCAACGTCAGCGCCGGGAACGTCAGGCTTACCTCGGGTAGCCGCCAGCCAATCATCGCCGTGCTGATACCGGTGACTACTACTATCGCGTTGATGACGTAGAAATCCGACCAGGTAAGGTTTGGTTTTAAGGTACACCGGGCCTACCGCAGCCAATTCAAGTGAGATCTTCAAGTATATGGAGCGCATAGGTGAACAACATGAGCCATAGAACGAATGCGAAAGCGTCTATCCCAGCTACGTTCTCCTTTAGGCCCTATCGCCCCGTCACATCGAACTCCACTAGCGCGCTCTCTAGTGTTTCCAATGCTTGCTCGGTTTGTTGTAGCGGATTTAGCTGTACCATAGCCTTAGGAAGATACACCATCACTCATGCTGGACCAGTCGGCCCCAACTGCCTATACGCTGCCAGCACTGCTGTCAAACATACGCGAGGGAAGCGCCGCAATCTGCGGCAATGGTTTTCGCGTTTTGGCGTGCTGCATCGGAGCCAGCAAAGGGTCCGAGAATCGGGACATCGGAAACACAGTTGAGAACATGTTTCGTGCAACTGTTTGATAAAGTTGGGTAGGCTATAAACCGAGATTGCATAGCTGGCAAGAGGAGGCGCCGAAACTTTAGTGTGGAACTCTTATGCGTCGTTATAACGGCCTATAACGGTTGTCGGATGAGGAAGCAGAGGATAGAACTCCCCATAAGTATCGACCCTAAGCAAGTTCGAGCTCTCTTATCGAGGTGTTCATAGGTGAGAACTTATGCCGATTTTGCATTACAGCCTGAAGGTTTGTTTACAGAGTAGCTGCGGGATACTTTAGCCTCCGCTACAGGTGGAGTCTTGCACAAAGGCCGTGATCTGTGATTCTATTGTGCGTCGTACTTGGTGTTACGCAAGCGCTGCAGCCGGTAAGGCATGTCGAAGCCGGAGGCGCGTACTGCAGTTGTTGCCGGGCTTCAGTTAGGAGTGCCGGCACTTGGTGTATCCAATCGGTCTGATTCGAGGGGGAGAGAAGTTCATGCAAAGCCAGCGAAAACACCCTAAGGCCTTCAGCGTCGAGTTATTCCCGCCCAGGACGTCTGCGGGAGAGGAGAACCTCAGCGCGGCCCTCGGGCCTCTCGCGGCGCTGGAACCGGCGTTCTTCTCGGTGACCTTCGGCGCCGGCGGCTCGACCCGCTCGGGCACCATCGAGACCGTAGTCAGGACTATGAACGAGACCGGTACCGAGGTTGCCCCGCACCTGTCCTGCATCGAGGGCACCCGCGAGAGCATTGGTGAATTCCTCGAACGGTACAAGGACGCCGGAGTGCGCCGTATCGTCGCCTTGAGGGGTGACCTGCCAAGCGATATGGAGAGCCCCGGCGTCTTCAGCTGTGCCACAGAGCTGGTTGCATTCATTCGCGAGCAGACTGGAGATTACTTTCATATCGAGGTGGGTTGCTACCCAGAGTTCCACCCCGAAGCAGAATCAGCCTCCGCGGATTTAGCACACTTTCGCGAGAAGGTGGAGGCGGGCGCCGACTCGGCCATGACTCAGTTTTTCTACAACGCCGACGCCTATTTCAACTTTGTGGACCAGGTCGAGCGTATGGGCGTGGCCATCCCCGTCATCCCCGGCATTATGCCCATCTGGGACTACCCGAAGGTCGCCAGCTTCTCAGCCGGGTGCGGGGCGGAGATCCCGCTGTGGCTGAAGAAGCAGATGGAGGCTTTCGGCGACGATGCCGGGGCGCAACGGCAGCTCGGCATCGAGTTTGTCACCGACCTGTGCCAGAGGTTGCTGGATGCCGGGGCGCCGGGACTGCACTTCTACGCCTTGAACCGCGCTGAGCCCACGTCGACGATCTGGAGCAACCTCGGCCTGCCGGTCGCTGCCGATTCTTTGCTGCACAGGCGCCGAGGCGAGTAGCTGGTCCTCAAAACGCCGCACCCATCTCTCTCATCACGTCCGCGGCGCGTCAATCCACTGTACTAAACAGCATCCGTAGTGTTCTGGGATAAAGGCTTTGTGCAACTGGAAGGATTGACAGGGTCGGCCATTCGGTGAGCAAGCGATCGTATAGCTTGCTCTGCTGCCGGTTCTGCTCGCTCCTTTATCCCTCTAAGCCTCCCTTGCTCCATGATGAAACGAGGGATGTCAATGCCTTGCAGATAGTAGCCAGAGGCGTCGTGGGTACAAGGTTTTGAGAAGACCTCCTATCGGCAACCTAGTGAATAGAGGTAACGGTTTGCCCCTACTCTTGACACTTTGGTTATTTGCGGGCATTAATCATATATGTAGCCGACCCGCCGGGTGAGGGCGGGAGGAAGTAGCAGTAGCGGTATGCAAGCGCCAGCGAGAATTCAGGATAAGAACCTGGATACCCCGGACGAAACTCGGGAGTTCGTCGACAAGGGGAAGATGGACGTGGTGAACCTCGGCGGCGAGGTCACCGTCGGACGAGGCATCTTTGAGCCGGGGTGGAAGTGGTCAGAGCACGTCAAGCCGATTGCACAGACTGACAGCTGCCAGGTAGCTCACGTAGGGTATGTAGTCTCGGGACGTATGAAGGTTGTCATGGACGATGGCACGGAGCGGGAGCTTGGTCCCAACGACGCTGCGGTGATCCCGCCAGGACACGACGCCTGGATTGAAGGAGACGAGCCTTGTGTGTGGCTAGAGTTTGGAGGAGCCAGTCAGTACGCCAGAGGTGCGCTGCAAGGCGGGTAAAAATATAGCTACCATAATACTAATAGTTACCAGTAGATCGCGAGGATAAGAAAGGCCGGAGCATCTAAACTCCGGCCCTTTACATTAACCCTGAGCTTCCAGGAGAACATCTGAGCCAATCCGGTAAACAGAGGTAACCCTCTCTATTGGCTTCACAAACACTCGAGCTTTGAATAAAGAGGCAGGCGTAAGGAAATATCCCCGGCTGCGGCTCTCACCAAGCGCGCACGAGGATCGGATGTAGCGGCCTCCGAGGAGGAGCAGTTCCTCGACAAGAGTCAGGTACGCCAGGTACCGTCATGGGAGTGACTAGCCTTCGGTCGTTGGATCTGCGCGTCCGGTGCGCCGAGGTCCGAGACGCTATAGTGAAGAAAGAAACAGAATACTAATAAAGGGAGTATGGCCATGTTGAGCAGGACGGTTCAGGACGCGATGAACGAGCAGATCATGAACGAGTTCCACGCTGCGTACCAGTACCTCTCGATGGCGGCGTATTTCGAGTCCACGAACTTGGCGGGCTTCTCGCGGTGGATGCGGGTCCAGTCGCAGGAGGAGATGGAGCACGCGATGAAGTTCTACGACTTCATCCTTGATAGGGGCGGCAACGTCGTGCTCGGGCCCATGGAGGGGCCCGCCGTCGAGTTCGGGTCGCCTCTGGAGGTCTTCGAGGAGGCGCTGGCGCATGAGCGGAGGGTGACTGCCCAGATCAACGCACTCTACAGCCTCGCCGCCGGGGAGAACGACTACGCGAGCCAGACCTTCTTGCAGTGGTTCATCACGGAGCAGGTCGAGGAGGAGAAGAATACCGGAGACGTCCTCGAGACGCTAAGGATGATCGGCGGGGGAAGCGAGGCGCTCTTTCTATTCGACAGAGAACTCGGCAACCGCACGGACGGAGAGCAGTCGGAGGCCGGCTAACAGACATCTCTGAGTAGGCGTAATGGAACGAGATGAAGACCTCGTTAGGCGTCTAAAGGAGGCGTTGTCCGGGCCGCTCGCTCACTGGGACGCCCTCTACGAGAGCTTCTCGCCCCTGGATCTAACAACAGGCCAGCGGAGGCCGCGCGCCCCGGAATCGAGGGAGAGGGCGCGGAGGGCGGCGGTGCTCGTGCCGGTGATGTCGGCAGACTCGGGCGCGCGCATTGTTTATACGCTTAGGACAGACGAGCTGCCGGACCACGCCGGCCAGGTCTCCTTCCCCGGCGGGAGCATAGACCCCGATGACGACTCTCCCCTTGTGACGGCGCTCAGGGAAGCGGAGGAAGAGATAAACCTGAGCCCCGACCTGGTCGAGGTGATGGGCGAGCTGGAAGAGCTGTACATACCGCCGTCGAACTTCCTGGTGAGCCCGTTCGTAGGGCTTCTACGCGACGGCGCAGACCTTGTCCTCGCCCCGGAGGAGGTAGAGGCGATCTTCAGCGTCTCCCTACAGGAGCTGATGTCTCCCGGCTCTTTGAGGAAGGTCGTATGGGAGCGCGAGGGACGCCCGCACGAGGTGCCTCTCTTCGCGGTCGGAGGACACGAGATCTGGGGCGCCACCGCCTCTATAACCGCCGGGCTCCTCGCCCGCCTTGGCTGGAAGCCGAAGGATTCCGCCGGAGAGTAAAGCAGCACCCCTGCGCTGAGGCCGGGTGGATGGTATACCCTGCCGGGTGAGCATCAAGCAAGAGCGCGACGAGCCGGTTTACAAAGACCACAACCTGCACGTCATCTGGTTCGTCACCCTCATGGCGGTGCTCGGCTCCTCCAGTATCGCCCCGGCCTTCCCGGAGGTCCGGCAGGAGTTCGGCGTCTCGGCGGGCCAGGTCGGGTTGCTCATCACCGTGTTCACGCTGCCGGGGGTCTTGCTTACCTCCGTCGCCGGGGCGCTCTCCGATAGGTTCGGGCGGCGTACGATACTCATCCCCTCGCTGTTTCTCTTCGGCATCGCGGGCGGCGCCTGCGCCCTTGCTTCGAGCTTCGAGCTGTTGCTCGGGTTGCGCGTCGTCCAGGGAGTGGGGGCGGCGGCCCTCGGCGCGATGAACGTAACGCTCATAGGAGATCTCTTCTCGGGACAGGAGCGTACGGCGGCTCTGGGCTACAACTCTAGCGTCTTGAGCGTAGGCACCGCGAGCTACCCTGCCATCGGGGGCGCCCTGGCGACTTTCGGCTGGTATTACCCGTTCTCGCTCCCCCTGCTGGCGATCCCAATAGGCTTTCTGGTGTTGTTCTCGCTCCACAACCCGGAGCCGCACAACGAGCAGAGCATCAAGGAGTATGTCGGAAACATCTGGGAGCATGTAAAGAATAGGCAGGTGGCGGGCATCTTCGTCGGCAATCTCGTCACCTTTATAATCCTCTTCGGGGCGCTCATCACCTACCTCCCCACGGTTATGTACGAGAAGTTCGGGGTGGGTCCGCTCGTAATCGGGATAGTCGTCGCCAGCGCCTCGCTAACCACTGCTCTGACCTCCACCCAGATCGGGCGGCTGAACGAACGCTTCTCCGAAAAGGCCCTTATCCGCGCATCTTTCTTGCTCTACGCTGTGGCCCTGATCCTGGTGCCTCTCGTCCCGGTCGTGTGGATGCTGCTCGCCTCGACCGTGATCTTTGGCGTCGCCCAGAGCCTCAACCTCCCGAACTCGTTCTCGCTCCTCAACGAGGCCGCCCCCGACGAGAACCGAGGCGCATTTATGTCCCTGAATAGCACTATCCTCCGGGTAGGCCAGACTCTGGGTCCCCTGGTCATGTCCGCCGCCGCGATTCTTTTCGGTCTCGACGGGGCATACCTCATCGCCGCCGTGCTCGCCGCCGCCATGTTTCTCGTCGCCCTCGCCCTGATCCGCTGAACTAGCTCCTTAAGCACTAGACGCGGCGCGAAGATGGTCCCAAACGAGGAGCGTCACCTCTAGGGCCCGACCGTAGACTGGTCTGTAAAGGAACCTCTCCGTTAGAGAGGTGGCGACGATGGACGAGCGTGGTACTGGATCCCTGGCCGAACGCGTTGAACGACTGGAGAGGGGTCGAAGAGCTGCGGATCGATCCCCGACGTGCAGCGTGCAGCATGGCACCTGACCCGGGCACAGAGTCTCAAAGGGCGCGCGGCTCGTGCGTCACGATCTCTCCCATCCCCGAGCCTGCAACCGTCACGGGCTCGTAGAGAACCGTCCGCGAGCGCCTCAGGGGTCTCAGAATATCCTTTGAAGTCAGGGACTCGAGGCGCGAGGAATGGTGGCTCAATAAGATCAGGACCGGGCTCTTACTCTTCGGGGCCGCGTTTTTATTCTTGCTCTCCGTTGAGCGTGGCTGGGTCACCCCTGCTATGCGCGTCGGGCTCGGGCTCGCCGTTGGCGGAACCTTGCTCGCCTTGGGCCTCCGCGTCTATGACAATCGCCGGGCCTTCGCTTGCCCAGGTACTACTCGGCGGCGGGATAGGGACACTCTACCTAATCGGCTTCGCCGCCTTTCAGCTCTATAGGCTCGCGCCGTACTCTCTTTCTTTCGCCTTCATGGTCGCGGTGCCGCTCCTCGCCTGCTCCCTTTCTATGCGCCAGTAAGCAGCCTCTCTCTCGGTTATCGGCTCCCTGGGAGGGCTAGGCAGCCGTTTCTCCTGTACGACGACTCCGGATCTCTGGGTAGGCTCATCCTCTACCTGTCCCATCCTCGCGGGCATGGCGGCGGTGTATTTCTATATGGTTGGGCTTTCGCTCCTGATCGTCTCGGCCACGGGCGGCTGGCTAGTCTTTCTAGTTGGTTATCTTGACAGCCTCCCTTTGACGACGGCTCTCCCCGGGCGAACGTATCGCCTTGCAGTTCAGCATAACCTTCGCGTAGCTGCTCCTCTGGATTACGACGGTGGCTCGGGAGGTTTTACACGGCTCGACCCGCAGCCTGGCGCATGCGTACGCTGCCTCCGCGCCGATTATTGCGCTTGGGTTTACCAGTTCGATTTGGGAGCTCTCGAACGCGGGTCTCGCATGGATCACGCTCCCCGCCGCCATCCTCTACGCCCTCGCCGCGCTGGCGCTGTGGCACTTCGGTGAGGTCAGTTTCTCTCGTACCCACGCCCTCGTCCGGTTGCTGTTCCTGACGCTCACCCTCGTGCTCGTCCTCGATGGCGACGCGCTGTTCATCATCTTGGCCGCTGGAGCAGCCATCCTTCCTTACCTGGCGAAGAGATACTCCGACGGGGCCATCTCCGTCGGGGGCATCTGCTGCCCTGCGTCACCTGGCTCTGGCTCGCCTCCCGCCTCGTCTCCGATCCTCTGGACTCTCCTTGCTCGGCTCGCCCGACGCTCTCCGACGTATCCTCCCCCGTCGACCTATCCGTTATCGCTCTCTCGCTCGCCGCCTCGCACCAGGTCATGCCGCGCTCCGCGATCTGAATCTACCGGACCCTGGCGCACGCGGCGGTTCTGGCCCGGTCGTGGCGTGGGCTCTCGGAGCTTCCGGGGGGTGACGGCCTGGTTACCGTCGCCTGGGGCTTCTACGCCGCCGTGCTCTTATACCCGGGCTCCGGTTCGTACACGCCCGACTCGTCTGAGGCGCGCTGGCTACATTGCTACTCGTCGTCGGCAAGCTCTTCCTCGTGGATCTGGCGAAGGTCGATGTCGTTTGGCGCGTCCCTCTCTTTCTGGGCCTCGGCGGTCACTTCCTCGCCTTGAGCTACTACCTTCGCTCCCTCTGGCGTCTGGACTCCAGAGCGGGGGAAGGCTGCCGTTGAGAGGCGATCCGCTACCGCGTTTTCAATGAACGGAGACCACCGGGCCTTTGAGGAGAGACCTGCTCGTGACGCAACCGTTATCCTAATGAGATAGAGGTTCGAGCCTGGACCGGAGTGTAAAACTTCGTAGGCAGGGAGTAGTTATCCACAATATGTTGTGGATACAAGGGAGTAAGCGGTGGATAAGTGGAACAAATGCCACAAGATCTTAATATCGCATACATTTTGCTTAACCTCGATGTTGTGCGGGACGAAGTGTAAAAGCGCAGGGGGGGCTTTACAATTGGAATGTCAGGATGAACTTATATATCGAGAGGTGAGAGAGTGCTTACAGAGGAGCGAGTTAGGGACCAACTGAGGAACGTTATCGATCCTGAGATCGGCATGGACCTCGTCGAACTGGGGCTCATCTATGATGTCGGCGTACACGACGAGGGGCGGCATATAGACGTAACGTTTAGTTTGACGAGCCCTATGTGTCCGGTTGGGGACATGATCCAGGAGCAGGTTGAGACCGAGACCCTCTCTATCGAGGGTGTCGAGACCGTTAACGTTCAGCTCTCCTTCGAGCCTATGTGGAGCCCGGAGATGATGAGCCCCGCAGCCAAGCTCTTCTTCGGTCGTTAGGTAGAACAAGACTCCGCGAAAGCGTAGATCTGGTCGGCTTTGCTTCTCTCGAACGTAGAGGGTCTACCTTCGGGGGGAGATGGAGCTGTAGACATAAAGGAGTCTCGTGAAGACGAGCGACATAAGCGTACAGACTAACGAGCGCTACGAGTTCCTCTCCATTACCGGGGAGGTAAAGAAGGCCGTTCGGGAGTCCGGGGTGGAGGAGGGGATCTGTCTCGTCTCCTCCACCCACACTACGGCCGCCGTCATGATCAACGAGGACTATGACCGGGACGTGCCGCGGGACCTCGCGAGGGCGTGCCGGTCTCTGGTGGGGGCGCTCGACGTCTCCTTCGAGCACGCGGAGGGCAACAGCGACTCGCACCTCTTGACGGGCCTCTTCGGACAGTCGCAGCAGGTGCTGGTGCGCGGCGGGGAGCCAGACCTCGGGCGCTGGCAGGGCGTGTTTTTGGCTGAGTTCGACGGTCCGAGAAGCAGGACCGTGCGCGTCGCCGTCTACTCAGTATGAACCCCGTTCGCTCTATTTATTAGGTAAGATACGTAATGTATGTGCGTTGCGGCTGTATCAGGGGAAAGTTAATTCTTGGGAGGTCATAATGGGCCGATTGCTAAAGGGTAGTCTCGCGCTTGGCGGGACCGCAATTGTACTGGGGGCGTTGAAGCGAGCGCTCAACCCACAGCCGCGGTACGCTGCCTGGGAGAAGCCCGGGTACGAGAAGTTTGAGAACAAGGTGCTCGTCGTGGGCGGCGGCTTCGGCGGCTATACAGCGGCTAAAGAGCTCACCACCCACACAAAAGACCGCGAGGATGTCGGCGTGCTCGTTCTCGCCAAGGACAACTTCTTTACTTTCTGGCCGATGGTCGCGGGGATCGTCAGCAGCGATATAGACACCCGCAATGTTGCCCAGCCGCTCCGGCGCGCGCTCATCACCGCCGGGGCTAGCTTCAGGCGGGCGAAGCTCAACGGGATCGACCACGAAAACAAGAAGGTCAACGTCGACGGCGGGCTCGAGTTCCCTTACGACCACCTCATAATCTCGCTCGGCGGTCAGCCCAACTTCTTCGGCATTTCGGGCGTCGAGGAGCACGCTCTACACATGAGAGGCATCGAAGACGCCGAGCGCATCCGCAACCGGGTCATCGAGCGCTTCGAGGAGGTCTCCTTGATGAGAGAGGAGGTCCCGGAGTCCAAGCTCACCTTCGTGGTTATCGGCGGTGGGCCTACGGGGGTTGAGGTGGCCTCGGAGCTCCACACGCTCGTTCACGAGGCCCTGGCGCCCGATTACCCTAACATAGACCCTCACCGCGTCAGGATATTCCTCATCGAGGGGCTCGACGACATCCTGCAAGAGCTAGATCCTGTCCTGAGGCGGGCCGCGCGTACCCGGCTTGCTAACCAGCGCATCGAGGTAAAGATTAGCACTTTGGCCGAGGAGGTCACCGCCAACTGCGTCAGGCTGAAAGGTGGCGACGAGATAGCGGCAGAGAACGTGATCTGGACCGCAGGTAATCGCCCGAACGCGGCGATCAACGACCTCGACCTACCCATCGACGAGCGCAACGGAATAAAAGTGGACTCCTATCTGCGCGTGCAGGATCGCCCCGGCATCTGGGCCATCGGTGACTGTGCCGCCATCCCGAACATCAACGAGGAGAACGGTCGTGGCGTCCCGCCTACCGCCCAGGCCGCCACTCAGGAGGGCAAGGTAGTCGCTAAGAACGTCCTCGCCGCCATAGACGGGCGGGAGGAAGATCTCGAGGAGTTCGAGTACAAGCCGCTAGGCACACTCGTCGAGCTCGGGAGCGACTTCGCGGTCAACGAGGTGATGGGAATACGTTTCAGCGGACGCCTCGCAGCGATCTTTTGGCGCCTGACCTACCTTGCGCGGCTTAACAGCCCCCAGAGCAAGGCACAGCAGGCTGCTGACTGGATCCTCGGTGCCCTACTGCGTCCCGCCGTTACCCAGGTGCGTAACAGCAGCACCTCCGAGGAGGAGTAGTCTGGGGCTCCGCCACCCCTTGAGGTGACCCCTGAAAGATGCTAGGTTAGCTGGGACCTGGAGGCGATCCCCGGCGGGAAGGGTAGGCTCTTCAAGCGTGATCGAACGGTACGCTCTTCTGGCTGCCACAAGCTACGTTATAGGCTCCATCCCGTTCGGACTCTACGCCGCCCGGCGGAGCTTGACCGCGGGCCCAACAAAATCCTCCGCCAACGTTGCCCCCCTCAGCCTCTACCGCCGCTCCGCTTCGGACCGGACGTTTGCCGGTCTGACCTTCTCCTTGGAGCTTGCCAAGGGGTTCGTGCCGACGCTCACGGGCTACCTGGCGTTGGGGACCGTCGGGGCCGTAGGCGGGGGTTCGGCGGCGCTTATCGGACACAGCTTCCCTCTCTTCACCCGCTTCCAGGGATCGAACTCGATCGCGCCGCTGCTCGGCGTTCTCCTCGCCGTCTACCCTATAGTCGTGGTCATCCTTGGGATGGTCTGGACGGCGGCGCTAGCTGCGTGGCGCTACGCTTCACTGGCGGCGCTCGCTACGGCTGTGGTCTCGCCGCTCGCGCTCGCCGCTCTCGACGTCGGAGGGAACCAGGAGAATCTAGTTATAGGCGCTTCCGTTCTCTGGTCGTTGTTGGTCTTCTATGCTCACCGCGAGAACATTCGCAGGCTCCTGAACGGGCGGGAGCCGAAGGTCAAGGCGACCGCCGTCTACAACAGAGGCGGGGCTAGCCACAGTAGAAGGGTGCGATGAACTACGCAAACCAGCTTACCATCGCGAGGCTCATAGCCGTCGTGCCGGTGATGGCGGCCTTGTACGTACAGTTCCCCGGGAACCGTGCCGCAGCAACCGTGCTCTACGCTGCGGCGATCCTCACGGATTATCTGGACGGCATAATGGCTCGCAGGAGCGGCAAGGTAACGGCTTTCGGAAAGCTGATGGACTCTATTGCCGACAAGGCGCTCATAGTCTCGCTCTTCTTCGCCCTCGTCGCCGAAGGCTCGATGCCGGCCTGGATGGCGGCGATCATGGTCGTACGCGAATTCGCCGTGACAGGCCTGCGGATGGTAGCTCTCGAAAGCGGCGAGGTGATAGCGGCCAACCGCTGGGGCAAGGCAAAGATGGTCTCTCAGAGTCTGGCGGTCTTTATACTGCTGCTCGGCTACGCATCTTTGGGTTACTGGACTATGCTGGTCGCTACGGTGCTCACGCTGCTCTCGGGTTGGTCGTACCTCAAGGACACCCCCAGGATACTCGCCTCCTCCTCCGCCGAACAGGATAAGGACCGCTCCTAGGTGGTGCCCTCTGGAAAGCCGTTTCAAGTGGAGGGCCGGCTCACTCCCGCCGAGGTCGAGATCGTTCTGAGGCGCGCCGCTGAGTTCAGCGCTCGTCGCAGAGGCTCGGATACTATGGCGAACTCTGTCTCCCCCGAAGTGCTGGTGCAAGTAGCCGCCGCCGTTGGTATTGTCGAGAGTGATGTCCGGCGGGCGCTCTTTGACCTGGCGAGCGACAAAGCCGCCGAGCCTGATACGCTGGCGTTCAAGATGTTCGGTTCGGCTCGTATAAAGACCGTGAGGGAGATAGAGAGCCCCGCCGAGCCCACACGGATGCACCTGGAGTCGCTGTTGCGGCGAGAGCAGGGGCTCAAGCTCAGGCGCAAGACCGAGGCGAGTTCCTTGTGGGACGCCGGCGACACGTTGGGCACGGTCCGTCGCACGCTTGACTTCACGGGACATTACTCGCTCCTCAAGTCTCGCTCTGTGGAGCTCAGAGTAGAGGACGTAGGCTATGGTAGATCTGGAGCCAGGCTTATGGCGGACGTCTCGAACCAACGCGGCGAGTATCTCTCCCTGGGCGGTATCCTCGGCGCCACGCTCGCGCTTCCTCTAGCCATAGCCGGGGTCTATGACTGGCTCTATTTCCTCGCGGTTATACCGGCTCTCGCCTTACCCGGGGCAGGTTTCAGACTCGCCTATCGGAAGTCCTGCGCCGACCTCCGGCGGGCGCTTGACAGCCTCCTTGACGCCGCCGAAGAAGGGCCTCCTAGAGAAGAAGAGTCCTCAGAGCAGCCCCGCGCCCGGAAGCCCGGCCAGATCCAGGGTCTCAGGCCGATCCCAAAGTTCACCCAACCCTCGAACGAGTAGCTGCTAATAAACAGTCGGCAACCAGGATGTGTCTTACGAGTCATGGATTAGCCACATTCTCACCTTGGGGTACATGCGGGCGCTGGTTCGTGAGATAGGTCTTGGCCAAAGGCCCCTCGACGTGCACGCCTAGCTTCGTGCCCTCGCCTCGTTTATTTATAAACGACCTTCAGGACTTTACTTTGCTCGCGCAAAGATCGATGCATACACGGAAAAGGTCGCTGACAGCCTGCATTACCGGCCCAAGATATCCAAAATCGAGTCCTTTTTATTCATCGACGAAACTCAGCTTTGTGAATAACCCAGGCTCGGGATTCGGTGTGCTCGCGTGTGGGGGACGAGGCTCAGGTGGCAGACCGGCCTGCGAGGGTGTATGCGCGGCAGACCGAAGCGCACCCATCCGCCGTGCGACGGAGAGGAGCCGTGCTTCCGCAACGGCCGCGCACCGACCTTCCGGGCGTGCGCTGCTGAGTACGCGTCCGGGAAAAGATTCCCTTCCCGCGTCCCGGGAGATCCGGCGGGTCTGGGGCTTTTGCGATCCCTTCCGGTTCATCAGTTAAGGTCGATGTCATCAGGGGACATTGCGTGACTGGCGGCGTTAGGATTGTCGAGGAGACCGCGCGTCGCGCAGGCCTTGCTAGATAGAGCCGCGTGTGCAAACATAAAAGGTGTAAGGGAGGAAGCAGCGAGAGAGGCGGTACCTTAACGTTGGTCACATGGTCTACCCGGCGTCGCTCTGCGTCGGTCACCATCGGGGTCACCGCGGTCCTCGTTACGACCCTCACCGGATGCTCGGCCTCCGCGGAAGAGGAGGAGTACGACTACGCCGCCGTGTGCGCGGACCAGCAGACGCAACAGCGTGTGGCCGACGATGATGACTGCGACGATCGCGGTTCTTACGGGTGGTACTACATACCCGTCGGCACGGTGGCACCGGCCATCGGGCAACGTGTGAGCGGAGGCTCGTTCGACCCCCCATCCTCCAACCAGGCGGTGTGCCTGGGCGGGGTGCCGGACGATGGCGGCACGATCGAACGGGGTGGGTTCGGGGGATGCTCCGATACGGTGGGGGGCTGAGAGAGGCCGTGTACCGGCACCCCTCCCGGCTCCGAAAGGACTGGCGGCGCAAGGTCGAGGAGCAGGGGCTCACCTACGCCGTCGACCGTGCCGAGACCGGCGAAGAGCGGCCGTACTGGCACGAGGCCGCGGTGTATGAGGTCTCCGAGGAGGAGGTCGATTACCTCGAACGGGTGACCGAGGAGCTACACGACATGTCGGTCGAGGCCGCCTACCGTATGGTGGAAGATCCGGGTATCATGGCCCGCCTCGGGCTGCCCCCCGAGGCGACGGATCTGGTGCGCGAGAGCCTGTGTGGCTCCGCTCCTCCGACGCTGTACGGGCGGTTCGACCTGGTGTACGGAGGTAGCGAAGCCGGACCCGCAAAGCTCTTGGAGTACAACGCCGACACGCCCACCGCCCTCGTGGAGGCGTCCGTCACCCAGTGGTACTGGCTGGAGGACGAGATGCCGGACTACGACCAGTGGAACATGCTGCACGAGCGGCTGGTGCAGGCGTGGGGCCGGCACGCTGCGGACACCGGCATCCCCGACGCGGTGCTGCATTTCGCCGTCGGGGCCAACGAGCCCAACGAGGATTGGGCAACGGTCGCCTACCTGCGCGACACCGCTCGCGAGGCAGGTTTGATCGACCTCGGCCTCACGATGGAGGAGATCGGCTGGGACCGCGCCAAATGCGCTTTCGTGGACGCCTGGGGACGCGAGATCTCGACCTGCTTCAAGATGTATCCGTGGGATTGGATGCTGACCGAGAGCTTCGGGCGGTACATCCTCGACGGCTCCTCCCGTACGTGGTGGATCGAGCCGGCCTGGAAAACGCTGCTCGGGTCGAAGGCGCTGCTGCCGGTGCTGTGGGAAATGTTCCCCAACCACGAGAGCCTCATCCCCGCCTACTTTGACGAACCCAAGGGTTTGGATCGGTACGTGGCCAAGCCGATGTTCGGTTGGGAGGGCGCCGGCATCCGCATCCACGAGGCGGACGGTACTCTGGTCGCGGCACGCCCCGAGCGACACGCCGCCGGGCAGGAATGCGTCTACCAACAGTTCGTCGATCCGCCCTCGTTCGAGGGTAACCACCCCGTCCTGGGCACCTGGATCGTGGGCGGACATGCCGCCGGACTGGGCATCCGCGAGTCTGAGCATCTCGTGACTGACACGGACGCGCGGTTCGTGCCGCACTTTCTGGATGCACCCCGCTCCACGCCGGAGCAGGTGGCCGCGTGGCTCGCGGGCGAACCGGCAGGCGAAGAAGCCCGGCGCGCGTTGTCCAAGCAGGAGGAACCAGCAAAAGGAGGTCACCAGTCTTGACGTTCGTGATAGAGAGCCTCGGGTACGCCGCCGCGTACGCCCTTCTGGGCGTCGTGTTGCTCGTCGTCGGGTTCGTCGCCCTGGACGTGCTCACGCCGGGGCACCTGGCGAGTCAGATCTGGACGGAGCAGTCTGTCAACGCCGGCATCGTCCTGTCGGCGGGGTTCCTCGCCCAGGGCGTCATCGTGTTCTCGGCGATCTGGTTCTATGGGGCGGCCGGGTTCGGGCTGGCGTTCCTCTCCACGGCGGTCTTCGGGCTGCTGGGGGTCCTGATGCAGGCCCTGGCGTTCCTGCTCATCGAGCTGGCGACGCCGCACAAGATGGGCGAGGTGGTCACGCAGGTGCCGTTCCACCCGGCGTCCCTTGTGATAGCCGCCGCCCAGATAGCGGTCTCCCTCGCCGTCGTGGCCTCCCTCGCCTAGGGCCTGCCGGACGGAGGCCAGCCTTACAGATGGCAAAGCCGAACTCGAACATCGCGCGGAGTGTCGGGCAAGGAGGAAGGGCCGAGAGGCTCGCCGGCGCTGAGAACCTGCTGCTGCACTTCACGCCTTTCGCGGACGACCGGTCGAAGCTACCGGTGATCATCTCGGGCGAGGGATGCTACGTGACGGACAATAAGGGACGTACGTACGTGGACGGGCTGGCCGGGTTGTTTACGAACCAAGTCGGAAACGGCAGAGGCGAGTTAGGAGAGGTCGCCGCCAGGCAGATGAAGGAGCTCGCCTTCTTCCCCAATTGGAGCTTCCATCACCCGAGGAGCCTTGAACTCGCAGAGAAATTAGCGGAGATAGCGTCCGGGGATCTGAGCAGCACGTTCTTTGTCTCTTCCGGTTCGGAGGCTGTGGAGACGGTCATAAAGCTCGCGCGCCAGTATCATCAAGCCAACGGAGAGCCGACCCGGTACAAGATCATCTCACGGGAGGTCGCCTATCACGGAACCACGATGGGTGCTTTGAGCGTTACGGGGCTGCCCGAAGTTAAGGAGCCGTTCGAGCCGCTGCCGCAGGGCTTCTACCACGTGCCGAATACGCAGCAGGACCCCGAGGGGGCAGCCGACGCCATCGAGAAGGCTATAGAGGTTGGGCCGCCGGAAACGGTAGCGGCGGTGATCGTCGAGCCGGTGCAGAATGCGGGTGGATGTTTAGTGCCCCCGCCGAATTACTGGAAGAGGGTGCGTGAGATCTGTGACCGGCACGGTGTGCTGCTCTGCTCGGACGCCGTAATCTGCGCCTTCGGCCGACTGGGGGAGTGGTTTGGCACCGAGCGGTTCGGGGTGGTGCCGGACATGACAAGCTTCGCCAAGGGCGTAACCAGCGGTTACTCGCCGATGGGCGGTGTGGTGGTGAGGGAGCAGGTCCACCGGACACTCGTCGAAAACACGCCGATGTTCGTGCACGGCTCGACCTTCGGAGGCCATCCGGTCTCGAGCGCAGTGGCGTTGGAGAACATAAAGATTATCGAGCGAGAGAAGCTTTTGGAGAACGTGCACGCCCTCGAGGGGCACTTCGGGGACGAGTTGAGGCGTATGGCGGAGGGGCACCCGATAGTCACAGAGGTCCGGGGTATGGGCTTCTTCTGGGCTGTCGAGCTGAAGCCCGAGAGGGCGGATGGGACAACCCTTCGGGAAGACGAGTACCAGAGGTACTTCAAGGGCGTTCTCTCGCAGGCGCTGCTCGACAACGGGCTCATCTGCCGCTTCGAGGATAAGGAAGACCCGGTCATTCAGTACTCGCCCGCGCTCGTCGCCGACCGGGGGCTCCTGAGCAGGATAGCGGAGATCACGGACTCCGCCCTCACCGAGCTTGAGCGCGAGCTTGGCTACCGCGTCTGACGCCACGAAGCGGTACCCGTTACAGTTGCCAACTGGTATAGAGGATCCGAACACCAGCGTGGTACTATAAATGTCATGCTTGCAAATTCTATTCTCGACCCGAATACCTTTGGTATGGAGGTTGTTCTGAACCTCTATGACTGCAACCCGCAAACTATCTGCTGCAAAGAGAAACTTCTGGAGTACCCTCGCGAGCTCTGCCAGGTGATCGAAATGACACCTTACGGAGCCCCTTTTGCAGAGCGGTTTGGCTTGAATGAAGCTAAAACAGCAGGCTATTCTATCGTTCAGTTGATAGAGACCAGCTCTATTACCGGCCATTTCAGTGAAGAGTGGAACTCTGCTTATATCAACATCTTTTCGTGTAAAGAGTTTGACCCGGAACAAAGCGCAGAATTCAGCAGAAGTTTTTTCGAAGCTGACCGCGTAGAATCTACTCTCTATATTCGTAGATAACTTCTATCACATGCAACCTTCGAGCCATCCATCTTCCAATAAAGTAGCCGTGGTAATGCCCGGAGGAACCCATCTTATTGCTGAGTTGGCCGAATGCGATCGAGAGGCCTTGAACGATGAGGAGTTTTTGAGAGAGAGATTAAGGGAAGCCGCTCATACTGCTGGCGCCACCGTTCTTAGTATTCATTCCCATAAATTTACTCCCGTGGGCGTCACCGCCTTTGCCCTGCTGGCCGAATCGCACATCTCGATCCATACTTGGCCGGAACTGAAGTATGCTGCAGTGGACGCTTTTACCTGCGGCCAAGCAATGCGCACAGCAGTAGCTATTGAAAGTGTTGCCCGCGCTCTTGATTCGAAAAACACAAAAGTCATCACAGTAAACAGAGGTCTCTAAAACCATGACGAACAGCGCTGAAAAATCTTTTTACTTCACGGAAGCGCAGCTTCCTTATGGAAAAGAAGGAATCAAGATCTCGGTGCTCGTGAACGAAACGCTTCTGGACGAAAAATCCAAGCACGGGCATATTCAGGTTTTCGATACGGCCTTCTTTGGCAAGATGCTCGTAATCGACGGGATTATTCAAACTACCGTCTACGACGAGTTCGTTTACCATGAGATGATGGTTATTCTGCCTTCACTTAGAATCGAAAAACCACAGTCCCTACTGATAATAGGCGGTGGAGACGGTGGGGCAGTCAAGGAGGCCCTTAGAGTTAAAAGCCTTAAGAAAATTGTCATGGCAGAGATCGATACGGCAGTAATAGAGGTTTCTCGAAAATTTTTACCTGAAATCTCCGGTGGTGCGTTCGATGATCCGCAGGTGGAGCTAGTTATCCAGGACGGAGCTGAATATGTTCGAGAGCACAAGGCTGAGTTCGACCTTATCGTTCTTGATCTGACAGATCCTGTTTTGGGGAGTCCTGCCGAATATCTCTTCTCTGAAGAGTTCTATCATGAAGTGAAAGACGCGCTCAAGCTAGGGGGAGCTATTGCTTTACATGGAGGGAGTATTACCTTCCAGCCTGCTGAGGTTGCGACCTTGATCCAGCGGTTAAGGAGGGTCTTTAGATGTGTCGATCTCTATCCAGCTATTGTACCTTCCTACCAACTAAGTCTCTTCGGCTTTATCAATGCCTCCGATCAACCGCGCGCCAAAATATCCGAGGCCGAAAGGTGTATGCAAAACATCGAGGGGCAGAACAAGTACCTTTCTTTAGAGGTCTATGAAACTCTCGGTGTTCTTCCGCCGTACGTTCAAAAAGAGCTTCAACTTTGATTAAGTCCGTGGCAGTTGGCTGACAGCCAACCGCCGACGGCTTATATTTACTCTGGTGCCTCTAAACGTTCTCAAGGAGATTTTCGGATTCGACTCGTTCCGGCCCGGGCAAGAGGACGTGATAATGGCCGTTCTCGACGGGCGGGATACTCTGGCGGTAATGCCGACCGGCGGCGGGAAGAGCCTCTGTTACCAGGTGCCGGCGCTCATGCGGGAGGGCCTGACGGTGATCGTCTCGCCGCTCATCTCGCTGATGAAAGACCAGGTAGATTCTCTAATTCAAAGCTCGGTTGAGGGGGCGGCGACCCTCCACTCCGGCCTCGACGCGGAGGAGCGCTGGGAAGTTGAGAGGAAGGTGCGTACCGGGGAGATCCGTATGCTTTACGTCGCTCCTGAGCGTCTGCGCTCCCTTGAGTTCGTACTGACCCTCCGGGGGGCCGGGGTCGGTCTCTTCGTCGTCGACGAGGCTCACTGTATCTCCGAGTGGGGCCATGACTTTCGCCCAGACTACCTCTTCTTGCCCCGCGTCGTGCGGGATCTCGGGAGCCCGCCGATCCTCGCGCTCACGGCGACCGCTACGCCGCGCGTCCGACAGGATATCCTGCGCATTCTGCGGATGCGCGAGCCAGAGGTGGTCGTAACGAGCTTCAACCGACCTAACCTTACCTACCGGGTTCTGGAAGCCAAGGACAAGAAGGACAAGCTCCCCCGCATCTTGGATGTCATCAGGAGCTCACCGCCGCCGGGGATAATCTACGGCTTCTCGCGCAAGGAGTGCGAGGAGTTAGCGGCGAGTCTAAGGCAAGCCGGGGTGAACGCCGCCTACTACCACGCCGGGCTCGAACCGGCGGAGCGCTCAAGCGTTCAGGAGCGCTTCATGACTGATGAGGTAGACGTTGTGGTCGCTACCGTCGCCTTCGGGATGGGGGTGGATAAGCCAAACGTGCGCTTCGTTATTCACGCGAGCGTTCCCGGGAGCCTGCCATCGTATATCCAGGAGGCCGGCCGCGCAGGACGCGACGGTGAGCCCAGCCAGTGCGTCGTTCTGTATCGTAGCGCCGACCTCGGCCGGCGCAAACGTCTCGTGACCGTGGGCGCTGCCGGCGCTGAAGAGGTGGAGTCGTTTTTCCGTGGGCTCTCGCGCGTGGCGGATGGAGGGAGGGTGAACGTACCGCCCGCTTCTCTGGGTTCTCTCGGCGGGGTGGAGCAAGACGTGGCCGGGACCGTGCTCGGAGGGCTCGAGGAGGCGGGACTACTCTCGCGCGGCTACGATCTATGGAGCGAGGTCGAGGTTCGGCGGATCGAGGAGGAAGCAGCAGGTTTTTCCGGGGAAGACCTGCGCGAGGAGGTCGTTCGTGTCCACGCTGTTCTACCCGGGGAGGGGGAGATCCCCCTTAAAGAGCTGGCCCGTCGCGCGGGCGTGCGGCTCGTCGTCGCCCAGACCGCCCTCTTCAGGCTTATGGCAGACGGAATCGTCGAGGCCTCGCCCCGCGGCTCCCTCGCCAACATACTCCTCAAGAGAGAGAGCTTGGATGAGGGGAGCAGAAGATCGATCGCTGCCCGGCTCAAAGGCCGAACGAAAGCGGCGTATGACCAGATCCGCACGGTCGAAACCTATGCTACCCTCGCCACCTGTCGCCGGGAGCACCTTCTCAGGCACTTTGGCGACACGGAGGAGGTCGTACCTTGCGCCGGTTGTGACGTATGCTTGGGGGAGAGTAGTACCGGGACCGCGAAGACAGAAGCGAGCCTGCCTTCTTCCTACACGCTCCCGACGGGGGAGCGACAGGCTTACTCAGAGCTTCCTACAAGCCTACACGCCGGTTACGACGAGGAACTCTTCGAGCGGCTGCGAAACTGGCGCGGGGATCAGGCGCGCCGCCAGCAGGTCCCCGCTTACGTCGTACTTCATAATTCGCACCTCGAAGAGATAGCCCGCCGCAAGCCGCGCAGCGTGCACGAGCTGGGGACCGTGAAAGGTATCGGGCTGAGGCGGGCCGCCCGCTACGGAGAAGAGATATTAGCCCTTGTACGGGGCGAAGATCGCGTCCCGCAAAATGCTGTTACCCCTGACTATCTCCGTCACCTCGAAGTCGCCGAGGGACTGCTCCGCTCAGGTCAGGGAGCCGCAGCTGTCCCCGAACTTGTCCGTGCCCTCGAGATGGGGGGCGAGGAAGCGAAGAGAGCCGTGGACGCCTTGCTAAGAGACGGCGGCGAAGTCGCGAGTTGACGCGCCACTCCACGGCGACTCGGCGAGGCGTCTGGTGAGATCTTGCTAAGCTAGAACTATCTGGTCAGCTTCGCGCGTCGCGGGTTTCTACGGCATAGCGACCGCCGTAGCGTCGTACGTATGGATGGTATCGTTCTGGTGATAGAGCGGAACGAACGAGGAGGAGGAAGTAGGTTTGAGGCTCAGGGGAAAGAGGATTGTGGTGCTCGTCGCGGACGGTTTCGAGGACCTTGAGTACTGGGTGACGGTGATGCGTCTGCGAGAAGAGGGGGCGGAGGTGATCTCCGTCGGACCCGGCGAGGGGCCGTTTCACGGCAAAAACTACCTCGAAGCTCGGGCGGATGCCACGGCGAGCGACATGGACGCGGATGAGTTGGACGGTATCGTCATCCCCGGCGGTTGGGCCCCTGATAAACTCAGACGCTACAAGGAGATAACGGACCTCGTAAGGGCGGTATATGAGAGAGGCAGAACGGTCGGCATTATCTGCCACGGGGGCTTGGTGGCGATCTCTGCCGGCATAATAAAGGGGGCCTCGGCCACGGGTTCTCTCGGTATCAAGGACGATCTGGTGAACGCAGGCGCGACCTGGGTAGACAAGCCGGCCTTCCGCGAGAACAACCTGGTCTGGGGTCGCGTCGTACCGGACATCCCGTCATTCTGCCGCGAGCTGGTAGCCGCTCTCTCTGAAGGGTAGTACGTAACTCCGCCCACGTAAACTTCGGGAAGGAACGGGTAAGATAACAGCATGATGAAGAGCGTCAGCGCGGTATTCGTAGGCATCCTCCTCGCACTCGGGATCGGGGCGTTAAGCATATTCGGCATCGCCGCCCCCGTCTTCACTCGCTTCTTCGGCATGGAGGTCGTCTCGACGGCCCTACCGCCGGTAATCGTCGTCTTTGCGGCGGCCTTCGCCTTCTACTTCGGCGGGATGGCAGCGGCGTACAAGGCGCCGTCGCGTCCCCAACTCCACGGCGTCATGGTCGGCCTGACGTCTTTTGCGGTCTCGCCTATCGCCGCGGTGGTTGCTCCCGCGGAGGGCGTGGATCCTCTAGTCAACCTTCGTAGCGCCGGCGGTCTACTCCTGACGGCCATCCTCATAGTCTCAGTCTTGGTCGCCTCTTACATAGGAGCCCGCCGGGGCGAAGAGTTGCACGCCCACAACCAAGGTGTTGTCGGCAGGCAGAGGAGTCGCAAAGCTAGGGAGCAACTCTCCAAAGAGGACGACTAACGAATCCAAAGATCGCGGTCGAGAACCGATCGGCTCAAAATGCCTGTACACCGAGTATAAGATGGCCTTTCGCGTCCATGCGGGCGTTTGGTTCCAGGCCTGGGCGACGGATGTCGGAGGGGTCGTCACCGGCGCCTATCAGGTAGACGCGCGGCTCTTCAACACCGTCCGTCGGGTCGGAGACGTAGCGTCGCCAGGCCATCTCACCCCAGACGAAGGTTATGACGGGTTTCTTTATGGAGGAGAGGGAGCCGCCGTCGGGGCTCACGTGAACCTTCGGCAGGCCGAGCGCCTTGGAGATAGAGGAGACGGTACGCGTGTGGTCGCTCTCGTTAAAGAGCGCGAGGCCAGCGCGTAGGCGCTGTTCGGGATCCGAGGACCTCTTCAGGTTCTCCATCGCTCTCTCTAGCTCCTGCTCGAGACGCTTGCTCACCGCTTCGGTCTCTCGCAGCCGTGCTACCAGGTCACCGGCTCTCTCCTCAGACACAACGCGCGCCTTCTCCGCCTCCGCGAGACGCCGCTCATAATCCCTGTTCATCACCCGTACCGCGCTGCCGTCGTCGTGATCCCTGCTGTCGGCCCGATCTCTTGCGGACGATTCGAGAGATTCTCGTAGTTCGTCCTGTGCGGTCCTAGCCTCCTTCAAGGCGTATCTCAGATCATCCTGTACGGCCCGGGACTCCTCCAGAGCGTCCCGCAGCTCGGCGGTATGCTCCTCCAGCCGCGTCCTCTCCGCCTCGCTTTCGGCGAGACGCCGCTCCAGGGCCTCGTCTACGTGGCCTACGTCTTTAGCCTCTCCGTGCATCGGCGGACGCTCCCCGTGAGGGATAGCCTCGGACGTCCGTGGCTTGGCATCCTGCAGACTCTCTTTGAGCCTGGCGACTTCTGATTTGTGACGCTCCTCGGCGCCGGCCAGACGAGCCTCAAGGTCCCGACGTATCTTCGCCGTCTCCTCGGAGTTTCGTTCGCGCAGGGAGTTTATATCCGCCTCTCTTTGAGCCTTTATAGCGGCGATGCGGCGCTCCGCTGCCTCTCTCTCCTCACCGATGCGTATCCCCTGCGTCCGCCGAAGCTCGCGCTCACGCTCCTCGGCGAGGCTCTTGATCTCTCGTATTTCCCTCTTGCGGCTCTCTTCGGCCTCTGAGGCTGCCTTCTCTGCTTCGATCTGTAACTGCTGTACCTCGGCTCGGTGAGCCTCGACCGCCTCTTGTAGCTGCTTCTGGAGTTGCAGTTCCCGGCTCGCCGCCGCGCTTCTCAGGGACTGCAGCTCCTCCGCGTGTTGCTCGATCAGGGCTCGTCGTTCATCCTCGTGCCCGCGCCCGAGTTCCTCCCGCAGAGCCCGTTCCAGCTCGATCTTCTCACCTTCGGCCTCCGCGCGCAGCTGCTCCACCTCCGCGTGGTAACGCCTTCGAAGTTCCTCGGTCTCAGCCTCGTGGCTCTCCTTGAGCTTCTCTGCCTCTATGCGTAGCGCCTCGACCTCTACCTGGCGGTCTTCCTCCAGGACCTCTGCCTTCGCTTGCAGCGCCTCGACCCGCGATCGGTGCTCCCCACGAAGCTCTTCTAACTCTGTGTTGTGACGTTCTTCCAACTCCCGGTACCCCTCCCGGAGCTGCTCCTCCCACTGCTTCGACGCTCGTTTGAGCTCATCGATCTCTAACCTGTGACGCTCTTCGAGTTCCGTGCGTTCCTTACGAAACTCTTCCCTCAACGCCCCGATCTTATTGTCAGACTCTACGGTGGCGACCTCTCTGCGACGCTGCTCTTCGAGATCCTGACGGAGGACTTCCATGTCTGCTATGTGCTTGTTACTCATTCGGAGTTGCTCGTCCGCGTTCTGCTGGCGCACGGCGGTGATCTCGGCACGGAGCTTCCGCACCTCCTCTTCAGCCGCCTCCCGTGAGCGATCTTCCTCGTTCAGGTCCTCTAGAGCCCGGCTTCGAGCCGCCATCTCTTGCTGGGCGACCTGCAAGGTCCCCCTGGCCTCTTCGAGATCCCGGCGAAGCTCCACGACCTCACCTTCGAGGCTGTCGAT
>DASQMR010000262.1:0-19698 GCA_035645375.1 Rubrobacteraceae bacterium
TAGTAGACGTACGGCCTCCGCGCCGTCTCTCTCGACCGGAGTCTCCTCGATAATCTCGTACTCGGGCACGCCTTCCTCGGGCGGCTCGAAGTCTCCGATCCGGATCTCGTCTTCCTTCTCCCGGTAACACCACGACTCCACCGTAGGCTCCTCTATAACGGTCCCGGCGGCTCCTTTTTTTGCCTATGTTGATTCATGCGTCTGCTCCGCAGCCCGTCTCACAGGCTCTTCGACGACGGCAGGTTTCTCACCGGCCTGGGAGGAGCCTTCCGTCTCCTTGTGGCTACACCCGGCGAGGAGGGCTATGCTCGCGAGCATACACAAAACGATGGTTACTCTTCGCGACAGAACATTTTCTCCCTTCCTCTCCAGAGACTAACATGCTGCATCCCGTGTTGGCATGACCGGTGAGGATCGCCGGGAGGTGAACGGAGAGGCTGCCTGGGAGGCCAGATATAATAAAATACGTAGGTTAGAGGTTTACACACGCAAGGAGAGTGTTGCATTGGCTGAGAAAACATATGACACCGTCGTCGTTGGGTCCGGACCTTCCGGCTACACGGCGGCGCTGTACGCTGCACGGGCGAATCTGGATACCCTGGTCTTTCAGGGGTTCGAGTCAGGCGGACAGTTGATGCTGACCTCAGACGTCGAGAACTACCCGGGATACAAGGACGGTGTCGCCGGGCCGGACATGATGGACGATCTGGAGGCGCAGGCCGCCCGGTTTGGAGCGGAGATGCGTCCGGACAACGTCGAGCGTGTTGACTTCTCCGAGCGGCCTTTCAAGCTGTGGGCCGAGGGCGAAGAAGAGCCGGTCCTCGCGAACACCGTTATCATCGCCACTGGCGCCAAGGCGAAGTGGCTCGGGCTCGAGAAGGAGCAGCACCTGATGGGGCGCGGGGTCAGCGGCTGTGCGACCTGCGACGGGTTTTTCTTCAGGGACAAGAAGGTCGCGGTGGTCGGCGGCGGCGATACGGCGATGGAAGAGGCTCTCTTTCTCACCCGGTACGCCAGCGAGGTGTACTTGATCCACCGTAGGGATACTTTCCGGGCCTCCAGGATCATGATCGACCGTGCCCGCAAGAACGAGAAGATCACTCTCGTCACCGATACGGTCATCAAGGATATCCTGGGCGAGGAATCGGTCGAGGGCGTACACATAAAGAACGTGCGGACTGGTGAGGAGAGGACCGTTGAGGTCGACGGCTTCTTTGCCGCTATCGGCCACGAGCCGGCGACGGCACTCTTCAAGGGCCAGGTCGAGATGGACGAGGCTGGTTACGTTCTGCAAAGAAACCACACCATGACTAGCGTACCGGGCGTCTTCGCCGCGGGCGACGTCTCCGACACCCGGTACCGGCAGGCGGTCACCGCCGCTGGCGACGGCTGTCGCGCCGCGATCGACGCCGAGCGCTGGCTGGAGGAGCAGGGTGAGGCCGAGCACGCCGTCGATCCAGGCGTATGGGCGACTGAGAAGGACGAGAAGGCCGGCGTCTGGGGCGGATAACCTCAAAGCCAACGCCTCTCTCTCTGCTTGCTACGCCCCCGTAATTTTAACGGGGGCGTTTCTTGTGGGGGCTTATTGCGTGGCTACAGCCGTCCGGTCTGTGCATGAGTCTAGCCAGTCAGGTTCACGGTGAGTATAGTGCGCTCAGGCGTGTCTTAGTGAGATAGGGGATGTCTGTGGATGAGAGAAGGGTGATCCTCCTTGTCGAGGACGACGAAGATCAAGTCCTGCTCGCCATGCGCGCCCTTAGACAGCACGGTGTCGCGAGCGAGGTCGACGAGGTCGTCGTGGCCAAGGATGGTAATGAGGCCCTCGATTACCTCTTTGGAGAGGGCGAGTATGCCGGGCGAGACCCGAGCGTGACGCCCGAGTTCGTACTCCTCGACGTGGACCTCCCAAAAACCACGGGGCTACAGGTACTGGAGAGGGTCCGGGCCGACGAGCGCACCGAGCTCGTGCCGGTGATCCTGTTCTCCGCCTCCGACAGGCACCGAGACGTCGTCGAGGGCTACAGGCTCGGGGCCAACTCCTATGTCTCCAAGCCATCGAGCTTCAAGGATTTCTCTGAGACGATGCGCCTTCTTGGCTGGTACTGGCTTAACTGGAACGAATCCCCGTAAGAGAGCGTTAGCGCCGAGTCAGGAGCCGACCGCTTAAAGGCTACGCTTCCGCCTTCGGTGAAGGGACAGCTCTCGCAGCGCATCTATGCGGCTGATCCTCTCCCGAGCAACGGCGGCCGGTCGGTCGCCCTTAAAGCTTATGGCTGTTTGCTGCTCTTCAAATACTCTTCGAACTCCGCCAAGGGTAGGCAGTTTATTATGCTCTCCTTCTCCACCCACGCCCTCCTCGCCTGGGCCACGCCGAACTTTATGAAGCTCAGAGCCGTCTCGTCGTGAGCGTCGGTGTCTATCGTGATCCTCACGCCAGCGTTCATCGCTTCGCGGACGTAGGGGACGGAGAGGTCGAGGCGGTCAGGGTAGGAGTTTAGCTCCAGGGCTGTGTTAGTGCTCTTGGCTTCCTCGATGAGCCGGGATACGTTCACCTCGTATGGCTCGCGGCGATTCAATATGCGGCCCGTCGGGTGGGCGATGGTGTTGACGTAAGGATTGTTCATCGCTCGCACGACGCGCTCTGTCATCGCCTCCTCGCCGACGTTGAAGGAGGTGTGAATAGAGGCGACCACGAAGTCCAGCTCAGCCAGGAGCGCGTCCTCGTAATCGAGCGTGCCGTCCTTGAGGATGTCCACCTCCGAGCCGCAGAGCAGGCGTATCTCAGGGTACCTCTCGTCGGCGGCTCGCACGGCTTCGAGCTTCTCTTCAAGGCGGGCGGGGGAGAGGCCGTTAGC
This sequence comes from Rubrobacteraceae bacterium, assembly GCA_035645375.1. Taxonomy (GTDB): domain Bacteria; phylum Actinomycetota; class Rubrobacteria; order Rubrobacterales; family Rubrobacteraceae; genus Rubrobacter_F. Next base: position 2,856 of record DASQMR010000262.1, read on the forward strand.
TACCTTCAGGCTCTGGGAGTGGTCGCAGAAGACCAAGTACTCGTAGCCCAGAGCGATGGCGGCCTCGGCCATGCTCTCGATGGTGCCCCGGCCGTCGGAGTAGTTGGTGTGGACGTGCAGGTCGCCGCGCACGTCTCCGACCTTCACAAGGTCTGGCAGTTCTCCTCTCTCGGCGGCGCGTATCTCACCGGCATCCTCTCTCAGTTCTGGGGGTATGTAGGAGAGGCCGAGACGCGAGTAGAGCTCCGCCTCTGAGGCCACGGGCTCGTAACGTTGCGTCCCGGCCTGGGCCAGACCATACTCGGAGATGTTCACGCCCATCTTCACGGCCCGCTCGCGTAGCACGACGTTGTGGGCCTGGCTTCCGGTAAAGTGGTGCAGGAGCGAGCCGTAAGCCTCGGGCTCAACGATCCTTAGATCCACCTCCACCCCGCCACACTTGATGAACACCTTCGACGGTCCGTGCGCCAGGACCTCGTCCACGAACGGGGCGCTGGCGAAGGCATCTGCTAGAGCCTTACCCTCGCTGCTCGCAGAGACGATGTCGAGGTCGCCTATGGTCTCCTTCTGGCGACGCAGGGAGCCGGCGAGCTCTGCCTCCTCGCACTCCGCTCTATCGCGGATGAAGCCGAGTACGTGCTCGCCCAAGGCCGTAGCCTCGTCAAGGAGCATGCGGCGCTCGGTGGCATTATAGACACGGGCGGCGCGCAGGATGCGCTCCTCGCTTTTCTTGCCGAAACCCTTGAGAGAGGCGAGCCTGCCCTCTTCCAGCTCGCCAAGCTCCTCGACGCTCGTCACGTCTAGCTCCCGCCACAGCCGTCCCGCCGTACGCGGACCAACGCCGGGCAGCCGGGTCACCTCGACGAGGCCGGCGGGAATCTCTTCGAGGAGGTCGGCCAATAGCTGAGGGGTGCGGTCTTCGGCGAGGTCGCGGATCACGGCGGCGATGGTCCCTCCGACGTGAGGCAGCTCCTTTAAGTCTTCGACGTCGCGCACGGGGCGGCCCAAAGCCATCACGGATTCGGCGGCGCGTCTATAGCCGAGGATGCGGTAGTATGCCTCGTCCTTCAGCTCCATAAGCGTTGCGATCGTATCCAGGGCGCGGGCGACGTCGGCGTTCTGCAAAGGTACCTCCTGATATCTCTCCAAAGGGATTATACGTGTCCGTTCGCCCAGATCCCGGAGTAGAATCTCCTCCATGCCAAACAAAGGGGTTCTTCAAAAAGAGGTCAGCCACAGTCTCTCGCGCTGGCTGGGGCTTACGCTCACGGTCGGGCTTGGCGCCGGTCTGCTACTCTCGCTGGGCGTCATCCTCTTCTTCGCCAAGATCGTCGAAGACGTCGTAGAGGGCGAGAGCCGCCGGTTCGACGAATCAGTGCTGCTTTTGATCTACGCCGACTCTCCAACCTGGCTTGATGGGCCGATGCGTATGCTCACTACCCTCGGCTACTACTGGGTGATGCTGCCCCTCCTCGCCGCTATCGCCTACGCCTTCTATCAGCGGGGGCGTAAAGTCTCCGCCGCCTTACTAGCGACCTCCACTCTCGGCGGCGTAGTCCTAACCACCGCGCTCAAGACCGTGGTCCAGCGGGCCCGTCCGGAGCTCTTCGACTCCGGCTATAGTGCATCCTTCTACTCCTTTCCTAGCGCCCACGCCACCGTCGCGGTCGGCTTCTACGGTACCCTGACCCTGCTCCTGGCTTGGCGTCTCACGGGCTTGAGGCGTTGGGCGGTCGCCGTACTGGGTATCGTTCTCGTGGTGCTCATAGGTTTCTCGCGGCTCTACCTCGGCGTGCACTATCCGACCGACGTGCTAGCCGGCTTTCTCGCGACGCCGTTGTGGCTTAGCTTTATCGGGCTGTTCTACTTTCTCTGGCGCACGTTCCTCAAGCGTCCCTCCGGGGAGATCGAAGGGGAGGAGTAGCCGGTATCGGGCGATGCTCCGGCCAGCGTGTGGAAAAAACCGCCTGAAGATGATAGCTTCCCCTCCATGCTCGAAACGATTCTGCAACCGCTCATAGACTGGGTCACGGCGACCATCGGTAGCTACGGCGCGGCGGCCGTGTTCGTGCTGATGCTGCTTGAGAGCATGGGGATTCTGATCCCCTCGGAGGCGATCTCGCCGTTCGCCGGTTACCTGGTCTCACAGGGGCAGATGGGGTTCTTCGCGGCGGTAACCGCCGGAGTCTTGGGGAACCTGTTCGGGTCCTGGATCGCGTACTTTATCGGGCTGTGGGGCGGGCGAGAGCTGTGGTTCAAGTACGGGCGCTACGTCGGGGTGCGGGCGCATCATCTGAAGATAGCTGAGAACTGGTTCGACAGGTACGGCGAGCTCGCGGTCTTCGCCTCGCGTTGCCTGCCGGTGGTGCGCACGTTCATCTCCTTCCCCGCCGGGACCGCCCGGATGGACTTCCTGAAGTTCACCCTCTACACCTTTCTTGGGTGCGTGCCGTGGGTCTTCGCCCTGACTTACCTGGGGTACCTGCTTGGCGAGAACTGGGATGCTGTCGGCGACTTCTTGCACTACCTGGACTACGCGGTTGCTCTAGCGGTACTCATAGGCGTCGTCTACCTCTTCCTGCGCTGGCGTTCCGGCCGGTCCTGACGGTTCCCTTAGGGCGACCGCGCAGGTAGAAGACCCACTCCGTTAGAATGGCACGATGGAGAGCCTGTTTCAGATTGTGGTCCTGGCGATCCTGGGACTCTTTGGAGGGGTGCTCTCTGGGCTTGCAGGGGTGGGAGGCGGGGTCGTCTTCGTACCCACGCTCGTGTACGCGGCGGGATGGGATATCAAGGAGGCTGTCGCAGCTAGCCTGGTTATCGTTATCTTCAGCTCTCTCTCAGGGACCATCCGCAACGCTCGCAGCGAAGACCCGGTCGAGTGGCGGCCGGCTCTGCTCCTCGCCGCCTCGGTAGCGCCGGCGTCCCTGATCGGTGTCTTGGTAAGTACCGTCTCACCGACGGCGGTGGTGCAGTTCGTCTTCGCGATAATACTTCTGGTCCTCGCCTATCCCACGGGCCGGGGCCGGGCCAGCGGCCCTGCCGCAACAGGCAAAGGGATGTCGCGCGCTCTCGTCTGGCTCTACGGGGCTGCTATCGGGGCTCTCTCAGGACTCGTCGGGATCGGAGGCGGGGTCGTGCTGGTGCCGCTGCTGATGCTCGGCTTCGGTCTATCTACGAAGCGCGCGATCTCGACGAGCCTCGCGGTGGTCTTTTTTACCGGCATCGTAGCCTCGATCGGGTATATATACGCGGGCTTCAGCGATCTTGTAAGCCTCGTGCCGCTGGTCGTGGGGGCTATGATCGGGGCGTGGCTAGGGGTGCGTTTGCGCGACCGGCTGCCGGAGAAGGCAATACGGCTCGGCTTCGCCGGTTTCATGATAGTGACCGCGCTACGCACTCTCAGCGACGCCCTGGATATACTTTAGCCGTACGCTATGGACACGAAGTCGCGCACGGTTCTTTTCTCGATCTCCTCCAACGCTATCCTGCTAACCTTAAAGCTGGCGGCGGGCGTGCTAACCGGCTCGGTGAGCGTACTCTCCGAGGCCGTCCACTCAGCGACCGACCTCGTCGCCTCGATCGTAGCTCTCGTCGCCGTGCGGCGCTCGAGCTCACCCCCGGATGAGGACCACAACTACGGTCATGGACGCTTCGAGAACCTGGCTGGCGTCTTCGAGGGGCTCGTGCTCTTCGGGGTGGGCGGCTACGTAGTATACCGTGCGCTGGACCATATAGTGAACGGCGCGGAGCTGGAGCTTCTGGGCCTTGGCATCGTGGTGATGGCGCTCTCGGCGGTAGTGAACCTGTTCGTCTCCGAGTGGCTCCTGCGGGTAGCGCGCGAGACCGACTCCCGGGCCCTGGAGGCCGAGGGGTACAACCTGCGCACGGACGTCTGGGGCGCTGCGGGGGTGGCCGTGGGACTCGCCGGCGCTCTCGTCACCGGCTGGACGATATTGGACCCTATCATCGCGGCCTTTATAGGATTGGCGATCTTGTGGACCGCGTTCCGCCTCGTCTCGCGCAGCACTCGCGTCTTGCTGGACGAGAGCCTGCCGGAGGCGGAGCTTGAAGTGGTCGAGCGTGTAATAGCGGAATATTCACACAGCGAGGCGGCGATCCGAGGCTTTCACAAGCTCAGGGCGCGCAAGAGCGGCCCTCAGCGGCACATAGACTTTCACCTGCAGCTAAAGGCCGAGACCACACTAGGACAGGCGCACAAGATCTCCGACGCCCTCGAAGAGAGAATACGGCTTAATCTACCGAACGCGGACGTACTCATACACCTCGAAGACGACCGCAGCCTTGCCAACGAACCTGCACGCTAAGAGCCGTATGGCGTCCGGTGCGGTATCCTGAACGCCTGTGACCGAGAGACACTCTCAGCAGAACCTGGAGGCCGCGCCCGAGGACCGGTACGGGCGCCGCTCACCCAAAAAGAGCGGGGGCGTATTCGAGTTCCTGGTGATACTCCTCGTCTCATTCGCTCTCGTCTTCGGCGTCGTAAGGCCTTTCATACTGGAAGCCTTTCGAATCCCTTCGGAGAGCATGGTTCCGACGTTGGAGATCGGGGACAGGCTGTTCGTCAATAAGTTCATCTACCGCTTCACAGACCCCGAGCGGGGTGATGTCATAGTCTTCAAGAGCATCGAGGGCGGGGAGGAAGACCTCATAAAGAGGGTCGTCGCCGTGCCGGGCGATACCGTCGAGGTGCGCGACGGGACGCTCTATGTGAACGGTCAGCCCCAGCCGGACGCCCAAGTCAATCGGGAGTTCCCGGACCGCAGTTACTATGGCCCCAAGACGGTCCCCGAGGGCCGCGTCTTCGCGATGGGTGACAACCGGGCCAACTCCCGGGATTCGCGATTCTTCGGGCCGGTGCCCTACGAGAATATAGAAGGCGAGGCGTTCCTGCTGTTCTGGCCTTTGGACAGGATCGGACCGCTCTGATGTTGAGCGAGAAGCGCTCTCGGGAGGAAGAGCTCCCAAAGAGCCGGCGCGAGCTGCGCCGGCAGCGGCGAAAGGAGAAGGGCCTCGCCGGGCTTATCGCCCGCCGGCGTGCCTCGGGCCGCTCCAAGAAGTTAGCGCAGGAGGTTCCGCCTACACAGGCGCCCCCGAAGAGCCGTCGGGAACTGCGCGCGGAGCGCCGAAAAAAGAAAGGCGGCGGTCCCACCGAGTTTATCCTTACGATCATCGTCGCGTTCGCGCTGGTCTTCGGCGTCGTACAGCCTTTCATAGTCCAGGCTTTTCGTATCCCTTCGGAGAGCATGGTGCCTACGCTGGAGGTGAAGGATCGGATCCTAGCCAACAAGTTCATCTATCGCTTCACCGAGCCGGAGAGGGGAGATATCGTCGTCTTTGATAGCGTCGAAAGCGACGACGACACGCTGATCAAACGCGTCGTGGGTTTGGAGGGCGATGAGATCCGGGTTCAGGGCGGTCTGCTGTTCGTGAACGGAGAACCGCAAGAGGAGCCCTACCTGAACGAAGAGGAGACGTTCAGAGGATACTACGGCCCGTCTATTGTTCCCGAGGGGCACGTATTCGTCATGGGCGACAACCGCGACAACTCAGCCGACTCGCGCGTCTTCGGTCCCCTGCCGTCGGACAACGTAAAAGGAGAGGCGTTCCTGCGCTTCTGGCCAATCTCGAAGATCAGCGGCCTCTAGTTTTCGCTCTTCGCTACCGTCGATGGGCAAGACCTACACCTCGAACACGCGAACGCCGGAACGTAACAGGCGTGCTGCCGTTTGGGTAGGCGATGTTACGCGGGCAAAGGTCGCTTGCTCTAGGTCGAAGCCGGACCCTAGTCCACGATCTGCTCGGTCAGACTGCGGGGATCGAAGTAGGCCATGAAACGCTTTACCTTGCCGTCCTCGATCTCTAGGATGCTCACGCCCCCGTAGGAGACGGTCTCTCCGCCCTCGGTGCCCTCGGTGGTCCATTCCAGGGCGGCATGCCCCGCGTCATCGGCGAAGACGTTGCGAAACTCGGACTTCATCTGATCAAAGGTATTGCGGTAGTTCGTCCAGAACTCGCGCAGCCCCTCGTGGCCGCTGAAGGTCTTTGGCACCGCGACGTTACCCACGTTGCAGTCCTCTGCGTGGATCTCTACCAGCCCCTCCACATCCCGGTCTTCTTCGAGCTTCCACAGCGCTTCTTTGAACCTCTCCGCAACCTCTTGAGACAAGAACACCTCACCCCTTACTAGAGAAACCGCAACCTCTACAAGAACACGCCGGCTATTCTACCCGGAGCCTATGTCCTTGAACCGTAATCCGCTTGACTCCGAGAACGCTTTATACGGCAACCGAAACGAGAGCCAGACCCTCTTCAGCTGCGTATTACCAAGCCCGAGCTCGCCAGACTCACCCTTCACGCCTCCGTCTCCAGGCCGTGCCGAGGGAGACGACCATCGCGACGACAGTCTCGAGCCCCGGCACTATTTATGACGCCGGGGCTCGGTTTCGTAAGGGTTGGCCGGTCTTTAGGCCGCGCGGCTCGGCTTCTTGAGCATGTCAGCGGTGAGGTAGAGGCTCGCTCCGAAGTAGTAGACGAGGTAGACGAGCGAGAAGGTCAGGAGTAAGAAGCCGGGGTTCGGCATCTGGAGGAGGATGGCGACGTAGCATACGAGCCAGAGCGCAGTGAGCGTCAGGTTGAGCTTACGGAAGGTGAGCGTGCGCGACGGGTAGACGTACCGGATCGGCACGAAGACCAGGACTGAGCATACAACGAGGATCGCGGCGACCGTCCAGACGTTAGCGTCGAAGACGATGGCGTAGAACGCCACAACGTTCCAGTAGCTCGGGAAGCCGAGGAAGAAGTGGTCGGTTTCGGCGCCGTCCCCGGTCTTGGCATCCACCCGGCAGAACTGGTAGCTCGACGCGAGGATAGGCAGTGCTGCTAGGACCACGCCGAACGCGCCGCCGGGCAGATAGCCCGTGCTCCACAGGAGGAGCATGGGGGCGAGGACGTAGGTCATGTAGTCCACGATGTTATCCAGGAGGCTACCGTCGAAGGAGGGCAGAAACTCCTTGACGCGGAAGCGGCGGGCGAGAAGGCCGTCGGTGCTATCTATGACGAGGGTCGCTAGGACCAGCCATAGAGCCATCACAGTGTCGCCGTTGTACGCTGCAATCAGGATAAGGAGCGTCAGCACCGCCCCGCTCGCGGTGTACAGATGCACTGCGGAAGCGCGTAGTCGCAGCCAGTTAGAGACCGGCACCGTACTCTCGGCAGCCACCGTACCCTCAGCGTTGATGTCTTCCATCCGACCCTCCCTTCTAAGCTCTATGTTCTATGGTCTATGGCGCATAATAGCAGTCATATCTCCCGGTATGCACTAAAGCTGACAAACCGGGATGGTTCAGCTGCGTGGAGCCTCTTCTATCTCTACCGCCTCGATCTTGTCCCCCGGCTCGCGGTCGAACTGCGGATCGCGTTCGCGGATAGCGTTTACGACCTCCATACCCTCGACGACCTCCCCGAAGACCGCGTGCCGCCCGTCGAGCCAAGGCGTCGCCGCGTGCGTGATAAAGAACTGCGACCCGCCCGTGTTCGGCCCCGCGTTCGCCATCGAGAGGACGCCCGGCTTGTCGTGCCGAAGGTCCTGGTGGAACTCGTCTTGGATCTGGTACCCCGGTCCCCCTGCGCCGGTCCCGGTCGGATCGCCGCCCTGCACCATGAAGTTTCTTATAACCCTGTGGAACGTCGTCCCGTCGAAGTAGCCGTCGCGCGCCAGGAAGACGAAGTTGTTTACCGTCTCAGGAGCCTTGTCTGCAAACAGCTTTATGCGGATGGGACCTCTCTCCGTCCTGAAGGTCACGTAGTAGTCGTTGTCGGGCGAGATGGTCATCTCCGGCGGGCTGCTGTAACTCTTACCTTGGGCCATGTGATCCTCCTAGTCTCTTACATCTCTTCATGCTAACCGATAGGACGGTATTCGATATGTGAGCTAGTTCCATCTTCCAGGTCTATGATAGGCGCGGCACGCGGTCATGGTTGGGGGCAAGGTTTGCAGCCGAAATATCCTAATCTCCGCGTCACGCCCCTGTCTCCGCGTTCGCCTCCAGGGAGCGGATTCGGTTGATCGCCGCCGCCACCTCTTGGGACCGGGGCAGGCTCATTTCGCCGGGATGACCTCGGAAGCTGCCCAGGGAATCGAGACCGTCTCTCTCTACCGAACCGAGCGCCCCGCGCACGACCTCCTCGACCCTCTGGCTCTCGCCCGCGGAGGCGAACTCGCCGATAATGCGGGCTATGGCCTCGGACTGGCCGGTCTCAGCGAGCTGCTCCAGGTACCAGAGATCCACCCGTTCGCGGCCCAACTCTATCGTGCTCAAGCCCTTGCTCCGGGCGGTCTCCCGCTTGCCGCGCCGGAGGTCTATGGAGGATGCCCGGACCCGGCGGCTTCTCGGAGGACGCGCCTCTCCGGTGTGCGCGGCGCCCGGTATCGGGAGGCTCTCGCGTACCTCGCGGGCTCGTCTCGTGGCGTCATGGGTCTTGTAGTCTTCCATAAGGATCACCCGGTCCGCCACGTCCAGATAGTCGCCGACGCCTCCAACGACCACTATCGTCGAGACGCCCAACGAGTCGTAAAGGGGCCGCACGAAGTCTACAAACGGGGAGATAGGCTCCTTGTTCACCAGCTTGCGCATACGCTCGTCACGGACCATAAAGTTCGTGGCGCTCGTATCCTCGTCCACGAGGAGGAGCGATGTCCCGATCTCCAGCGCCTCCGCGATGTTAGCCGCCTGCGACGTCGAGCCCGAGGCGTTCGGGGTCGAGAAGCTCGTGGTAGAACGGCCGCCGGGGAGCTCTCCGATCATACCGGATATGTCCACCCCCGTAACGCTTCGCCCGTCCTCCGCCCTCATCTTTACCGAGTTCGCCCGCGCGACCACGTATTCACGACCGTCTCCTGGCGCGTGGTCGTAGACGCCCCAGGCGAGCGCCGAGAGCAACGTAGACTTACCGTGGAATCCGCCTCCCGCCACGAGCGTGACCCCCTCGGGGATACCCATCCCCGAGATAGAGCCGCGGTTGGGTAGCTCTATGGTTACTCGGCACTCCTCCGGGCTCTCGAACGGCACGGCCTCCTCGCGCAGAGGACGGTCGCTCGCCCCACTCTCGCGGGGCAGCACCGCCCCGTCGGCCACGAACGCCACGAGCCTGAGACCCGGTAGCTGCTTACGCAGGTGGTCCGCGTCCTCGACGGTCTCGACATGCTCTCGGGCCGCCGCCTCGTCTACCCCGGCGGGTGTTAGCGCCTCGCGTACTACTTCTGGCAACTCCTCCAGCAGCATAGTCCCGGCCGCCCGAGCGTCCACCGTGCGGCCCCGGGCCGGGAGCCCAGCGGCTATGCGGGCCTCGACGTGCCCGTCCGTCACCACCATTGATGTACGGTGTAGGACGACCTGGAAGGTCCGCTGTATCTCGATCCGGCCGCTTCCGCCCGAGCCCCGGTTGCCCCTGACCGCGCGGCGCAGCACCCTCTCCGCCGAGCGCGTCAGGAAGTCCTCGAACGCCACCCGGCGAACGGGGGTGCTAAAGAGCGTGGGGTCGAAGCGGTTCTCGGACGTCCGTACGCGTATAAGGGACGGCGGGGCGAACGGGTCTCGCTGCACCCTATCTAAAAACAGGGTAAATCCTTCAAGGTCGTAGGAGCCCTGAAGGTCTTTGTAGGCACCGTAGCCCTTACGGTCTATGCGGCTAAGGATGGATTGGAGGCGCTGCATGTTAAGCGAGTTTGTAGAGCGGTTTATCCGAGCGGCCGCTCTTCTGAATCTCTATCTTCCCTTCAGCTTCCAACTGGTCTAGAGCTTGTCGGATCTCGCGTTTATCCTCGCCTAACAACCGGTGCCAGTCGGTCGTAGAGTAGAGGACTCCGTTCGGGAGGGCGGTCAAAACTTTGAGGATCCTGCCCTTCGTCTCCTCCACCGGCTAGTCGAGGCCCATCCTGGTCCAGGCTTCGCGAAGGGTAGAGCGGGCGATCTCGCGAGCCTTCTCGGCCCCGGCTTCGAGGATCTCGTCCAGCTCTCGCGGGTTGTCGAGCAGTTCGCGGGTACGGTCGCGGATGGGGGAGAGGCCTTCGACGACGACCTCGGCGAGGTCCTTTTTGAGGTCGCCGTAGCCCTTGCCCCTGTACTGTTCCTCGATCTCGGGTACCGGGACGTCTGTAAGACCGGCATAGATGTCGAGGAGGTTGGTGATCGCGGGCTTGTCGGGGCTCGCGGCGATCTCCGAGCCAGAGTCGGTCTTGGCTCGCCGGATCTTGCGCCGAACGACGTCCGGCTCGTCAAGGATGGCTACGTAGCTTCCCTGTACCGGCGAGCTCTTGCTCATCTTGGCGGTCGGCTCGTCGAGGGCCATGACCCTTGCCCCGGTCTTGAGGATCATCGCTTCCGGCACGACGAAGGTCTCGCTGTAGAGGTGGTTGAAGCGCCGCGCGAGCGTTCGCGTGAGCTCCAGGTGCTGTCGCTGGTCCTCCCCGACCGGCACCAGATGAGCGTTGTAGAGGAGGATGTCGGCGGCCATGAGCACCGGGTAGTCGTAGAGGCCAACGCTCGCTGACTCGGCGCCGCCTTTCTGGGCCTTGTCCTTGAACTGCGTCATGCGCGAGAGCTCGCCGAACCGCGCCACGCAGTTAAGGAGCCACGTAAGCTCGGTATGCTCCGAGACCCTGCTCTGGCGGAAGACCACTGATTTCTCCGGGTCGATGCCCGAGGCCAGGTAGATCGCCGCGATCTCTCGGATCTTGGCCCTCAGCACCTTTGGATCCTGGGGCACGGTGATCGCGTGCAGGTCCACGATACAGAAGTAGTTCTCGTACCTCTCCTGGAGCTCTACCCAATTCTTTAACGCCCCAAGGTAGTTGCCGAGGTGCAGGTTGCCGCTGGGCTGTATACCGCTGAATACTCGTTGCCTAGTCTGCATAGACTTATTTTAGCGGTCTGGAGCAGGTTCGTCGGGGCCGGAGGCCTTGCCTCCGCCGGCGCTCATCCCGATCAGGTAGAAAGCCCCGCTGATGAGCAGGATGCCGCCCGCGCGGTAGAGGAGTTCGAGTGAGCTATCGTAGCGCAGGTGTAGGGCGCGTTGGAAGACTCCATGGCGAGTATCAGGAGGATCAGCTTGACTACCTTGTTCTTGAGGTCGTCGATGCTCCTGACGTAGAGCAGACGCGAGGCGGTCTCAGAACCCTCCGCCGCGTCTACCCTGCCGACGAACAGCTCGTAGAGGCCCAAAGAGAACACGATGAGGATAGCGGAGATTAAGTAACTGTCCAGGATCTTTACGATTATAGTCACCAACTCGACCCGCAACTCGTCGCGTGCCTCGTAACCGAGACCCGGATCGGCGTAGCGGAGGAGGTTCCCGATGAAGTACACAGCGTCCACCGTAGCCAGACAAGCTGCCCCGACCGCCAGCACCACCCCGGCCACGACCGCCACGAGCACCAGCAGCCGGCTACCCCATAAGAGGCGCTCGATAATCCCTCCGGGAGGCTTCGAAGACCGCTTCACGCCGGGACTCTACAGCCAAAGCTCCGGCTCGCCATCGGGTAACGTTAGTCCTCAGAACCTCGGCTTTCTCTGGCGCTGCTGACGAAGCGTAAGGGGACTGGAGGTTCGCGGACGACCGTTGGTGTATCCTTCGGCTTGATCGTAGGGAGGAGCTCCGTTGTGCAGTTCGGAAAAGTTGCTCGTACCGGTGAGGCCGCGCGGTAGTGCCTGAGCTCGTTCTCGGCCCGCTGCTGCGCTACGCTGGCTTCTCTGAGGCGACCGTCTGGGTCGAGACGGATGCTGCCTGTGAGGTTGAGGTTTTGGGGTGTCGCTCCCGCACCTTCCACGTCGAGGGCCACCACTACGCCCTGGTATGCGTCGCCGGACTGGAGCCGGGGGGCGTCTACGAGTACGAGGTCCTCCTAGACGGTGAGAGGAGATGGCCGGTGGCCGGCTCGCCTTTCCCGCCCAGCGTGATCCGCACCCTCGATTCGGAAGCGCCCCTAAAGTTAGTCTTCGGCTCGTGCCGCATCTCCGCGCCGCATGAGCCGCCTTATACCCTGAGCAGCGAGGCGAACGAGCGGGGCCTCGGGGTGGACGCCCTGTACGCGATGGCGATGCGGCTGGCGGCGGAGCCTGCCGAGGAGTTGCCGCACGCGCTGGTGCTTCTGGGGGACCAAATCTACGCTCACAAGCCCCCGTTCGACACGGTGGAATTTATCCGTTCGCGCCGCGATACGAACAAACCTCCCGGGGAGGAGGTGGCGGACTTCGAGGAGTATGCCCGGCTCTATCAGGACTCGTGGAGGGATCCGGCGATCCGGTGGCTCCTCTCGACCGTGCCGAGCGCCATGATCTTCGACGACCATGAGGTTGCCGATGACTGGAACGTCTCCGAGGCATGGGTCGCGGAGGCGCCGGCTCATCCTTGGAACGACCAGATCCACGGCGCCCACGTCTCGTACTGGATCTACCAACACCTCGGCAACCTCTCTCCCGGCGAGCTCGCCGAGAACGACCTCTTTCAGAAGGCCAGGGTAGCCGAGGACGCGGGGCCCCTACTGCGTGACTTCGCCCGCGACGCGCATCGGGAGACTGCGGGGACTCGTTGGAGCTTTCACCGGGACTTTGGCGGGACGCGGCTGTTGATGCTCGACTCGCGAGGCGGCCGCGTGTTAGACAGTGAGCACCGCTCGATGGTGGACGCGAGCGAATGGGAGTGGATCGAGGAGCACGCGAGCGGGGACTTCGACCACCTCCTGTTCGGCACCTCGATACCGGTAATGCTCGGTCCTGGCATGCACCACCTGCAGGCCTGGAGCGAGGCCGTTTGCTCCGGCAAGTGGGGGAGCGGGCGACAGGATGGGGAGAGAGGATAAGGCGCTCTCAGGATCTGGACCACTGGGGCTCTTTCCACGAGTCTTTCGATAAGCTCACCGCCCTTATCCGGTCGGTAGCTGCCGGAGAGAAGGGTCAACCCCCGGCCTCCATAACCGTGCTCTCCGGCGACGTACATCACGGCTATCTAGCCGAGGCAGAGTTTCGCGACGGGGTCGTACGGAGCCTTATCTACCAGGCGGTCTGCTCTCCTCTTCGCAATTCTCTACCCGGACAGAAGTCTCGCCTGCAGAGCGTCTGCTGGACGAAACCGGGCGAGCTCGCTGGCTGTCTCCTCTCCCGAATGGCGGGGATCGGCAAAGAACGGATGAGCTGGCACATGACCCACAGAGAGACCTGGTTCGAGAACCACGTCGCGACCCTCGAGATCGGGGGCCGTCAGGCCACGGTGACCTTCGAGAAGGCCATAACGGAAGGCTCCGGGGAGCCGGGCCTGCAGGGAATCTACGAGCGCCGCCTGGTCTAGAGCTTACTTGTCGGGGTTCTATGCCGGTTGATCCGTGGTCTCCTCTGACTGTTGCGACTCTTCCTGCTGGTCCTCTTCGTGGGCGTCCTGCGAGAGGCCCTTATACAGGGACCAGCACATGGCGATCATGATCAGCGCGAACGGCAGGCCGCCCAGGATCGACGCTCGCTCGAGCGCCTCAAGACCACCGGTCAGCAGCAGGACCGCCGCGATAGCCGCCATTATCGCCCCCCACACCAGCCTGATCACCCTACCGGGGTTCAAGACGCCGCCGGCGGACATCCTGCCGAGCACGATGGTCGCTGCGTCCGCCCCCGCAACGAAGAAGATAAAGAGCAGCAAGATCGCCGCGAGCGACGTGATCAAAGGTAGCGGGTACGCCTGAAGAAAGGCGAAGAGACCCACGGCCGGGTCGCTTTGGGCGGCCGCGCTGATCGCCCCGCCCGTCGAGCGGTCATAATCTATCGCCGCCCCCCCGAACACGGCGAACCATAAAGCGTTGGCGAGGCTCGGGGCTACCAGCACGCCTATGACGAACTCCCGGATCGTGCGTCCCCTGGAGACCCGGGCGACGAAGACCCCTACGTAAGGGGCCCATGCGATCCACGTCGCGAACAAGAAGAGGGTCCCCGCGGGGCTACTCAAGAAAGCGGTGTCTTGGTTAAAGGCGTTCATCGTGAAGCTCATCGGGATGAGCTGGCCTAGATAGTCGCCTATACCCTGCGTGAAGGCGTTGAGTTGGACGACCGTCGGTCCCACGAGGATGATGAAGAGGAGCAGGGTGGCAGCCATGTATATGCTCGCCTGGCTCAGGTAGTTAACCCCTTTGTCGATCGGGGTGGACGCGGAGAGCATAAAGGCGATCGTGGTGATGCCGATGATGATCAGCTGCGGGCCGATCCCGTTTGAGATGCCGAGGCTCTCCCCGAGACCCGCGCCAATCTGGAGGGTGCCGAGCCCCAAAGAGACCGCCACGCCAAACAGCGTGGCCAGGATCGCCAAAACGTCTATGGCCTTCCCGATGGGGCCGTTGGCGCGATCGCCGAGCAGGGGCGAGAGGACCGCGCTTATAAGCCCCGGCTTGTCTTTACGGAAGTTGAAGTACGCGACCGCGAGGGCGACGACGGCGTAGATCGCCCACGCGTGCAGCCCCCAGTGGAAGAACGAGTACTGCATGCTCAGCTGGGCCGCCGCAGCCGTGTTCGGCTCGGCCCCGCCGTAAGGTGGCTGGGAGGCGTAGTGCAATACGGGCTCCGAGACCCCCCAGAAGATTACGCCGATGCCCATCCCCGCCTGGAAGAGCATAGCGAACCACGAGAACATGCCGAACTCAGGCTCCTCATCCTCCTTGCCCAGCTTGATCTTGCCGTACCGGCTAAAGGCCAGAAAGAGGACGAAGACCAAAAACAAGGTCGTCACGATCAAATAGAACCAACTGAGATCCGCGACGACGAATTCTAGAGCCGCCCTGGTCACCTTATCGAAGTTATCCGTAAGCAATACGCCCCATAGAACGAACGCCAGCGCGATGGCGAGCGTGATCCAAAACACGGTGCCGACCTGAGACGTCAAATTACGTAAGCCCTGCATTCTAAACCTACCTTTCCCCAACCGTTCTTATCGGGTCAAGAACGGCACAAGTATGCTCACGCCTCCACACTGTGAACCGTTTATGCTCGGAAAACCCCTGCCCGAAACCGCTTCTTCAGCGCGTTTGCACGGCTGCGGGCCGGCTCTCCACGCAAACAAAGCATATCGCTGTCTTTCTGGAGCCGCTTCGAGCATTCTGCGTGTCAAAATCGTCGACGAAGTATCCTCGTTGCACAACGGGATGTAAAGATCTGGCTACCCGGCTATTCTACTGCAGCATCAAAGGGCAGCCTCTGCCAAGAAGGCCCGTTAGAAGGCGAGGGCCGTTAGGAGCCCAGAGCGGTCTCTATCTCCCTCGCCGCTGCCACAACCTCTTCAGCGAGCTGCTCGCCCGGCCGCTCTCCAAGGCGCGAGACGGGACCACTGGCCGAGACCGCCGCCCTTAAGCTTCCATCGGCGCCGAAGACGGGCACGCTCACGCTCGCAACCCCCGCCTCTCGCTCGGCTACGCTCTCGGCCCACCCTTGGCTCCGTACCGCCTCCAACTTCTCTGCGTCGATCCCATAGGAACTCCCCTCGCCTTCTCCCCACGCGAGCAGCACTTTCCCCGCTGATCCTCGCGAGAGCGGCATCACCGCTCCTACCGGTACCGAGTCTCTCAGGCCTGTCGCCCGCTCTACCGAGGCCACGCATACCCGATGCTCTCCCTCCCGCACGTATAGTTGTGTGCTCTCCCCAGTCGCGTCCCTCAACCTCTCCAATACCGGCCTCGCCCGCTCCACGAGACCCGTGCCCGCCGCCGCGGCCCACCCCAGAAGACGCACCCCGAGCGAGTAACGTCCCTCCCTTCGCGTTATCAGATGATGCGTCTCCAGCGCCGAGAGCAGCCGGTACGCCGTTGGCCGCGACAATCCCGTCTCCTCGACCACCGTCGCCGCGCTCACCGGACCATCAGCCGCGAGCAACGAGAGGATCGAGACTGCCCTGTCCAAAACCCCAACCCCGCTCGCTACGCCGCTCTTGCTCTCGATCGGCTTATCTTCTATACTGTCCATATGTTGAACATTATATTTCATATAGTGAGACGAAACAAGAAAGACGAGGTAGCTTGACGCTCGAGTGGGACGCGGCCGAGTACGAGGCGGTATCCGTACCGCACGTCGGTTGGGGCGTGGGCTTACTGGGGCGGACTCTGGAGCGGCGACCGCTCAGGGGGGATGAGGCGGCTATAGATGCGGGGTGTGGGACGGGCAAGATCACGGAACTCCTCCTGCGATACTTGCCTTACGGCACGGTGCTGGCTGTGGATGCTTCGGCGGCGATGGTTGAGGTCGCGCGGGAGCGGTTCGCCGGGGACGAGAGGATACGGGTCGAGCGGCAGGACCTCCAGCTACTGGAGGTCGAGAGGCCGGTAGATCTGATCTTCTCTACGGCGACGTTTCACTGGATACAGGACCATGAGAGGTTGTTCGGGCGTCTCGCACGGGCCTTGAAGCCGGGGGGTAGGCTGATGGTCCAGTGTGGAGGCGAGGGCAACATAGCCCGGGTGATGAGAGCAACAGCAGAGGTTATGGGAAAGGAACGCTTCAGGAACCGCTTCAAAGGATGGGAGGAGCCCTGGCACTTCGCCGACGCCGAGACTACCAGAGTGCGTTTAGAAGCAACCGGGTTCACAGATGTCGAGACCTGGCTGCAAGAAGAGGCTACGCAGTTCGACTCAAGAGACGATCTGACACGTTTCCTGAAGACGGTAGTTCTGGGCCGACATCTGGAGAGGCTGCCGGAGGCGGAACACCAGCCCTTCGCGGACGCGGTGGCCGGGAAGATTACAGCGGCGGAGAACACGTTTATGATGGACTACGTCCGGCTGAACATTTTGGCGACCCGG